>CAYRXN010000132.1:0-4088 GCA_964428275.1 uncultured Planctomycetales bacterium | reverse complement strand
CCCGGGATAGTCTTCGCGGTATTCGGAGTTTGATTGCGGGAGGTACCCGGGAAGGGCCCTCGTCGCATTCAGTCGCTCTACCCCCGCGAAGTAGTGGCCCGAGGCTGCCCCTAAAGGCATTTCGGGGAGAACCAGATATCTCCGAGTTTGATTAGACTTTTACTCCTCCCCACAGGTCATGCCAAAACTTTTCAACGTTTACGGCTTCGGTCCTCCAGGGCGTTTTACCGCCCCTTCAACCTGCCCATGGGTAGATCACTCGGTTTCGGGTCTACCGCATACGACTCGAATCGCCCTGTTCAGACTCGCTTTCGCTGCGACTCCGCGCCGGAAGCGCTTAGCCTTGCCGTATACGATAACTCGCCGGTCCATTATGCAAAAGGTACGCAGTCACCCGTCCGCACGAGGCGGAATCGGGCTCCTACAGCTTGTAGGTACATGGTTTCAGGTACTTTTAACTCCCCTAGAAGGGGTGCTTTTCACCTTTCATTCGCATTACTTGTGCACTATCGGTCGTACAGGAGTACTTAGCCTTGGAAGGTGGGCCTCCCGCGTTCAGTCAGAGTTCCACGAGCTCCGACCTACTCGACCGCTGCCGCTCTCCTGACACCTAAGGGACTGTCACCCGCTGTGGTCGGCCTTTCCAGACCATTCGGTTAGGTTCGCGACAACGTATGGCTCGCAGCCATGGGCTCATCCGCTTTCGCTCGCCGCTACTTACGGAGTCTCGGTTGATTTCCTTTCCTCCAGGTACTTAGATGTTTCAGTTCCCTGGGTTCGCTCCAGACGGCCTATGCATTCAGCCGCCGGTGACGGTATCTGGTTGCCCAGTACCGCCGGGTTGCCCCATTCGGAGATCTCCGGATCAAAGTGTGTTTGGCCACTCCCCGGAGCTTATCGCAGCCTACAACGTCCTTCATCGCCTCTGTACGCCTAGGCATCCACCATGCACCCTTACTAGCTTGACCACATTTATGAAACGCTGTGATCAAACCGTGATACGTATACCCGCATCCACTTATGCACTTGTCACAGATCAAAGCCGACGCAACCGCCGACCCCTGCTTGCCGCAGGCTTGCGGCCTTCCATTTTGGCCGAAGACCGGAAGCTTACTGCAAGCTGCTGTCGCTGTCAAGTGGAGCCGACCGGGATCGAACCGGCAACCTCCGCGTTGCAAACGCGGCGCTCTCCCGATTGAGCTACGGCCCCGGGTCCGCCGGCCAGGACACGCCTAGCCACATCCGCCGGTCCCTCACGAGCCGCCGCCACCGCGGACCATCGACCAGCCCGCGAGAAACAGCAGGACGCCGAATCCAATCAGAATCAGCCAGTCCGACATCCCTGCTGCGCTCCACTGCGTCCGAGATCGCCTCGGGCGCCCTATTGGGCCCGATAGGATTCGAACCTATGACCTCATCCTTATCAGGGATGCGCTCTAACCAACTGAGCTACGAGCCCTGTACTCCCAGAGTTCCGCCCACGGCGGACCTGCCGCCGCCTGGCCTGCCTCCGCCGCCCCGTTCCGCCCCAGAGCTCGCCACCGGGTCGCCCCGATCGCCGCCCGCACCCCCAATCGGCGGACCGAGGATAGTACCGCCAACAAAACGGTTGTCAAGCCCCCTTACCCCACGAACGACCGAAAAAACGAAAAAGCCCGAACCACTTCCACAAGAACACGTAACACCTTGCCCCACAAGGCGTTACGCACAGGTGCCCGGCCGGCAATGGCACCACCGGGCCGGAAATCAGAACGACGCCCCGAACGAGAACGTGAACACCCGCGTGTCGTCGTCGTCCTCTTTCGCGATCGGGAAGCCGAAATCCAGCACGATCGGCACCGGGCCGAAGAAGTTCACGTGCACGCGCAGCCCGAAGCCCACGGCGACGCGCCACGACGTGATCCCGAACTCCTCCTCCACCGTTCCCATGTCGATAAAGGTCACGCCGCGGATGTTCTTCGCGTACAGCGGGACCGAGTATTCCGCCCCGGTGAGCACGATGAACTTCCCGCCCACGCGGTCGTCGAAGATGCCCGCCCGCGGCGAGACGCCGTGATACTCGAACCCGCGAATCGAGCCGAAGCCGCCGCCGTAGAAACGCTCGTATACCGGGGCATGGTTCCCCACGATGTACCCCAGGTCGGCCCGTGCGGCGAGCACGCTCTTGCGGTCGAACACGTCGGTGCGCACGGTCTTGTACCAGCCGAAGCTGGCGAACGGCTTGCCGAACGAGTATTCGCCGCCCAGCGCGCCGACCTGCTCCCACCCCAGCGAGAAGCGGTACCCCCGCGTCGGGATGAGCCGGCTGTCGGTGGTATCGCGCACGATCGTGGCCTTGACGCTGGTCAGGAAATCGCTGCCCTTGGCATCGACGATGTCGTTGGCGGCCAGCGGACGCAGGTTGTCGATCTTCACCCCCTCGAATCGCAAGGCCCCCTCGACGGCCCAGCCGGCGAACATCCCGGTCTCGAAGCGCTTGCTCAGCGACGTGGTGAAGCCGAGGCGCTGTTCGTCGTAGGACGCCCGGCCGCGCTGATAGAGATACAGCGACACGTCGTAACGCAGGGGGCGGTCCAGCAGATACGGCTCGGTGAAGTCGATGCGGAAGCGGGTCATCTCGGTGCCCGGCTCGGCCTGGAACCGCAGGCGCTGCCCGTCGCCGCGAAAGGCCTGGCCGCGGAAGAACTCGCCCCAGGTGCGCGGCCAGTCGAACAGGTCGAAGTTGCGGTTGTTGATGGTCAGCGATCCGAGCACGCCGCTGTCGGTGCTGACGCCGACGCCGATCAGGAAGTTGACCGTGTCGGCCTCCTCGACCTCGACCAGCGCTTCGCGATAGCCGCCCACGTCCTTGAGCGGCGTAATCGTGGCCCGGTTGAACAAGCCGGTGTTGTAGAGCCGCTGTTCGGCGTCGCGCGTGGCGATGATGTTGTAGTCTTCGTCAGGATAAAACCGCAGCTCGCGCCGCACGACTTCGTCCTTGGTGTGTTCGTTGCCGCGGACGGTGATGCGCCCGAAGCGCGAGCGCGGCCCTTCGTAGATGTCGAAGTTGAGCACGATCAGGCCGGGCCGTTCGAGGTAGTCGTAGCTGGTGGTCACGCGCGCATCGACGTAGCCGATCTCGCCGTAGGTGTCTTCGATGCGCTTGACGTCCTCCTGGAGGTTCTCGTCGCGCAGCACGTCGCCGGGGGCGAGCTTGAGGTCCGCCCGGATGCGCTCTTCGGCGAACGCCTCGTTTCCGCGAATCCGGATCTCCTGGATCGCGTAGCGCGGTCCCTCCTCGACCACGAACACCAGCTTGACGTCTTCGCGGTTGACCGATTCGAAATCGAGTCGATAGCCGACGCGCGCGTCGAGAAAGCCCTCCTTGCGGTAGAACGTCTGGATTTCCTGGGCGTCGCGTTCGACCTGCTCCTGGTCGAGCGCGCCGCTGCGCAGGATCCACAGGTAGGTCTTGCTGCGGATCTTCAGCCGGATGCGCGGCTCGGGAAACGCGTGCACGCCCTCGATCTCGATCTTGCGCACCCGGACCCGCGGCCCCTCGATGATGCGGTACACGACCCGCCGCTCGTTTTTCAGGGCCTGCTCGTCGAGCGTCACCTGGACGTAGTAGAAACCCTTCTCGCGATACTTGCGTTCGATGTTGGCGAGTCCCTCGTTGATCGCGAACAGATCGAGCGGGCTGCCGGCCGCGAAGCTCAGCTCGTTGAAGAGCTGGGCGTCGGTAAACTGCTTGTTGCCGATGATCTCGACCCCCGCGATCTCCGGCCGCTCCTCGAAATGGAACGTGACGACGGCCTGGCCGCCCTCGACCGCGGTGTCGGCGAACACGTTGACGAACTTGCGGCTGCGCCAGAGCTCGCGCACATCGTCCTGGACCTGTTTGCGGCTGAGCACCTGGCCGGCGCGCGTCTTGATGATTCGGCGAACGAAACCCTCGCTGATGGTCTGAAGGCCGCGAACCTCGACCCGCCGGATGCGCATGCCGTCGGCGGCTTCCTGTCGCGCCCGGGCCGCGGGCAGCGCCGCCGCCCCCACGAGGAGCACGGCAACCCACAGCCGCGGAGACCGCCCGCCGGGGCAGAGATGTG
>CAYRXN010000131.1:0-20363 GCA_964428275.1 uncultured Planctomycetales bacterium | reverse complement strand
CCTGGATGCCCGAATTGAGCTTGGGATCGACGAGGAACTCCAGCCACAGCTCGAAGTCGCCAAAACGGCGTTTCGTGCACAGAAAACTGTTGGGCGTGCGGGGCACCGTCGTGCCGACGATCACGCCGTCTTGCACGGCATAGTGCGCCTCGCCGCCGCGCTGCACCCATCCGTCGAGGGTTCTTCCATCGAAGAGGGATTCGACGCTCGGGGCGTCCCGGGCGTATGCCTCGCACGCCGTACCTGTGAGTGTTGCGGCGGCGAGCAATGCGATCGTCCACGCCGTTTTCATGAGGATCTCCCGCAGTGACGCAGTTTGCGGCCGGCGCGCCGCGGCCGGCTTCGCAAGACGAGTCAGCCGCCTTTCTGCAAGCGGGCCTTTTCGCCCGAGCTCAGGCTCGCGTAGAGCAGCATGTTGCGGACGACCGCCAGCGCCGATTCGGGGGCATAGCCGCGGCAGCCGAACACCTGCGTTCCCAGCAGCCCCGCGCTGATGTCCAGCGGCGAGTAGATCACAACCGCCCGGCGACCACGCACAAACGCGCGCAGCGGCGGTGGCCGCTTGCCCCGGCCCGGCCGGCGAACCGCCCGGCGATAGCCGACGTTGCTCAGCGGCCTTGCGCCCGCGATGCCCGCGCCGGTCAGGATGGGATGGTCGGCCCGGAGGTTCTCGGGCGGGCGGCCGAGCAGCGCCGTCAACTCGCGTTCAAGCGAACGCCGGAACTCCGTCGATCCGCCGGCGGCGTCCGCGAGGAGCGTTCCGCCGTTGGCCAGGAACCTCCGCAGCCCCGCGCGCTCACGCGCGGTGAGCTTGAACGCCCTGGTCCCCGTCATGTACGCGACGCGAAAATCGCGCAGCGCCGCCGAATCGAGCGTTACCTCCGGCTCGACCAGCAGCCGTGTCGCGGTCGTGTTGTTCATCCACGCCGCGAGCCGCGGCCAGCCGCGGGGCTCGACGTTCCAGTCGCCGGCGTAGCGGACGCGGGCAACCTCGATCGTGCGGCGAATCTTCACGGGTTTGGCGGTAATCGCCGGCGTTTGCAGGCGGCTGCGGACGATGCGCTTGTCGGTGGCGTACATGTACACGTTGCAGCCCAGCCAGAACTCGCGCGGCGTCGCGCCAACCCGGTAGCGGTTCCACGTCCGGGCGATGTCCTCGGTGCACACCAGCACCAGCGTGCGCACGCCGTTGTGGACCGCGAGCACTCTCGGCGGCTTGGGGATCGAGAACTGTACCTGCCCGGTAAACAGCGGGTGCGTGGCGGGAAGCTCGGCGAGCGGATACTGCGGGAACATCGCCGCGGCGAGGCTTCGCATCGACTCGGCAAAACCGTCGCCGCCCTGCTGCACGACCGCAAGCAGCAGGCCGCCGCGCAGGCAGTACTCGCGCAATCGCCGGACCTGCCGTTCGGTCGGCGTCCACGCGTCGCGCCCGGTCAGGTAGAGGACCGGGGCTTCGAGCAGGTCGTCCGGGTTGCCGTCCAGCGAGACGATCTGCCAGTTCAGCAGACGCTCGAAGGCGTGCTGGGCGTAGCGATCGAGCCCGGCCACGTCGCGCAGGTAGTTGTTCCAGTCGCCGCCGAAGTCGAGCTTGTTGAACAGCAGCGGGGCGCGGCCGTGGCACAGGAACATCAGCGCGAAGCAGGTGTCGCGCAACTGGCTGTCCCAGCTTCCGTCCTCGCGCTGCGCGTTGAGCAGCTCGGCCGCCCCGATCCGGAACCAGTCCACGCTGCGCAGGTACTTGCGGCCGCTGGCCCGCCCGACGCGCTCCACGCCGTACAGGTAGTAATACTTCCACTGGCGGGCGCCGCGCGGGTTTTCGGTGGTGAAGTTCCGGCCGAGCCAGTCGAGCCCGCGCTCGATCGCGTCGAGGAGCGGCTGGGCCTGCTTGCCGCCGCCGGCGTGCAGGTGATCGAGCACGACGTAGAGCGTCGCGAGCCCCGCGGCGGTCATGCTGCCGGTGCTGTTCTGCTGATCCTGGTAGGCCCAGCCGCCGTCGGGCCGCTGGTCGCTGAGCCAGTGCTTCTCCACCTGCGTCCAGTATTTCTTGAGATCACCGGCGTGCGCGCCCGACTCGGTCGCCATCCAGACTCCCAGCACGCCGAACTGGCTGTTCGAGTTGTCGTACCAGCCGCCGCGCGCCTCCTGCATCGACAGGTATCCGTAAGCGCCGGCGTGCGCCGAGCTGGGGGGATGTACGGCCCGGACGAGCCAGCGAAGGTCCTCCTGCAGCTGGCCGCGGTACCTGCGTCCGGGCACCAGCGCGAAGACGTGGGCGCGCGTGCCGCGGGTGTACGTCGCCTTCATGGGCTGGGCGGCGAGCCATTCGAGCGATGCCTGCATATCGGACGCACGCGGGTTCTGACCGGCGTACAGCAGGGCCAGCAAGGCCAGCGCGCTGTCACCGGCCCAGAACCGGGCCTTGGTGTCTTCCCCGTGCTCCCAGTGGCCGGCTTCGTTTCGCTGGGACTTGATCCAGGCCGCTGCGCGCTGGATCGCATCGTCCACCGTCTGATCGGTCAGGGGAACCTCATCCGCTCCGGCCGAAACGACCGATATAAACAACAGTATGGATGCAGCGAGAATCTGCGTCCGAGAAAGAAAACCGCGCGGGTGCGGCAGGTTGGGGCGGCAAGGCGGGTTGGCGGGGCTCGTGGTGTTCATTGACCGGCTGTTTGCAAGTGCCTAGAATCACGCGACTAAGCCGAAAAACCTGACCAAGCCAACGGAAAGGCGCAGGTGTCCGACGCCCCTGAAGATAGCCAGGTCGCTCGCATTTTGGTAGAGCGCAACCTTGTGAGCAAGGAAGAGTTGCGCGAGGCCGTCCAGCGCAAGCGCAAGCTCGGCGAAGCCGGCAAGGACCGACCCGTAGGCGAAATCCTGGTCGATTTGGGCTTTCTTACCCGCACACAACTCCAACGCGCCCTCGGCGACAGCGAAGACTCCGGCGGCCGGCCGGCCCAGCAGATTCCGGGCTATCAGCTTCAGAAGAAGATCGGCGCCGGGGCCATGGCCGTCGTCTACAAGGCCAAGCAGCTCAGCCTCGATCGCACCGTCGCGATCAAGGTGCTGCCCAAGCGGCTCAGCAAGAACAAGGAATTCGTCGAGCGCTTCTACCGCGAGGGCAAGGCCGCCGCCGCGTTGAACCACAACAACATTGTCCAGGCCATCGATGTCGGCGAATCGGGCGGCTATCACTACTTCGTGATGGAGTACGTCGAGGGCGATACCGTCTACGACGAAATCGTCCAGAACCGCGTCTACCCCGAAGACGAGGCCATCCGCATCATCCGCCAGGTCGCCGCCGCGCTCCAGCACGCCCACGAGCGCGGCATCATCCACCGCGACGTCAAGCCCAAGAACATCATGCTCACGAAGGACCACGTCGCCAAGCTGGCGGACATGGGTCTGGCGCGGGCGGCGTCGGATGTCGAAGCGGCGATGGCCGAGGCCGGCCGGGCCTACGGCACGCCGTACTACATCAGCCCCGAACAGATCCGCGGCGAGGTCAACATCGACCACCGGGCGGACATCTACTCGCTGGGGGCCACCGCGTACCACATGGTCACGGGCCGCGTGCCGTTCGAGGGACCGACGCCGTCGGCGGTGATGCACAAGCACCTCAAGGAACCGCTCACGCCACCGGACCACATCAACACGCAACTGACGGCCGGCTTCGCGGCGACCATCGAAAAGATGATGGCCAAGAACCGCGAAGAACGCTATCAGAACTGCCGCGAAATCATCGAGGACCTCGACCTGCTGGCCCGCGGCCAGCCGCCGAAGTACGCGGAGCAGTCGCTCGGCCAGGACGTGTTCGCCAAGCTCGAATCGGGCGAGACGCAGGCCGTGGAGCGCGAGCCCGTCGCGCCCCGCAAACCCGGCGCCCCGATGGGCCTGACGATCGCCCTCGGCCTGATCGCGGCCGTCAGCATCCTGGTGAACATCATTCTCGCCGCCATCCTGGTGAAATAGGGGCGCTGCCTCTGCAAAGCAGCGCGGGGCGAATACCGAATTGCAAGTGACAAGCAGCGCGTGCGCGTCAGCCGCCGGGGTTGGTCTTGTGCGGCGGCGCGTGCTTGTGAGCCGGATCGTGCGGGATCGGATGCGCGGGGTGCGCCGGGTGGGGCGAGGTCCGATGCGCGGGTCGGCTCGCCGGCAAGGACGCCGTGGACGTTGGGGCGGAGTGCTCCGCCGGTTGTGTCGCCGCCGGCTGGCTTGCCGGTTGCGAGGCCGGCCGGCTGGTGGGTTTGTGTTCGGGTTTGGGCGGCGTGAGTCCGTAGATCACGACGTCGCCGGCGCCGCGGTCCTCATCGTCGAAGGCGAACTGTCCGTCGGGATGCGAGCGGTACGCCAGCGTGACGATGCGGGCCCGGGGCGCCTTTTTCCGCAGTTTCTGGAACGTCCCGCCCTCGTTCTCCACGTGAAAACCACCCACGACGAGCATGACCCGGCGGCGCGGATAGCGCCGGCGATAGCGCGCAATCGCATCCGACATGGCCTCGTCCCACAACAGCTGGGCGAGGTAGAACTTCTTCCAGTCGAGCGTATGAGGCATGCCCGCCGGGCGGGACGCCGGGGCGCGATCGGCGGGTTGCGACGCGGCCGTGGCCGACTGCTGCGCGCCCTTGGCCGGCGGGGACTGCGGCGTCACGCCCATCGCTTCGGCAAAGTGCGTGCGGTAATCACCCTCGATGTAGCTGAAGTCCGGCGGGAGCCACTGCCGATCGGCCGGCCCGAGCGACGCCCGGAACGCGGCGTAGTCCTTGCCCGACTTGCGAAACGCCTTGACGAGCCGCCGCGGCGTGTTCGCGGCGATCACCGGCACGCGCGCCGCCCGGCAAAGCTCGATCAACGGGCGATGCGTGTTGAGATACGACTTCGGCCGATGGGACTGCTCGATGAAACCGGGCTCGTCGAGTCGCCCGTCGAGATAGGCGTCCAGCGCGGCTTGCTGGTCGGCTTCGAAGAACTCCATGGCCAGCGCCAGCGGGCGCCGGGTTTCGAGCAGGGCATAAAGGAGCTGCGCTTCGAGCTGGTTGCAGACCGCGTCGCCGTGACGCTCGCCGAGCAGGACGACGTCCGCCGTGGCGCAGCGCTGCGCCACGGTCGCGAAATCGAGCGGCCGGCCGGTCTTCCCATCGTAGCTCTGGAACTGGTGGAACAGGAACGCGCTGCCACCGGTGTGCCGGGTGAGGTCGATGTGGCGCGGCGCCGCGCAGCCGGCCAACAGGCACACGGCTCCGGCGGCAAACAAGCAGAGTCGGTCGAACACGTGCAAACGCTCCTCAACAAGTGTCAGCGCGGCGCCCGCCTACCCTCGCAGAATCGCCAGCGCCTCGGCCCGCGTCTTGTCCACGGTCTGCATCAGCCCGCGCAGCGCGGACGTGACCATCATGCTGCCGGGCTTGCGGACGCCGCGGCAGGTCATGCAGGTGTGCACGGCCTCGATCACCACGGCGCAACCCTTGACGTGGACCTTCTCCGCCAGCAGGTCGGCGATCTGCGACGTGAGCCGCTCCTGAACCTGCGGCCGCCGGGCGTAGGCGTCCACGATGCGCGCCAGCTTCGACAGCCCGACGATCTTCCCGCCGGGGATGTAGGCGATGTGGGCCCGGCCCTCGAACGGCATGAGGTGGTGTTCGCACATGCTGTTGAAGGGGATGTCGCGCAGCGCCACCAGCTCGTGGTGGTCCTCGTCGAACGTCGTGACCAGGTGCTGCTCGGGGTTCTCGTGCAATCCCGAGAACAACTCGGCGTACATCCGCGCGACGCGGCTGGGCGTCTTCTTCAACCCCTCGCGGTCGGGGTCTTCGCCGATCGCGATGAGGATCTCCCGCACGGCGCGCTCGATGCGCGGCAGATCGACCCGGCCGGCCTGCGATGCCTGTGCTGCGTCCATGATCGCTCGCTGCTCCCGCTGCCGTCGGCGTGGGAATCCGCCGCTCAGCGCCGCTGAAGGTAATCGAGAATCAGCCGAACGCCGAAGCCGGTGGCGTGTTTGCCCGAATCGTCGGTGGCCGGGCCGGCGATGTCGATGTGCGCCCACGGAACCTTCTGGTCCACGAATTCCTTGAGGAAGATGCCCCCCACGATCGGGTGGGCGTGGCGCTTGTTGCCCGAGTTCTGGATGTCGGCGTCCTGGGCCTTGATGAGCTCGCGGTAGTCGTCCCACAGGGGCAGGCGCCAGAGCCGCTCGTGCGTCCGCCGGCCCGACTCGCCCAGCGCCGCCGACAGCTCGTCGTCGTTGCTCATCAGCCCGGCGGCCGCCTTGCCCAGCGCGGTGACCACGCCGCCGGTCAGCGTGGCGAAGTCGATCAGGGCGGTCGGCTTGCAGTGTTTCTGGGCGTACCAGAGCGCGTCGGCCAGTACGAGGCGGCCTTCGGCGTCGGTGTTCGTGACCTCGACGGTCTTGCCGCTGGCCATCGTGAGGATGTCGCCCGGACGGTACGACTGGGCGGAAACCATGTTTTCCGCCGCGGCGATCAACCCCACCACGTTGGCGTGCAGTTTGAGATCGGCGACGGCCCGCAGGATCGCCATGACGGTGGCCCCGCCGCACTTGTCGAACTTCATGGTTTCCATGCCGCCGGGCGTCTTGAGCGAATAGCCGCCGGTGTCGAACGTGATCGCCTTGCCGACCAGGACGGTGTTGGCCCGCGACCGCGGTGCGCCGCGGTATTCGAGCCGGATCAGGCACGGCTTGTGCTGCGCTCCGCCGCCGACCGCCATCAGCCCGCCCATACCCATGCGTTTGACGGCGGCGAAGTCGAGAACGCTGCACTTGAGCTTGCTGTGGCGGGCCAGCCGCCGGGCCTCGCCGGCCAGCGTCTGCGGATTGATGACGTTGGCGGGCAGGTGGGCGAGGTAGCGGGCGTAGTTGACCGATTCGGCCAGGCGCACCGCCTCGCGGATGCGCGGCATCTTGGCGGTGAGGTACGCCCGATCCCCGGAAGCGGCCTTGATGCGGATCCTGGTCGGCTTCTCGTCGTCGGCCGCGCGGTAGGGCGCGAAGCGAAAGCCCGCCAGCGCCATCCCGCAGGCCCACTCCGAGACGGGCCGTTCGACGACGTCGGAAAAGAGCCCGTCGATCCAGAGCGTGGCCGAGCGGATCCGCTGGCCGATGAGCCAGCGGGCGCAGCAGGCCGCGGCCTTGCGGATGCGATGCGCCCGGCAGAGCTTGGCCTCGCCGAGATTGACGACGACGATTCGCCGATAGAGGCCGCTGCGCGTGGTGTGGGCCAGCGTGCCGACCTCGCGTCCGGCGGCGCCGACGGAGAGCAACTCGGAGACGGCGTCGTCGCAGAGCGCATCCACCTGGCTGACGAGCTGCATGGCCGGTTTGGGTTGCGTGGCGAGCGGGACGATCAGTGTACTGCCGCCACCGGCCCGCTGCCCGGTGTGAAACTCGAATCGCGTTCCGTCTTTCGACATATCGGTTCCCGGTTGCTTGGCCCAGACAAGACCGCTGGATACCCGATTGCTGAAAACCGAATCTGCGGATTCAGCACATCATCGTTGTGAAGCGTACCATGCTCCGCCGAATCCGTCACGCACCCGGCACCCGCGCCGGCCGCGGGGGGGGCGCCGGCGGGGCTGGCGTTTCCGGGGAATCTCACCGGCGGGGTCCCGGCGTTCACGGCGCGCCCACCAAGGGTTGCAGCCGGTGCCACGGGGCGAACGAAGGCGCATCTCGTATAATCCGAACGATGATGACGTCTCACTTACCGGAACCGGCGGCAGCGGCGCCGACGGCGGAGTCCCCCTTCGAATCGTGGCTGCGGGCCCATCGGCGGCTCACCGTCGCCGGGCTGATCGTGCTGGCGCTGACCCTGCGTATCGCCGTCTTCGTCGAGCTGGCCGCCAGCCCGTGCTTCTGGTTCTACGAGTGGGAACAGACGGACATGAATTACTTCCATGCGTGGGCCCTCGCGATCATGGATGGCGATCGCTGGTCGGCCCATGTCGATCCGCCACAGCACCTCTGGCACCGCCGCGTGGCCGAGAGGTTCGCCGAGCACTATCCGAGGCGCTGGGCGGCGATTGTCGCGGCGCACCCCGATGACCCGGTCGCGGCACTTTGGCGCCAGTGGTGCGGCGGGCGCGGTACCTACCAGGATCCGCTCTATCCGTACCTGCTTGCCGCGGTTTACGCCGCGCTGGGCGTGGCCGCCGGCTGGATCTACGCGCTGCAGAATCTGATCGGCGTGGCGTCGGGCCTGCTGGTCTACTTCATCACGCGGCGGCATTTCGGCGATTTGGCGGCCGTGATTGCCGCACTGCTGATGCTGCTCTATGCGCCGCTGCTGTTCTATGAGTTTACGCTGCTGCGGACAACGCTGATTACCTTCTTCGGCCTGCTGATCGTGCTGATGTTCGACCGGGCGCGCCGGCGGGAGCGGTCGCTGGACTGGGCCGCCGCGGGGCTCATCGTCGGCGTGGCGATGATGCTCAAGGCCCATCATGTGCTGATGCTGCCGGTTGGGGTGGGGCTGGCGCTGCTGGGGGCACCCGGAAAGCGCCGGAACCGGACGAAAAGGGCGGCGGTGTTCGCATTGGGTTGTGCGGTCGGGTTCGCCCCGGCCGTCGGACGGAACATCCGTGTCGGAGCGCCGCCCCTGCGAACCGCCAGCGGTGGAGCGGTTACCTTCGCACTGTCGAACGCGGCCCGCTCGGGGCACGTCGGATGGGACTACGACAGCGCGGCCCGGGTGTTGGGCAAGACCGGCGGAGCATTTCTCCCGACGGTGTTCCAGACGCTCAGGACCCATCCGTCGCCGGCGAACTACCTGCGCCTGCTCGGCATCAAGGTGATGGCGGTGATGTGTACGTTCGAGGAGCCCAACAACGCCAACGTGTACTACGGCCAGGTCTATTCGTCCGTGTTGCGACGGCTGCCCGTGACCTTCGGGCTGGTGTGGGCGCTGGGCGCGTTGGGGATGGTGCTGGCGGTGTGGCAACGGGCTCGCGTGGGGGCGCTGCTGGCGCTGGTTGCCGCCAACCTGGCCGTGCTGGTGGGGTTCATGGTCCTGGCGCGGTTTCGGCTGCCCCTGGCGGCGGCGCTGCTTCCCTTCGCGGGCTTGACCTGCGCGGCGCTCATACGCGCGGTTTGCCAGCGCAAGTGGGGCCGGTCGGCAGGGATCGTGATGGCGACGGGCGCGGGTATGCTCCTTACGATCAGCGTCGAGGCGCCCGGCACGACGCGCGTGCGGCCGGCGGACGTCGAGAGCGGGTTTCGGGTTTACTACGCCGTGAAGCTCCGCCAGGCGGCGCGATACGGCGACTCGGCCGCCGCGGTTGCGATACTGCGCGATGCCCTGGCCCATCAGCCGCCGGTGGTCCGCTCGCTCGGCCCCCAGCGGCCACCGGCCGGCGAGGCCGAGCGGCAACTGGCGGTCTTCTACGCGGAACTCTACCGCCTCGCGGCCGACGCAGCCGAGCGCGCCGGCTGTCACGACGAGGCAGCCAGCGATCGCAAGCGCGCCGCGGAGCTGGGCGGCTTTCCAACGACGGTGCCGGCGGCCGGACGCCACGGGGAACCAAACAGATTGCGAACATAGTCTTCCGGTCGGACGGCGCCGCCGGTATATTCGCCGCCATGAGCCGCGGACTCGCATTCCTGCACCTGGCCGATTCGCACATCGGCGTGGACCTGCCCGCGCGGCCGCGCAACGAGCGGCTGCGACGCGGAGACGAGATCGTCGCGGGATATCGGCGGGGACTCGCGCCGGCGCTGCGCGGCGAGGTCGATCTGGTCATCCACGCCGGGGACCTGTTCGATCGCCCGCGCCCGAGCCAGGCCGCGCTCGCGGCTGCGATCACGCCCCTGCTCGACGTGGCGGCGCAGGGCGTGCCGGTCGTGATCGTGCCCGGCAACCACGAGCGCTGCGTGCTGCCCGAGTCGCTGCTGCTTGCGCACCGCAACCTGCACGTCGTCGGTGGGCCGGCAACGCTCCGGTTGTGCTTGCGCGGCACACGCGTCGCCGTGGCGGCGGTGCCGTGTATTCGCAAACGTGCCGCGGCGGAGTTCCACAATGCACTGCGCGCGACGGAATGGCCCCGGGCCCGCGCCGACGTGAACATCCTCGCGGTGCACCAGACATTCGAATCGGCCCGCTGCGGCCCGGCCGGATACCGCTTTCGCAGCGGCGAAGACGTGGTCGAGCGCGAGGTCGTGCCGGCCGGGTTCGACTACGTCGCCGCGGGACACATCCATCGCCATCAGGTGTTGGCGTCGCCGCACGCCGGGGGGCCGCCGATCGTGTACGCCGGCTCGACCGAACGGATCACGTTCGCCGAGCGTGACGAGCCGAAGGGGGTGGTGCTCGTCGAGGCGGACGGCGGCAGGCTGACCCACCGCTTCCTGCCCCACCGCGTGCGGCCGATGGTCGTCGTGTCGATGGACGTGAGCGGGCGCTTGCGCGAGGAGATCCGCGCGGAGGCCCATCGCCTGGTCATGGACCTGCCGCTGGGGGCCTGCGCGCTGCTGCGCATGACCGGAGCGGCCGGCGCGGAGACGTTGCGCGGGCTCGATCTGGCGCGGTCGCTGCGCGCCACGCGGCCGGACGTGTTGCTCAAGCTCGCGATGCGGCAGGTGCGTATCGTGCCGGGGAACGCGGGCGGAGGAGCGGTCACGCGCGCCGGGGCGAGACGCGTGCCGGCCTTGTTCGAGCCCCTGGGCGCAACGGCCGGACGCGTGCGCGAGTTTGCGATCGGGCGGCGGCAGGAGCTGCCCCGGACGTTCGGGACCTATGCGTGCCTGGACGCCGAGCGGCGGCTGCTATATGTCGGCAAGGCGCAAAACGTGCGCTCGCGCATCGCGGCCCACCTGCGGGGCGGGGCCGCGGGCGGCTTCTACGAGGGCTGGCCGCGGCGGATCGCGCGGGTCGTGGTGCGCGTGGCGGCCTGCGACCTCGAAGCGCTGCTGGTCGAGGCGGAGATGATCCGGCGCTACCGGCCGCCGTTCAATCGGCAGTTGCGTTCGTGGCAGCGCTACTGCTACCTGCAAGCGGCCCCTGGCGGCTGGGGAACGCTGGAGGTCGCAGAAGTTCCGCCACGCGGGGGCGCGTGTTTCGGACCCTATCGCAGCCGTATGTCGGCCGAGCGCGTGGCCCTGGCCGCGGCGGCATTCTGGCAAACGGCCCAGTGCCCGGACGGCGAAGTACCACGCGACGGCGGATTGTTCGCCGGCCAGCACGCGGGTCGGCTGTGCCAGCGCTACTACGACGGGCTGTGCGCCGGGCCGTGTGCCGGCCGGATCGAGCCGGAGAAATACGCGGCGCGGCTTGCGCAGCGCGACGCGCTGCTGCGCGGCGGCGAGGATTCCGCGCGCACGCAGGCCCAGGTGGCGGCGGCGGGCGGTGACGCGACCCACAGCCCCGAAATGCTGGAGACGTTGCGCAACGCGTTTGACCACGGTGTACTGCTGCGGCGGGCGGCGGCGCTGCTGGGGTGTCGGCTGGTGATGCCGGCGTGCTGCGGTTCGCGCACGGCGATTCGCCTGACCGGCCGCGGGCTGCACCTCGAAGCGCTGCCCGCCGCAGCCGACTGCGACGGGGTGGTCGCGGCTGCGCCCGCGCGGAAGCACGGGGACAAGCTGCCGGCGGCGCCGTTGCCACGCGACGTGATGGACGTCCTGGGCAGGGCGGCACGAGCGCTCCAGCGGCGGGAAACGTCGCCCGGAGATCAGGCCAGCCAGTTGGCGGCTTCCAGTTCGGCGGCCATGCCGCGCTGCTGACGCTCGATCATCGTGCGGTAAGTGCCGTCGCGTTCCATCAGCTCGCGGTGCGTGCCCGATTCGATGATGCGGCCGCCGACGATGACCACGATCAGGTCGGCCCGGACGACGGTGGACAGCCGGTGGGCGATCACGAACGTCGTGCGATCGGCCAGCAACGTCTCGATCGAAGCCTGGATGAGCTGTTCGCTCTCCGAGTCGAGGTTGCTGGTGGCTTCGTCGAGGATGAGGATTTGCGGGTCGGCGAGGATCGCCCGGGCGATGCTGATCCGCTGGGCCTGCCCGCCGGAAAGCCGGACGCCGCGTTCGCCGACCAGCGTTTCGTAGCCTTCGGGGAAACCGACGATGAAGTCGTGGGCGTTGGCCTGGCGGGCGGCGTCTTCGATCTGCTCCAGCGTCGTTCCGGGCCGGCCGTAGGCGATGTTCTCGGCGATCGTGCCGTCGAAGAGGAACACGTCCTGCTGGACCAGACCGAGCAACCGGCGATACCCCCGCAACTCGATGCGGCGCAGATCGACGCCGTTGAGCCGGATGGAACCCTCGTCGGGGTCGTAGAAGCGGGCGACGAGGTTGGTCACGGTGGTCTTGCCGGCTCCGCTGGGGCCGACCAGCGCGACCGTGGCGCCGCCGGGAACCCGCAGCGAAAAGTCGTGCAGGATCGTTTCGCCGGACCTCGCGGCGACGGGCGGCTCCTCCGGCCGCAACGCGGCGGGCGACTTGTCGCGGTTGCCGTTGGCCGCCGGGGCGGGCGGAATCTCGATGCGCGGATAAGCGAACGTCACGTGGTCGAACTCGATCAGCTCGACGCGCGCGGGGGCGGGCCGGGCGTCCGGGGCGTCGGGCATGTCGGCCGGCCGGCGGAGAATGTCGAACACCCGCTCGAGCGCGGCCAGCGCCTGCTGCAATTCGCCGTAGGACTTGACGATCAGCGACACCGGCATCAGCAGCATGCCGAGGTAGAGCTGGAACGCGACGATCCCGCCGATGGTCACGCTGCCGCGGAGATAGAGCAGGCCCCCGAACCAGATGATGACCAGCCCGGCCAGCGGGATGAGCAGCCCCCAGCCCGACCAGACCACCTGCTGGAGCAGTTGGGCGAACAACTGCTTGCGGATGATGACGTGCTGGCGGATCGCGTATCGCAGGGCCTCGGTGCGCTTGCGTCCGAACGCCCGCACGACGCGGATGCCGCCGAAGGTCTCGACGACGCGGCCGCCGATCTCGGCGCGGTCCTGACGCATGCTGCGGTAGATGGGGCGGATGCGGCGGACATAGGCCAGGTTGAGCGCGACGATCACCGGCAGGATCAGCAGCGCCGCCAGCGACATCTGCCAACTGATCCAGAACAGGATGATGATCGTGAGGATGACCTTCACGATCGCGACGCCGGGGGTGAGGATGGCCATCTGGACCAGGCCGCTGGCGAGGTCCACGTCGCCGGAGAGACGCGAGGTGATGCCGCCGGTCTTCATGGCGGCCAGCTCGTGCAGCGGCAGATCGAGCAGGTGTTCGAAGAGCCGCTGGCGCAGCCGAAACACCACCCGGGCGTTGAGCTTGGCCGTGTTCCAGTGACGCAGCAGGTCGCAGGTCTGCTGGATGAGGATCACGACGAGCAGACCGATGCCGAGCATGTTCAGGAGATGGGCGTTCGCCTCGGGCAGCACGCGGTCGATGATGTACATCGTCGCCCGCGGGAGGATCAGGCTCAGCGTGGCGGCGATCAGCGCCAGCGTAAAGACCCCCGCGATCTTCCACCGAAACGGCCGCAGCCAGCGGACGTACTCGCGAATGTAGCTGCGCCGGTCGGCACGCGGGGCCGTGGCGGCGGAACCGACCGCGCCGGGCGGCGGAGCCTCCGCAGGGCGCCTGTCGCGCCCGAAGGCCTCGCGTCGAAACGTCTGGTAGATCCGCTTGGACGATCTGGGCGGGTTCACATTCGCCAGCTTACCCGAAAACCGCACCGGGGACACCGGAGAGACGCGGGGCCCTCAGGGCTTGCGGACGACGATCGTGTCGTTCTGGCCGCCGAAGCCGAAGCTGTTGGAGAGGCAGATTCTCAGATCAGCCGGCCGGGCCTTGTTGGGAACGTAGTCGAGATCGCAATTCGGGTCGGGGTGCTCGTAGTTCATCGTCGGCGGGATCATGCCGTCGCGCATCGCGAGCACGCACGTAATCAGCTCGACCGCGCCGGCCCCGGCGATCAGGTGGCCGAACATGCTCTTGACGCTGCTGACCGGCGTGGACTTGGCGTGCTCGCCGAAGGCTTCGCGGATCGCGAGGGTCTCGATCTTGTCGTTCTCGGCGGTGCCGGTGCCGTGGGCCGAGATGTAGTCGATCTCGGCCGGCGTGACGCCGGCGTCGTCGAGGGCCGCCCGGATGGCCGCGATGGCGCCGCGGCCGTCCTCGGGCATGTCGGTGACGCGGAACGCGTCGGCGGTCGAGCCGAAGCCGATGATCTCACCCAGGATGTTCGCACCGCGCCGCCGGGCGTGCTCGTACTCCTCGAGGATCAGGATGCCCGCCCCCTCGCCCAGCACGAACCCGTCACGCGTCTGGTCGAACGGACGCGAGGCGGTCTGGTACGAATCGTTGCGGGTCGAGAGCGCGGTGAGCCGGTTGAAGCCCGTGACGCCCAGCGGATGAATCATGCTGTGGGCCCCGCCGCCGATCATCACGTCGGCGTCGCCGCGGCGGATGATCTCGGTGGCCTCGCCGATCGCCTGGGTGCTGGCGGCGCAGGCGGTGAGCGTATTGAGGTTGGGGCCGCGGGCGTTGAACCGATACGCCAGGTGCGCGGCGGCGGCGTTGGGGTCCTGCTCGATCTCGCGAGCCGCGTCGAGACGCTCGCGGGCGACCTCCGCCCAGCGAACCGCGTTGAGCGCGCGCTGCTCGGGGTCCCAGCCGGCGACGGCCGCGGCGACGAAGTTCTCGAAATCGATCGGCCCCTCTCCGCCGCCGAGATAGACGCCGACCATCTCGGGGGTCACGTCGGCTTCGCCCAGGCCGGCGTGCTGCCAGGCCATCACCGCTGCGCCGAGGGCGAACTGGGCGTTGCGCGTCGCCGCGGCGTGTTCGTCGGCCTGCGCGCCGAGCAGCGCCCGCAGGTCGAAGTCCTTGACTTCCGCCGAGAACTGGCTGGGAAAGGTGCGGGCGTCGAAGATGGTCGTGGGGGCGATGCCGCTTTCCCCGGCGAGCAGGCGCTGCCAGACGGTCTCGAGCTCCTGCCCGAGCGGCGTTACCCACCCCATTCCGGTAATGACCACGCGTCGTTTCATGTCCAGCTTTCCGGCCCGGCCCGGCCGCCGACGCGGCCGGGCGGTTCGTTGCGGCTAGTCGCGCACACGGCGAATAACCAGGCTTGCATTCTGTCCGCCGCCGAGCGCGTAGGCGTTGCACAACGCAACGTCGATCGGCGCATCGACGGGGTCCTGCGTCACGAGCTTCAAACCGAAGTCGGGATCGGGCGGGGCGCTGTTGAACGCCGGCGCGATGACCCCGCGCTGCATCGCCAGGACGGCGGCGGCGAAGTCGATCGCCCCCGAACCCGCGCCGTTGTTGCCCAGACCGGCCTTGACCGCCAGGACCGGCACCGCGCCGGTGCGATCGCCGAGAATCGTCCTGATCGCGCGGGCCTCGGCGGCGTCGTGCTCGGGCAGGCCGGCGGCGAACGCCGAAACCATGTCGATCTGGTCCGCGCGGATGCCCGCGTCGCGCAGCGCCTTCGACGCGGCGAGCACGATTCCGCGGCCATCGGGCGCCGGAGCGCCGACGGTGCCGGGTTTGTAGGCGTCGCTGGCCAGACCGAAGCCCGCCACCTCGGCGTAGATCCGGGCGCCGCGGGCCTTGGCGTGCTCGAGCTCCTCCAGCACGATGACGGCGCCGCCCTCCGAGATCGCGGTGCCGTCACGATCCTGCCCGAACGGGCGGCAGGCCTGCCCGGGCGCGTCGTTGCGATGCGTGAGCCGGCCGACCAGACTCTGGCGGATGAGCGCCATGGGGTTGTCTTTGCTCTCGGCGCCGCCGCAGAGCGAGACGTCGGCGGTGCCGCGCTGGATGGTCCGGAACGCTTCGCCGATGGCCAGGTGGCTGCTGGCTTCCCCGCAGGTGATCGTGTTGCTCGGCCCGCGGGCGTCGTGCACGATCGTGACGTGGCAGGCGAGCATGTTGGGCAGAAACTTGAGCAGCCACAGCGGCGTGAGGTTGTTCATCGCCTCGGCGCCCCAGCGGGCGAGGCTGAAGTGTCCGTCCTCGACGCCGGCGTGCAGCGCCTCGGCCAGCTCGGCCAGGTCGGCGCAGATCAGGCCGGCGCCGATGTTCACCCCCAGGCGGGTGCTGTCCACGTTGACTTCGGGCGCTTCGCCGCGCTCGACCAGGCATCGGGTGTGCAGGTCGGCATCGACGGCGGCGTGGTAGGCCGCGGCGACGGCCAGCACGATGTCGCGGGCCATGATCTTGCCGGCCTTGCGGTAGCTCTTGGGGACGAAGCTGCCGATCTTGACGCCGTCGATCTCGCCGCCGACCTGCGAATCGAAGCCGGAGGGGTCGAACTCGCGGATGCGGCGGATACCGCACTTCTTGTCGATCAGGCCGTTCCAGAACTCGGTCGCGCCGCTGCCGATGGGTGTGACCGGTCCGAGCCCGGTGATGACCACGCGCCGGTTGCTCACAGGGGGATCCTCGTGCCGCTGCCCTGGCGGTAGGTGTTCAGAAGCGAGAGAAACGACTCGTTGAAAACGAAGTTCTCCTCGGGGAACTCGAGCCCGCTGACGTTCTGGTCGATGTGCGAGAAGACGATGTCGATCTCGGCCACGAGGTCGTCACCGACGGTGGTGCGGCCGGTGGTGGTCGCGGCCTGGTCGGTGAGCTGCTCGATCACGGCTTCGTGCCGGATGGTGTCGCCGGGGCGCACCAGGCTGTGGAACACGGCCCGTTTGACCTTGGCGAGGATCACCTTCTCGGCAAAGCCGCGCGCTTCGCCCACCAGGATGCCGGCGGTCTGGGCCATGCCCTCGACCATCAGCGAAGTGGGCATCACCGGGAAGCCGGGGAAGTGGTCGTGTATGTGGTCGGCCGCGAGCGACACGTTCTTGAGCGCGACGGCCCGGCGGCCGGACTCGAACACTTCGAATCGATCGATCCAGATCCAGCGCACGGCGGTTCTCAGCTTGCGGCCAGCTTGGCCTCGACGAAGTTGATGATCGTCCCGACGGTGAAGACGTCCGAAATCTTGTCGATCTCGGGGTCTTTCTCGAACTCGCTGAGGTCGGCGTGCGGCATGGCCGCCTTGAGCGCCGTGATGCCCGCTTCGTTCAGCTTCCGGTCGGTGACGTACTCGGGATTGCTGAGGATGTCGCGGGGAATCAGCTCCTCCTGCGGGATCTTGATGTCGAACGCCTTTTCAAGTCGGAACACGATATCGAGAAAGTCGATCGATTCGGCCCCGAGATCGCCCGTGAGCGTGGCCTCCTCGGTGACTTCGTCCTCCTCGACGCTCAGGGCGTCGACCAGCGTTTGCCGGACTTTCTCGAAAATCTCCTCTCGGGGTACGGCTGCCATCGATACTTGCCTCCAGAAATCCGCGCCGTAAAAAGCGAGTTCTACTTCCGAACGTCTCAGTCTATCGCCGCACCCGCCGGTTGCCGAACGCGCACGAGGTCGTACAGCGCCCGCATGTGCGTGCGTATTCTTTCGTCCACGTCCGCCAGCGTGGGGTCGTGGTCGGCCAGGTTGAAATGCCGCAGCGTGAGGCGTCCCTTGACGATCTCGCGCTCATCGACCGTGCCGCGGGCCGCGAAAACGCTCTGGGCCTCGCCCAGCTCCTTGCAGTCCACCGCCAGCGTCATCATCCGGCCGGGGGCGA
Source organism: uncultured Planctomycetales bacterium (assembly GCA_964428275.1). GTDB lineage: Bacteria > Planctomycetota > Phycisphaerae > UBA1845 > Fen-1342 > JALSRY01. Next base: position 2,766 of record CAYRXN010000131.1, on the reverse strand, counting down.
GAAAGCTCTTGTAGGTGACGTTACGCGCCTCCTTGAGCATGACCATGGCCGGGGCGAAATCGAGCGCGTCGCGCACGACCCACGCCGCGGCCTGGGTCAGCGCTTCGAGCATCAGCACGCCCGGCAGCACCGGGAACGTCGGAAAATGGTCCGCGAGGTACTCCTCGGCCAGCGACAGGGCCTTGTGGGCCACGATGCGCTTGCCCCGCTCCAGTTCCGTGATGCGATCCACCAGTACGAATTTCACGATTGCTCGCTCGTAAGGCCCGTCCTGCGATCGTATACCTTCTCCGGCATGCCACGCCGCGCGCCTTCGCGGGCGTGCCATCTCCGGCTGACGAAGGCGGAATGTTACCCGCTTATCGCCCGCTGTTCCAGTAGGCCCCTCGTGCGATTGCGTCCGGACGTGCATCGCGCACCGCGCGGGCGGGAAACGACATCCGGCGGAACCACGCGCGACCACCCCGAAGGACGCAGCATGGTGACGGCCGGCGTGCCGTCTCGCGCACAGACGCCCGCCCGAGTCGTCGTCCCGCGGCGCCCCGCGCCACCGCGTTCGCGGAAGGGCCGGCTCCTTGCAAAAGTACGCTCGCGCCCCGACACAACGGCGCGCGCGGGGGAGGTTTGACTTGAATGGCCGCTGCGCTATAATTCCCGCCTGACAGTGGATGAAAAACGGATCGCGCAACCACGCCTTCCGGTTGCCCCACATGGGGAGGTGGATATGCCCACAACCGCCCGGCTCTCCCGCCCAGCGGCCTCGTTGTTGCTCTCTCTGGTTCTCCTAAGCGGCGTCGGTCTTGCGTATGGTCAGCTTGCCGAAGGCGAGTTCGTCACCAGTAAGGCCGCTTCTGCATGGGAAAAATGGAATGCCGCCATGGAGGCCCTGCTCGCCCGCGATCGGGAGGGAGCCGAGGCCCGTTTCGGCGAGCTGCTGGCGCTCGAACCGTCGCCGTTGCGGGTGGCCCTGCTGGCCGAGCGGTCGGTCAAGCGCAACATCAACGCCGGCGGGGTGTTGCTGTTCGAGCAGGACGTCGAGTCCGACACGATCGGCGACAACGGCAAGAAGGTCTTCACGCTGCTCGATACCGGGCGGGAGCAGCTCAACGAGGCCGACGACGGCTGGTACTTCGCGTCGATCGGCCGGTTCGGCATCGCCAACGCCAATTTCCAGGCGCTGCTGGCCAGCAAGCCCGACCCCGTCGCGCTGCTCGAGTTCGCCGACCGCGTCCCGCGCCGGCAGAAGATCCTGGTGCAGCTCGCCGGCGACCCGATCCTCGGCGAGTCGGTGACGCAGGTTCTGGCACTGCTTCAGCGCGGCGAGGAACAGATCAAGGCCGATCCGACCCGCATCCGCGAAAACATCGTCCGGCTCGGCGGTCCGCCGCGGGCGTACGAGAACGCCGCGGGGTTGCTCGAGGACTCCGGCGAATACGCGATTCCCTTCTTGATCGAAACGCTCCGCGATTCGAGTCAGAAAAACCTCGTGCGGCCCATTCTGCGCACGCTGCCGAAGATCGGGCACGCCGGCCTGAACCCGATGGTCATCGGTCTGCGGGTTCCCGATCCGGCGGTCAAGCGGTTCCTCGTCGATGCGCTCGGCGAAATCGGCTACTGGCAGTCTGTACCGTACCTGATGAAGCTGCGGGACGATCCGGCGACGACGCCGGCGGTTCGTTCGGCCATCGCGGCGGCGCTTCAGAAACTCGCCAGCCGCGGACTCGACATCCCCGCCGGCCTGACGACGGCCGATGCGTTCTACCAGCTCGCCCAGGCCTATTACGACGATCAGGAGTCGCTGCGGGCCGACCCGCGGCTCGATTCGGCCAACGTGTGGTACTGGAACGACGACATCCTGCAAAACGTGCCGGTGCCGACGCCGATCTTCAACGAGATCATGTGCATGCGCTGCTGCGAAGAGGCGCTGCTGGCCAACCCGGACCATCAGGACGCGCTGGCGCTCTGGATCGCGGCGGACTTCCGGCGCGAGGCCCAGCTTCCCGAAGGAGCGACCGACCACACGCGCCCGGCGAACTACCCCTCGGCGCTCTATTTCGCCCAGTCCGCCGGGTCGTCGTACTGCCAGATGGCGCTGGGACGCGGGCTCGACAAGCACGAGCCGGCGGTCGCGCTGGGCACGATCCTCGCGCTGCGCACCACGGCCGGACCGGCCAGCCTGATCTCCGGCGATGGCGGCCGTACGCCGCTGGCCGAGGCCCTCACGTTCGCCGACCGGATGGTACGCGTGCGGGCGGGGCTCGTGCTGGGCAACGCGCTGCCCACCAAACCTTTCCAGAACCAGCAGAACCTCATGCCGGTGCTCAGCGAAGCGCTGATGCTCTACGGCGGCGGCCGCAACGCGCTGGTCGTCAACCCCAGCGAGGAAAGCGCCAACGCCACCGCGGCGATTCTGCGGGACGGCGGCTATGAGGTGCTGGTCGCCTCGTCGCTGCTGCCGGGACTGGAACAGGCCCGCCACGAGCTGCCGGGCCTCGACGTGATCGTGCTGGCGGCGGACATCGCCAAACCCGATCTGGCGGCGGCGATCAAACTGCTCGACAGCGACATCAACTTCGCCGCCGTGCCGGTCGTGCTCACCTCGGCCCCCGGCCACGTCGAAGCCGCCGAGAACATGGCCCAGAGCCGGGCCCGGGTCGGCATCGTGCCGGAACATCCCGCGGCGGAGGATCTCGACCAGGCGATCGCGGCGGTCTCGAAGGCGATGGGGGTGACGCAGATCACGCCGGAGCTCGGTGTCTCGCTGGC
>CAYRXN010000130.1:0-3420 GCA_964428275.1 uncultured Planctomycetales bacterium | reverse complement strand
CACGGCACCGTGAGCTGGGGCCCCTCGGTCGAGCGGGCCTACTGGAACACCGAGATCCTCGATGCCTATTGCCGCATCCTGCTCCTGGCCCGGCAGCTCGGGCACATCGAGCGGTTGCCGGGAGCCAAGGTTCGTGAGCTGCTGGAGTTGCGCAAACACTTCGGTGCCCCGCCCGATCCGCGTCAGGGCACGGACGCCGCCCTGTGCGTCAACACGGCCTTCGGCGACGGTGAGGAGGCATCCGAATCCGCCGCGGCCGGTGCCGTGGCCGCTCACGATCGTGAGACGCTCGTGCGGCTGATCGCCGAGGAAGTGCTCGCGGCGCTGACGCGGTCGGAGTCCTGAAGCTGGTTGATCCTGCGGTGCGGTGTCGGGCTTCCGTTCCACCGTGCGCGGCCCTGGCCGCGGACCTGCGGCTCTGCGCTGGCGAGGAAAAAACGTAGGGAGACGCCCCCCGATCCGCTACAATACGTTGATCGGATCCCGTCACACATGGGTGCCTGGGAGCATATACAGCAATTACTAGGAGCGTGGAACGTGTTACGACAGATCGTGGTAGGCGTGTTTGTGCTGGGGGGGCTGGTCTCGGCGTCGGCGGATGTGAGCCTGCGCATCGTGACCTATAACATTTATCAGGGAATCGCCAACAATCCCTCGGACCGGACGGCCTGCGGCAACCTGCTGACCTCGTTCGATTTCGACGGCAGCGGACCGAATACCAGCCTCATGCCCGATATCGTATGTCTCCAGGAAACGACCAACCTCGGCAACCTGGAGTCGTTTCGGGATGATTACCTCCCCGATTACCAGGTCATCAAGGGCCCCACGACCGACGGCTTCTACTCCTGCGGCTATTTCTTCCGTGGCGACCTGGCGGTGCTCCACTTCGACGAGTTCGGCACGTCGGGGCCGCGGCCGCTGTTGCGGCTCGTGCTCGACGTTCCCGGAACGGACGATGATCTGGTGGTATATACGGCGCATTTGAAGGCTGGGCAGGATGCCTCGGACATCGACACCCGCCGGCTCGAAGCCAACGCGATTGCCAACCGCATCGCGATCGACGTCGAGTATGGGATCGACCTCGACGACAACGGCTCGCATGAGTTCTTCCCGGTCAACTACGTCTTTGCCGGCGACTTCAATCAGGACGACTTCTCGGATGACGTGATCGATCCGTTTCTCGACGGGGGCTCGAACGGCCTGCCGACGGGGCTCAACGACGTGCGGCTGGAAACGCTTTACGGGGCCCAGTTCCCGACTTGGCTGGGCAATACGTACAGCACCCGCTACAGCCTCAGCCGCCGGTACGATTACATTCTGGTCAGCGACGCCATCTACGCCCGGCTCGACGCCGATGGCGACGGGACGGTGGACCAGGACGAGCTCAACGCCGCGGGCTTTGTATACATTTCTGCTGATGACAGCGGCCTGCACGCCAGCGGGGACACCGATGCGACGACGGTCGGCTCGGACCACGCGCCGGTGTTGCTCGAGATCACGATCGCGACAGGGATTCCGGGTGACATCGACGGCGATGGCGACGTGGACCTGGCGGACCTGTCGATCCTGCTCGCACATTATGGGCAATCGGGCGTTGGCCCGGACGAGGGCGACCTCGACGGCGACGGGGACGTGGATCTGGGCGATCTGTCCATTTTGCTGGCGAATTATGGGACCGGAACGTGAATCGGGCAGTAGATTGTGATTTCGTTTCGCTCGTCTGCGCGCGGGGCTTCGGGCTGACGCGCGTGCGGCCCGAATCGCCCGGCGAGGTGGCTAATTCCCGCTGGGGCGACACGTTAGGTCAGGCCGTCATCGGCGTCGGTGGGACGCCGGGGAGCCTGGCGGGCGCTGTGCTGCCGGGGAAGTTTTTGCGTGTTTTGGGCTTGATATTTGGATCGGGCAGTGGTAATGTAAGGCGTAGCCTTTCGAGGATGTGATTGGAGTGATCGGGAGGGCCGGTCACCATCACTCAGAGTCAAAGTTCAGATTTGGAGAGGAAAAACCGATGATCAAGAAGCTCCTTGCCACAACTGCAGTTCTGGCGCTGGTTGCTGCCGCGAGCGCGAATATCAGCGCTTATCTGGGCGCCCCCGTGGCCATGAACCTGCCCCAGAGCGGGACCGCGGTCGAGGTCTATGACATTCACGTCGTTGTCGATGCTGGCGATGACTGGACGGTCGGTGGTCTCACCTGCACCACGACCACGGACTTCTACCAGGATCCGATGAACGACACCAACACGCCGAACCCCGCGTTCTTCGGCATGGTCCCGGATTCCGAGTACACCTCGTACTACACCACGCCGGAATTCATCCCGAACACGGCCAACGGTGGCAGCGTCAGCTTCGCCTTTGGTCCCGCGGATGGCCCCGGCATGCTTCGCGCTGACTGGTTCGACACCGTGGATACCGGTGGCGGTGACTTCGTCGTCGCTCGCATGACCGTTCTCGCCGGTGGCGCGCTGGATGGTACCTTCCAGTATGCTTCGGTCCAGAACTCCACGCTCCAGACCCTGATCATCCCCGAGCCCGCCAGCCTGGCGCTGCTCGTCCTCGGTGGTCTGGTTGCGGCCCGTCGTCGCTAAGCAGTTAGCGATTCGGCAAACCGACTAACGATCCCGGGCGGACCGCAAGGTTCGCCCGGGTTCTTTATTGCGCATCGGCGTGTCAGCCGGATCAGCAGATGATGAGCGCGGGGAGTGATTGGGGGATCGCTTCGCGGCAGCGGCGATGGACGCGTGACGCACGCGCGGGAGCCGGGGCTGGTCGCGTCAGCGGCGAGTTGCAGGCTATACTTCGAGAAGTCGAGCCGAGACCGTCTACGCGAGGGCCAGACATGGCGGGATTGTCAGAGAAGACGTGTGCGGCATGTCGCGGGGATGTGCCGGCCTTATCGGGCGAGGCCGCACGCACGCTGCTCAAGCAGCTTGACCAGTGGGAGGTGGTCAACGGGCACCACCTCCACAAAGAGCTGGCCTTTCCCGACTTCCGGTCCGCCCTTGCGTTCGTGAATCGGGTTGGTGATATCGCCGAAGCGGAAGGCCATCACCCCGACATCACGCTCACGTGGGGCGCGGTCACGATCGACATCTGGACGCACGGGATCGACGGCCTGACCGAGAGCGACTTCATTCTCGCGGCGAAGATCGACCGGCTGCCCGTCTGATCATCGGCGGCGGGGGGGCGGCCCCTGTCAGAAAAGCGGGATCGGGTATCTGCAGCTCCACGTTTTTCCGTACCGTTTTGCCCGGCGACGCGCTATAATGGACTCACGAGACTCTGGGAGCCCCACCTGCCTGGGAGAGGTGCCGATCGACGTATGCCATCCGACCGGGTACCGACCGCTCGGCCTTCGGTGTGAGATGACTGCGCCTCCTTTCGGCGTGTGAGCACGGCGTGCGCGGGTTGGCGACCAACG
>CAYRXN010000129.1:0-16946 GCA_964428275.1 uncultured Planctomycetales bacterium | reverse complement strand
TACGCTTGTGCGAGTATCGGAAAGTGGCACCTGGGTGACGATCCGGAGGCGGGCCCGCTGGCCCAGGGCTTCGATCTGAACGTGGGCGGCGACCATACCGGGCATCCGCGTTCCTACTTCAGCCCTTACAAGAACCCCAATCTGTCCGACGGGCCGCGTGGAGAATACCTCACGGACCGGCTTACCGACGAAGCGTTGCAATTCATCCACGAAAACAGTCAGCGGCCGTTCTTCCTCTACCTGTCACACTTCGCGGTACATACTCCGTATCAGGGCAAGAAGGAACTCGTGGCCAAGTACGAGGCGAAGAACCTGCCATCCGAGTACGACGTGCGCTACGCCGCCATGATCGAGAGCGTCGATCAGAGCGTTGGGCGCATCATGGCGGCGCTGCGCGAGCTCGGACTCGACGAACGGACGATGGTCATCTTCTATTCGGACAACGGTGCCCGGTCGATCTGCACGAGTCTGGCGCCGCTGCGCGGCTCCAAGGGCATGCTCTACGAGGGCGGTATCCGCGTGCCGATGGTCCTGCGCTGGCCGAAACATATCGAACCGCGTACCTGCGAGGAGCCGGTCATCGGTACGGATCTCTATCCGACCATTCTGGCGCTCTCAGGCGCGCAGGTGCCCGCGGGGACCGTCCTGGACGGCGAGAATCTCCTGCCGTTGCTGACCAGCGGGAAACCTCTGCCGGACCGGGCGCTCTACTGGCACTTTCCGGCATACTTGCAGGCGGGGGGCGACGTTCCCGGGCCGTGGCGCACCACACCTGCGGGCGTCATTCGCTACGGCGACTGGAAGCTGATCGAGTTCTTCGAAGACAACCGGGTCGAGCTGTATAACCTCCGCGACGACATCGGTGAGAAAAGGAACCTGGCGAAGACCGAACCGGAGAAGACGCGCCAACTGCTGAACATGATGCGCACCTGGCGCACGCGCATCGGTGCCCCCGTGCCCACCGAGCGGAATCCCGACTATCGTTCCGGTTCTTCGCGGGAACGAAAACGCAGGAAGAAACGTTCTGGACGCGGACGCGTCCTCAAGATGCCCTCCATGCGACCTTCGTTGCGATCAAAGCGATCGAAAAAGCAGTAGACGTCGCTTGCCGCGCGTTCCGATGCAGGGGTTCAAACTCCGAATCCGGCGGCCGGGATGCGTAATAGACACGCCCGTCCCGGGAATTGTTGCCGATAGTGATGGAAGCCAGGGGGGCAGGTCCGGCGCCGTTCGTCGGGGCGTTCCGACGGGGGACTTGCCAACGCCGGCGCATTGGGGCACAGTGAGAGTCGATGGCCGTCATTCGCGCACAACTCGAGCGGCTGCTGACCAGCCCGCGGCAGGAGCTCGGACGCTGGGCCCGTTTCCTGCGGTTCCAGATCGAGCTGTGGCGCTACTGCGCCCGCCGCCTGCACGCCAACAACGTCACGGCGATGAGTGCCGCGCTCTCGTTCCGCACGGTGTTCGCGATGATCCCCGTGCTCGTGCTGGTCGTGCTGATGCTCAAGTCGGTCGGCGCGCTCGAGGACAGCAAGCGCAGTCTGCGCCGCTTCCTCGAAGCCTCCGGCTTTCGCCAGATCGCCGTCACGCAGCCGGTCGCCGATTCCGCCGGGGGCAGGCCCGTCCCGGCCAGCGCCCCGGCGGTCGGCGTCAACCTGGCCGACCAGGTCGAGAAGCTGGTCACCAACGTCGAACACAAGCTGACATTCGAACGCATCGGCCCCATCGGCGGCGTGTTGCTGATCTGGACCGCGCTCACGCTGCTGACCACGATCGAGCGTGCCCTCAACCGGATCTTCGAAGCGCCGCGCAGCCGCGCCCTGGGACGCCGGGTACTGCTCTACTGGTCGGCGATGACGCTCGGCCCGATCGTGATGGTGGCGGCCTCCTACCTGGGTGGCAACGTGATCGACACGTTCCAGGGCACCGCCGGGCTGTCGTGGATGTTCGTCGTTCTCGGCCGGGCCGGACCGGCGCTCGTGGGCATCATCGTGCTGGCGGCGGTCTACAAGTACCTGCCCAACACCCAGGTGCCCATGCGGTCGGCGATCGGCGGGGCGGTGGTCGCGGTGCCCGTCTGGCTGACGGCCAAGTGGGGGTTCTCGCTCTACGTGCGTCACTTCGTCGTGACGGGCAACCTCTACGGGCTGCTCGGCGTGCTGCCGCTGTTCCTGCTGTGGCTCAACCTGTCGTGGCTGATCTTCCTGTTCGGGGCGGAGCTGGCCCACACGGCGACGAACCTGGGGCGGATGCGTCTGGCCGAACGGGCCGAGCGCCTGCTGCTGGGTCCGTCGGACATGCTGGCGGTCCTGGTGGCGGTGGCCCAGTCGTTCGCCGAGGGACGCGGGCCGGCGGCGTTCCAGGAGATCGCCGGGCGGCTCAACCTGCCGGGCGAGGCCGTCGCGCGGCTGCTCGACCGACTGCGTGCGGGAGGGCTGGTCGTCCCCGCCGGCGACGAGGAGCAGGCCGCGATGACGCTTGGCCGCCCGCCGGAGGACATCGCCGTGCGCGAGGTTCTCCAGCTGGCAGACCCGCACGTCGGCGACGGCCCCGCCCCGGCGTTCGAACCGCCCATCGACGCGGCCTTGGCGCCGGTTCGGCGGGGCCTGGCGAATTCTGTGGGCGCGTTGAAGCTGAGCGATCTGCTGGCCGCTGCCCGTTCCGGTTCCGCCTGACCGCGCCGGCCCTGATGTCTCTTCGCCCCCCTCGGCGCGTTGTGTCGTTGCGCGGTTCGGCTTTCAGAACGCATCCTCGATCTGCTCGAGCGATACGCCGAGCACGGCCTGCGCGATGCGGTCCAGCTCGTCCTCGTCACCTTCAAAGTGGTAGGTGCGGTGTACGTGCGTGAGCTGCGCGCCGGGCGCGAGCGCCGCGGCCGGCGAGGAGGTTTCCAGTTCGTAGAACGGACCGAGCTGGTCGCCGGACTCCAGCGGTCCGTCGTTGTAGCTGTTGACCACGTCGCCGCCGTAGGGAGCGTCCTGGAGTTCCCACATCGAGTTGACGTAGTCGGTGACGCCCTCGGGCAGCGTGTACTGCACGATCGTGAGCACGTGCTGGTCGGCGTTGTAGCTGCCGAGCACGGGTTTGGCCCGGCGGGGGGAGATGCCGATCTTGCAGCGGTGTTGGCCGTCGCCCTTGAAAAACAGCACGCCGTCGGCGATCTTGAGCCGGTCCGCGGGCACCTTGCCAAAGTAGGCGTCGTTGACGATCGGCCCCAGCTCCGATTCCGGACCGGGCTGGAACGGAATCACGACCGTCGTGTGCGGCGACGGCTTGAACATGCCCAGGATCCAGATCGACGGCAGGCCGCCCTCCTTCGTCCACGTCAGGCCGCCGGTGTTCGTGATCGTGTTGCGGCTCTCGTAGGCGACGGCGTGTGCATCGCCAGGATCGACGCCCAGGTTCGCGGCGATCGCGTCGTGGTCGAGCAGCGCGATGGTCCGGTCGATTCGGAACTCGAACGTGGTGCCGGCGTAGTTGGTCAGCCGTCCCGGGTGGGCGAACGTGACGGCGGTGTCGGAGCGATCTTTCAGCTCGTAGGCGTCGGTGTCGATCAGCGCCGGCGTCTGCCAGTGCTCGAAGTCGAACGGATCACCCTTTTCGAAAAAGACGGCGTACTGGCCGCCCTCCGGGCCGATCCAGAAGCGATCCTCTCCGCCGAAGGGGTTGATGTGTGGCTTGATCTGTCCCGAAGCGATCAGGTCGTAGTTGATCCATCCGTAGCTCAGGCCGTCGTCGCCGTCGGCGGCGCTGGTCATCACGCGCCCCTGGTACGCCGGCACGACCGCGACCCGTGGCCCGTCGGCCCGTTTGCCGAGCACGACCACGTCCTGATGCTGGCGGAGAAACGCCACGTCCTGTTGGAAATTGCGTTGTTGGGAAGCGCAGCCGATCGTCATGGCAAAACTCATCGCGAGAACCAGGGAAATCCGCAAGCAGGATGCCGGCATGTTGTCCTCCTCGAACGACGCCGCGAGAGACGGCCCAGGGCGTGTGTGTCCGACCGGATCGCGCCGCCTCAGTCCGAACGGGCACGCCACGTCGAAACGGTCCCCATCTTCCGCGTCGCCGGCGCCGGCGTCAAGCGGACCGCGCACGACACGACCGTCTGCGGACACCCGGCCCGGAGACGGTCGTGTCGGTTCCGGCTCTGCTGCGCGTGGTCGCTCCGCGGGGAGCGGCTACGGTTTGGCGGGCGGCTTGGCGATCGGCTTGGCGTCTTTTTTCTTTGTCTGGTCGACGACGGTCACGCCCTCGGGGGCTTTGAACACGAATCGCGCGGGGCTGATATCGGTGTCGAACTTGATATCGTGATAGGTCAGCGTCGTCACCGGCTTGTTGTCCGGGCCGAACTGGACCATCTTGACCATCAGGCCCGAGTCCTGCTGATAGTAGAAGACGGTCTTGCTGGCACCGCGCGGACCGGCCTGCTTCGGCGTGGCCTCGATGACGTAGGTCTTGGCGCCGTCGATCGTCTCCTCGGGCAGCAGCTTGAGCGTGTTGTGCTTGCGGTACTCGTCGAGGTTGCCCTTGGGGCTGCCCGTGACGCGGTCGTCGATATCGGACTTGATGGCCATCTTGCGTTCGCCGAGCTCCTGCACGGTGTAGGAGTATTCGCCGTCCGAGACGATGAGCTGCTTTTGCTGGAGTTTGTTTTCCTTCTCGCCCATTTTTTGCGTGACGTTGTTCTCGATCTCGACGCGGACGTAGTGCTTGCCGTCCTTGTTGAGCATCTCCAGCGTGCCGGTGCCCTTGCCGTCCATGACCATGGCGCCCATGGCCAGGTGCGTGTTGAGCGTCATCTTGGCGCTGACCGACTTGTGTTTGGCCCAGGCCTTTTCGAGTTTCTGCTCGACGGCTTCGAGGTCGTCGGCCCGCGATGCCGGGACCAGCGCCGCCACGAGGATGCCGGTCAGAATCAGTGCTGTGCGCGATTTCATGCGTGATCTCCCTGCCACCGGGGTTCTGGTTGTTCGTCCTGCCCCGCACAACGCGGCACCCTGAGTTGCGAGTGACCGCCGGCTGACGCTCCGGCTGGGGAGCGAACCCCGGAATGGCTGGCCGACGGCAGACAATCAAGGAAGTATATCGCCGCGATTGCGGCACCGATAGCCATTGCGTCGCAGAAGTGTCGAGCCCCCGGGGATCCCCGGCGGCGGCTCACCGGCGGCACAGGATGGAGCGGGCCGGGCTCCTAACCTGTCGATGGCCGGCGTGTCTGAAAACGTGAGCAGGGAAACCGTGGTGCCCCCTCTATAATGGTACAGATGCCCTGCCCAGCGATGAGGAGGTTGGCGATGCTGTTGCGGACGACACTGGCTGTTCTGGTTGCCACGCTGCTGAGCGTTTCGTCCCCACGGGCGAACGCCGGTGATTTCGGCGTGTGGTTCGGTTACGGCGGCGCGGCTTCCCGGTGCTATGACTACACGGCCTACAGGACATCACCGGTCCTCGGATATGTCTGTGAATCCTGGGACTACGACGCGCCGACATACGTGGGGTGCCTGCCCGGGCCCGTCGTGATCTACGAGGAGGCTTACCCGGTTTATCGGACGACGTACACGCGGTCGGCCTGTTTCACGGCGCCGCGCCACCACGCGCGGGTGTCGGTCCACGTTGGGCATCGGAGCCACCATTACAGCCGGCACGTGTGGTCGCATCGCTCCTACCGAACGCCGCGATTCAGCGTCCACACGAGCAGCCGGCACCATCACCACGGACATCATCACAGCCGACATCGCCATCATCGTTGATTCCGGTGTGCGATGGGGCGGACAGGCCAGCCCCAGTACGCGGTCTCCACCTGCGACCTGCGCGACGCGGAGAGCGGGGACTGAGGGCCGAAGTGACAAGAGGACGATCGCGCCACGGGGGTTCGTGCGGCCTGGCCCACCGATGAGCGCGGCTCTCGGGCCCTTTGCGGCTTCGCGGTCATCCCGGTGTTCCGGGCCGCGCAGGCGCAAGGAAAGAGACCGGGGCTGCAACCGGGCCGGCGCGCGGGCTGAAATCATCTCCACACGGGGAACCCGGGCGGCACACCTGGATTCCGGACCCTGGTCACCGGGGGGGAGTGGTTGTAACGCCGGGAGGAGGACATACAATCAGGAATCGTGGCGACTTGCCGGATGTCGGCGTCGCTCGGCTCGTCGAGGCAGGGAGGTGAGACGTGGCTGCGCGCAAGAAGCGCCCGGTTCTCTACGAGGTGTATCGCCCGCGCCCGCGGGGAGAAACACCCGCATCCACGCCGCGCCCAGCGGCGCCGAAACCCCCGTCCCCCGTGGAGCCTGCCGCGTCCCCTCCGCCGGCGCGCGTACCGCCGGTGCGGTCACGTGAGCGCAGCACCCCCATCGTCTCACTTTCGGGGCCGGTGCTGGCGGTCGTGATCGCGGTCGTGGTCGTTCTGTTGTTCGTATCGTTTTCCGCCGGTCGGCGTTACGAGGCACTCCATCCCGGCGTGATTCCACCGCAGGGGGCCGCGGACGAAGCGGCGGCGCTCGCAGACAGTGGGCCCGCGGGGGCCGCCGCCGATTCGGCAGGCAAGGCCGGCGGGGAGGCGAGCGAATCCGCCGCCGCCGATTCTCCTGAGACGAAGACCGTCGCGACTCGCCAGCCGGCGGCGGCGGACCGTCCGCCCCCGCGCGTCACACTGCATCGGGGCTACGACTACGTGATCGTGCAGCACTTCGGCAAGAAGCGCAAGGACGCGACGGGCGTGGCGCGGTTCCTGCGGGAGCAGGGCATCGAGTGCGCGCTGCTCGACGGGCGCGACATTCGGCTGGTGGTGACCGAGCCTTTTCTGACGCGGCAGGCGGACAAGGCCGCGGCGCGGGCAGAGCGTCAGCGGGCCGACAAGCTCATGCGGCGGATCAGGCAGCTCGGGCGCGAACTCGCCAAACAGTGGGCCGCTCAGGGCCGGCCGGGGTACACCCTCGACGGCTGCTATCTCTACGAAATCAAGTAGGCTGTGAAGGGGGCGGTGGCCGGGCACCGGGTGTTCACGCGGTCGCCCGACGACGGCATCAGGCACGGAGGCCAGGTGCTTGCGCTCAAGACGACGGGGCCTCCCGGTGGCCGGCAACATCGATGTGGTGTCCGGCCTCCATTCCGCATGCGGTGGGCGGCGGGGCCGGCCCGCGCGACGGAGTAAGGCATGTCACGACTCGAACAGTTGCTGAACCTGGCGAAGGCTGATCCGAACGATCCGCTGACCCATTACGCCGTGGCGCTCGAGTATTTCAACCAGGAGCGCTGGAGCGAAGCGCTCGAGGCGTTCGAACGCACGCTCGCGATCGACCCGGACTATGCGGCGGCGTACTACCACAAGGCCCGCGCCGAGGTTCGGGCGCAGCAGCGCGAAGCGGCCTGCAAGACGTTGGAAGCGGGCATGGCGTGCGCGCGGCGCAAGGGGGACGCCAAGACCGAACGCGAGATGCGTGAGCTGCTCGACACGATTCGGTAGGACCGGCCGACTGGACGCCGGATGATCCCGGCGGGCGGGGCGAGCTCGGCGGATGTTCCAGGTGCGTGTGGCCCGGGATGACCGGTCAAACGCCGATCAGGAACGAAGGGCCGCCGCCCGCTTGGACGACGGCCCTTGGTCAAGTTGCAATCCGGTGTTCCGCCCCGCGTGGGGCAGAGCGCTCGTTTCCGCGGCCTTACCGGCGGCGAGCCACGAGCAGGCCGCCGAGCACCAGCAGCGTCAGCGAGGCCGGTTCGGGCAGCACGGTCACGAAACCGGTGAGGTAGTTGACGTCGGCGAAACCGCCGCCCAACGCCGGATCGATCGCGAAGCCTTCGGTGAGGTCGTCGGGGTTGTCGTCCCAGCTGAAGAGGCTGGTCCAACCCTCGGAAAAGCCGGTGACTTCGAGGGTGGCGAGGATCACGTCATCGCCCCACACGTTGCCGCCGAGCGGAACCAGGCCGCCGAGGCCATCGCCGTCGGGGGTGGTCACCGGATCAAACAGAGCGCCGTTGACCGTGACGCCGGTGATGTCGGCGATAGCGATATCATCGACGACCGCATCCATGCCCCACCCGACGATCGCTTCCGACTCGGGGATGTCGGCGATGATGTTGATCGAGATCGTATCGCCGACGTTGGGGATGTACGCGTCGAACGGATCGAAGTCAACCATGATGGTCGCCGACGCGCTGGCTACCAACATTCCGGCCGCAATCACGGCCATCAACACGCTACACTTCTTCATGATTCTCGCTCCTCCTTTGCGCGTGCACGCGTGCACGCCGGGATTCCTGGAGAAAACACATTCCCGCGGGGGGTGACATCGCCCCCGCGATCGAGGCCGCGGCGCCCGCCGGCACGGGGCCGGCGGGCATCGCAGCGCTCTCGAACACAACTGTTACTTCCGCATGGCACCCTGCTGGCCAGCGTTGCCGTGCTTCTGGGCCGAGCCGCTGAGCTTGTGCGTCGGCACGATCAGCGGGCTGCCGCCATTGGAATCACGGTAGCACTGCACCCAGTTCTGGTAGTCCACCAGCGTGATGCAGCCGTCGCCGTCGAAGTCCGCGGCGGGGTTGTACTTCAGATCGCCTTCGCAGGTTCCAAACGCATCCAGGAACGCGAAGTAATCGTCCATGTCAACATCGCCGTCGCCATCGAGGTCGCCGCAGCCGCAGGTACCCTGACCACCCGTGACGAGCAGCGTGAAGTTGCCCATCGCGCCACTGTAACCGGCGACGCGGATGTAGTAGGTCGTGCCGGCGGTCATGGCCATCGTGATCTCGGACTGGAGACTGCAGGAGTCGTCGTTGCACGCCAACTCGTTGCCGTCACAGCCGTCGTAGATCGCCAGGGTGGTGTCGAACTCGCTGCCGCAGAGGCTGACGGTCACGTCACCATCTACGGCCGGCGTGTACATGTACCACACGTCGGTGGTATCGTTGTACCCACACGAGCTGATATCCGTGCCCGTGGCGTCGATGTTGTTGCTGGTGACGGCCTGGCCGTCCACGACGCAGATCGCATCAGCGCACTCGTCGTTGGCCAGCGGCTCGGGGCACTGGAAGGTGTCGCAGGACTCGCCTTCGTACCAGGTGCCGCCGGCTTCGAGACACTCGGCTTCGGTCATGTCGCCGATGCAGTCGGTCTCGACGCAGCAGGCGCCCACCGCACCCTGGCCGCAGGAAATCGTCAGCACGCCGGCGCCGGTGGCACCGCCGTAACCGCCGATCTCGATCAGGTACTCGTTGCCCGCCACGACCGGAACGGTCAGCTCGGACTGAAGACCGCACGAATCGTCGTTGCAACCGAGCATGTTGAACGTGTCGCAACCACAGCCGTCATAGACGGCGATCTTCGTGTCGAACTCGCTGCCACAGAGGCTGAACGTCGCGTCGCCGGTGCAGGTGGCGGTGTAGCAGTACCAGATGTTGCCACCGCTGTAGATGCACATGCCGGGGCCGTCGTACGTGGCAAACGTGGTGTCGAACGGCAGCGCCGTCACGTCGCCGATCGGTTCGGCATTGGCGCAGTCGTCGTTGTCCGGGACGGTCGGGCACGGATCGGGATCGCAGCCGACGCCGTCGTACCAGGCGATGCCGCCCATCTGGCCACACTCGGATTCGAGCGTGTCCTCGACGCAGCTGCCATCGGGCAGGCAGCAGGCACCGCGCGGCAGCGTGCACGGCTGGCATTCCACGGTCATCAGGTAGAGGGCCGGGCACTCGACCGGCGTGTCGAACGTCGGAGCCACGAACAGGTAGTAGGTGCCGGGACCGACACAGACGGTCACGCTTTCGGTCTGGCCGGCCAGCGGGAACATCGCCGGGTTGACGCTGCCGGTGATGTTGTCGCAACCGGGAACGCCGGGAACGGACTGCTCGACGAAGCCGGCCAGCGCGTCGAAATCGGGCGTGACGGTCATCGTGATCTCGGTTTCCTCGGTGACGTCGATCTGGTACCAGTCGGTGTCGCGGGTCGATCCGTCGAACCAGCCGGTGCCGCAAAGCTGCGTGCCGCACTGCACGGGCTCGAACGTCGGCGTGTCCATGTTGCAGCCGCCGTTGGTGTCGTCGCCGCAAAGCTCCTGTTCCTCGTCGTAGCCGGGCGGGCAGTTGACCGGGCACTGGCTGCAGTCGGTGTTGGGGCCGAGCCAGTCGCCGCCGGCGGCGAGGCAGTCATCCTCGGTCAGAATCTGGCACTCGGCTTCCTCGAAGCAGCAGGCGCCGGGGATCTGGCCGCAGGGCGGGTCGAAGTCGGCGCAGGTGCCGTTTTCGATGAAGCGCTGCGTGGCACCCAGGCAGTCGATCAGCTCGACGTTTTCCTGGCAGTCGCCGGTGCTGTCATCGCAGCAGGCCCCGAACGTCGGGACGTATTCGCCCGTCAGGCACAGGCTCAGGTCGAAGTCCTGGCTCGTCAGGGTCGAGCCGTCAAAGAAGTAGGAGAACCCCGAGCCGGTCTCGCCGCTGCTCATCCACAGGAACCAGCAGCTCGCGTCGCCGAGTCCCTGGATCGATACCCAGCCGTTGGCCAGCGTGACGCACGGGCTGAGCGAGGGCACGTCGAAGCTGTAGAGGTCGTAGCCGGCGTACTGGAGGCCGGTCAGCGTCTGGACCGGCGTCACGATGTACGAAGCGACCTCGGCCCCGGGCTGCTCGCCGGCGTCCTCGTAGAACTTGATCTCGAACTGGGGATTGCTGTCCGTGCAGGGCATCCAGCTTCCGGTGTTGACGAGGTTCAGGCCCCACCAGTGGATGTCGCAAATCTGACCGGTGACGTCGTAGAAGTCCTCGTAGCGCAGGTAGTTGCTGCCATTGACGTCGACTTCACTCGTGCCGGCCGTCCAGCCGCCGTCAGGCGACGTGGCGTCCTGGCCGAAGAGCGCGTCGTCGGGACACTCCGGGCCGGGCGGCGGGGGAGTGCCTTCGGCGACCGTGATGGCGTAGTTGCCGCAGGCACCGCCGTAACCGTCGACCACGATGTAGTAGGTGGTCCCGCCGGTCAGCGCCAGGCCGGTCACTTCGGAAACATACGAAGAGGGGAACTGCGGCGTGGAGCAGGCGTCATCGTTGCACGCCACGACGGTACCGGGACAACCACCTTCGTACACGTACAATTTCGTGTCATAGTCCGTGCCGTCGTTGCACAGCGAAATATCGACCACGATGTCAGCCGCCGGCGTGTATTCGTACACGACGTCGGGTGACGTGGATCCGCTGAAGGGGCACTCTTCGTCGTAGTCATCGGTAAACGCGCAGGTTTCCCCGGTATCCGAGAAAGGCAGCGCTGTGATGACCGTGGCGTCGGCGCATGTGTCGCCGCCGGTACGCGGCCCGTCTGCGAGCGCGTGAAGGCGGGTGGCTGCCGTCACGTTGGCGGATGCGGAACGAGCCTGGGCCGTCGGGCTCGCAAGAGCCGCCGGGTTGGTTGGCGGTTGCACCTTGGGCTTTTGCGCCGCCAGTAGGACGCTGGTACATGCGAGCACCGCGCCGAGGGTGAAAACGGGCTTCCTCCAACTCATCAGTTACACCTCCTTCAGAAAGCTGTGTCTTTGCGCCTACCGTGTCCGTGTGAGGGGAGACACCAAGACGTGAAAGGACCGTACGCGAACCGCGGACCGCCGCGATTCGGCGAAAGTGCGCCGCCGCCGTCGAAGCGGCGAGCCGAGAGTCCCACGTGTGGGGACAGGCGGAAGGAATTGTCCGTTTGAATGGGCCGGGGGGACGCGCTGCCGCGCCCGGCGGGGTGGGCGGGCAGCGGGCGAAGGTGGTCAAGACCACGCGCACCGGAACACGACCGACGGCCCGAGCTCGTCGATCCGCACATGTCCGTCCTGGGCGCGCTTGTCAACGTTCTACGACGCAATGGTTTCCCCTCGTGTGAGGTGTTACCAACTCCTCGCTGCCCGCAATGTCAGCGCCGCTTCGGCGCAACTGTCAAGGCTGAAGACCTGTGTCGGCCGTCGTGAAAAGAGACATCGCCAGAGCTGCGCAGAGCGTCCCGTGACGACACGGCAACCCTGCTCAGAGAAGCTTTCCTGCCCCCTTTCGCCGAAACTCTTCGCCCTTCAGGGCCCATGGTAATGGGGCCGGCGCAGGGCGGTCAAGACATATTTGGTGAATCCGAGCGCGTTTTCGGCGAGAGAGCGCACGCCCGATAAACAAAGGCGTGCCGAGTAGGTAAAACGGTACGCCTGCCGGGCCGGCGCACGCGCGAATGACAGATGATAATCGGCACCCGCCCGGGCTGGGCGGGTGCCGATTATCGGTCGTCCGCGTGCGTCCCTTACAGCAGGTCGCCGCCTTCGCCGAGTTCCGGCTTGGCCCGCCTGCAGTCGAAGTACACGAACACGCACAGGGCCAGAAACAGCAGCAGGCCGATCCAGTTCTGCGTGCGGGCCAGGCCGACCGGGTCCGCTCCGCCCTCGATCATGCGGCCGCTCATGTCGAAGAACGGCATGATCTTGCCGACGGTGCGCTCGACGCCGTCGATGAGCATCTTGGCGCCGAGTTTCTGTTCGTCGATCGCGTTGGTGAAGTTGACCAGCACTTCCATGATCGCGCCGCCGGCGATCAGGCCGGAAGCGAGCAGGATGCCCTTGTTGTTGCGGGCCTTGGCCAGACGCTCGTCCTTGGTGCTCTTCTTGACCAGCGTGGCCACCAGCGCGCCGACGAGAATCGGCGTGTTGATCTCCATCGGCAGGTACATTCCCAGACCGAACGCCAACGCGGAGATGCCGAGCAGCTCGACCGTGAGCGCGACGATCACGCCCAGGGCGTAGAGCAGCCAGGGCACCTGACCGGTGCCCAGGAAGCTCTCGAGCGCCCCGGCCATCATGTTGGCCTGCGGGGCCGGCAGGGGGGTGGGGTGCTCGGGGCCGAGCACGTACCCCGGATTGTCGCTCAGGACCATGATGGTGCCGCAGACCACGACCGCCGAGACGACCGAGCCGGCCAGAGCGTTCCAGGTGATGCGTCGCGGGCTGGCGCCCAGCCAGTAGCCGATCTTGAAGTTGGTCACCAGACCGCCGGCCATCGAGAGCGCCGTGCAGACCACGCCGCCGACCAGCAGGACCGCGAGCATCGCCTGGTCGCCTTTCTGCAACCCCGCGGCCATCATCAGCACGGCCGTGATGATGATCGTCGTGACGGTCATGCCGGAGATGGGCGTCACCGAGATCATCGCGATGGCCCAGGCCGAAACGGTGGTGAACAGGAACGCGATGACCAGTGCGATCAGGACCGAGATGAACGTCATCCAGGTGGCGTTCGACATGTCGTGGAAGACCACGGTGCGGAAGAACACGGCCATGACGACCACCGCGAGGACGCCCAGGATCAGGATCATGCCGTACCCGAGATCTTCGTCGGTGCGGTCATGGACGGTTTCGGTGGACTTGCCGCCGAACAGGCCGCCCAGGGCCTGCCGCAGCGCGGTGACGATGACCTTGCCCATCTTGAGGATCGACAGCAGGCCGGCGGTGAAGATGGCGCCGATGCCGACCACGCGCGGGATCTGGTACCAGATGTCGTGGGCACTGGTCGAGGCCACCGCGGGGTTGATGGCGTGCAGGGCGTCGAGATCGAGTCCGCCGAGCATGGGCGTGATGACCAGCGCCGACAGGAACGAGCCGGCGCAGATGATCGAGGCGTAGCGCAGGCCGATGATGAAGCCCAGGCCCAGGAAGTAGGCGCCGGTGGCCATCCCGAAGACGGCCTTGAACTTGGTCGTGAGCGTGGCGAACAGGCCGGTGTCGCCGAACGCCAGCGTCTTGACGGCCGCGTGCTTGACCGGGTGGAGCGCCGCCATGCCCGTGGTGAACGCGTCGGAAAAGAGCCTCAGGGCGGTGGCGCAAAACGTGTACACGGCCGACAGCACGAAGGAGTAGATCAGGATCCACGCCTGGGTGGTGCTGCCCGAAGCGCCGGTCACGAGGATTTCGTTGGTCGCGGTGGCCTCGGGGAACGGCAGCTTGCCGTGCATTTCCTTGACGAAGTAGCGCCGGAAGGGGATCAGGAACAGGGCCCCGAGGATCGCCCCCAGCAGCGGCACGAGCGTGATCTGCAAGAACAGCGACACGTCCGACATGTGGAGTTTGTCGTTGAGCTTGAGGATGTAGATCGCCGGCATGGTGAAGCAGGTGCCGCCGGCGACGTAGCCGCTGGTGGTGCTGATCGAGAGGATGTAGACGTTTTCCAGGATCGAGCTGGCCCGCCCGCCGGCCTTGAGCAGAAAGCCCGACAGCCCGACCGCCAGGATCGAGATCGGGATCGCGGTTTCGATGCCCTGCCCGGCCTTGAGCGCGAGGAACGTGGCGGCGACCGAGAAGATGATGTTCATGGTCAGCCCGAAGACGAACATGCGGCCCGTCAGCTCGGGTACGCGCATCTCGGGTGGGACCATCGGGACGTATTTTTCCCCGGGCTTGAGCTCACGGTAGGCGTTTTCCGGGAATTTGGTCGGCACTGGTTGCTGATCCATGGAGTTGTCCTCGTGAGAATCCGCCAACGTGTCCCGCCGCCCGGTCGCGCGCCGTCAACCGGGTCGGCCGCAGCGTTTCGTAAAATAGCACGACCGCCGCGGATGCGAAAGGGCGTTGGCGCACTTGTCGAGACCGCCGCGCGCGGATAGCTTGACGCTGGTGGGGGTCGCCGCGCGTGGTCGCGGGGGCGCCGCCGATCCGACGTCATCTATGAGTCCGCGAGCCGACGGGCCGATCCTTGCGCGGTGCCCGTCGCGCCTTTTCTGGAGAAGACCATGGACAGCTTGCTCGATCGTTTTTGCCGATACGTCAAGGTGGAAACCACCGCCGTCGAGGATACCAGCGAGTATCCCAGCTCGCCGGGGCAGCTCGAGCTGGGCGCGATGCTGATCGAGGAGATGAAGGCCCTCGGGCTCGCGGACGTCGCCGCGTTCGAGGGCGGCGTCGTGATGGGCACGATCCCCGGCAACGTGGACGGTGCCCCCACCATCGCGTGGCTGGCCCACCAGGACACCTCCCCGGAGGCCTCCGGCAAGAACGTCAAGCCGATCGTGCACGAGCACTACGACGGCAACGACATCGTCCTGCCCGGCGACCCCTCCAAGGTCATCAGGGTCAGTGAATACCCCGAGCTCGGCGAGCTCAAGGGCAAGACCGTCATCACCTCCGACGGGACGACCCTGCTGGGCGCCGACGACAAGGCCGGCATTGCCGCGATCATGACCGCCGCCGAGTACCTCATCGGCCACCCCGAGATCAAACACGGCCCGATCCGCGTGGCCTTCACCTGCGACGAGGAGGTCGGCCGCGGCACCGACAAGGTGGATATCGGCAAGATCAACGCCGTCGCGGCGTACACGCTCGACGGCGAGGGCGAGGGCGGCATCGAAAACGAGACCTTCTCCGCGGACCTGGCCACGGTCACCGTGACCGGCTTCAACATTCACCCCGGGTTCGCCAAAGACAAGATGGTCAATGCCATCCGCATCATGAGCGAGTTTCTGGCCCGGATGCCCCGCGAGAAGTCGCCCGAGTGCACCGCCGGCCGCGACGGCTTCTTGCATCCCTACGTGCTCGAAGGCGGCGTGGACAAGGCCTCGGTGCGCATCCTGCTGCGCAGCTTCGTCACCGAGGAACTCGAAACCGAGGCGGCGATTCTGCGCGACATCGCGGAGGCGGTCGGCGCCGCGCATCCCAAGGCCCGGATCGACGTGGACGTGAAAAAACAGTACCGCAACATGATCGAGTATCTCAAGAAGGACCCGCGCGTCGTCGATCTGGCCGCTCAGGCGATCCGCAACGCCGGCCTGGAGCCCAAGTTCCAGTCGATCCGCGGCGGAACCGACGGCTCGCGGCTCAGCGAGATGGGCCTGCCGACGCCCAACCTCTCGACCGGGATGCACAACTTCCACAGTCCGCTCGAGTTCGCGTGCCTGGAGGAGATGCAGACGGCGGTGAAGGTGCTGATCGAGCTGGCCCAGCTCTGGGGCAAGGAAAAGTAGGTGCCGGCCCCGGGTGGCCCGCAAGAGGCCCCTCCCTTCCGGCGAGGGGCTGGGGTGATGCCCGGTGCAACGTGTGAGATGTCCGCAGGCTCGTTTCCGGCGGGCCGCGGGGCTGTGCGGGGGGCTGCCCCGGTCGTGCGCCTCAGGGGGAACGGTTGATTGGCCAGCCGCGACGATCCGCGCGGGATCGTCCCGGCTGGATTGGGTAACGAGGTCTGGACGCAGCGGCGCGGTCTGCGACCCGTCCGCGCGCGTCTCCGCGAAGAGAACCGATTGCCATGAGCGATACGCCGCCGGAGGAAAGGAAAGACCCACTCCAGGAAATCATCCAGCCGTTTATCGACCTGATCCATGCCCCGCGGGCGCTGTGGGGCATCAACCTCGGCTACCTGATCGAGGGCATGGTCTACTTCGGCATGCTCGTGTACCTCGCGATGTACTTCTCGGACTTCGTGTTTCGGGGAGTTAGCGAGCCGGACGTGCATGCCCACCAGATGGTGATGATCCTCACCGGCGGCATCACGCTTGCGATGCTGGTGCTGGGCTTCGTTCCCGACAAGATCGGCGTTCGGCGGGCGCTGTTGGCCGCGTTCGGCATCATGCTCATCGGGCGTTGTCTCATCTCGGCGGCACCGACCATCTTCGGCCTCGAACCGCACGGGCTGTGGTCGTCGCTGCACCT
The DNA here is from genome assembly GCA_964428275.1 of uncultured Planctomycetales bacterium. Lineage (GTDB taxonomy): Bacteria > Planctomycetota > Phycisphaerae > UBA1845 > Fen-1342 > JALSRY01. Next base: position 321 of record CAYRXN010000129.1, on the reverse strand, counting down.
CGTGACGCTCGCGGGCATGTTGCTGGTGGTGATCGGTTACGGCATGTATCAGCCGGCGGCCTATGCCGGCGTTCGCAAGTTCACGACGCCCAAGACGGCCGGGATGGGCTTCGCGATGCTGTACGCGCTCATGAATCTCGGCGGCTGGTTGCCCACGTTCGCGTTCATGCTGCGTGACGAGAACTACCTCGGCCTGGGGATTCCCGGGACGTACTGGGTCTACACGGGGTTCACGCTGCTGGCGCTGCTTTGCACGGCGATCATCCTCACCCCCAAGACCGAACGCGAGGCGATCGAGTGGGCCAAGACGGAGACGGCACG
>CAYRXN010000128.1:0-6780 GCA_964428275.1 uncultured Planctomycetales bacterium | reverse complement strand
GCGCGGAAGTCGTAGTGGATGTTGTCGGTGTTGTCCCAGCCGAGCATGCCGACATGGATGAGGAACCAGTCGGGCCCGCCGATGTGGTTCAGCTCGGCCCACTGCGTGACGAGCCCGTTCGGGTCGGCGCCCATCGGGTCGTAGATGTTCACGTTGAACACGACCGGCTCGGTGGCGGTGGGCGTCGTGAGCGGAATCGCGTGGTACATGTACGAGGCGCCGATCGGCGTTTCGAGCGACTGGGCCCCGCTCGGGCACGTGGCGTTCATGTCGGTGGCGAGCAGCGCCGCCGGCGAGCCGCCCTGGGTCCATTCAGCTTCGAGCGCCGCCTGGTCGGCATAGCCCTCGAAATCGTCGCAAAGAACCGTGGTGGGCGTGGCCACCGTGACGGTTTCCGGGTCGGACGTCATGCTCGGGGCCCCGCCGACGGTGTAGTACGACGTGAGCACGTCGCCGGCGACCAGCCCGCTGACGGGCACTTCCACGCGATCGTCGCCCGAAACGGGCGTCGCGGAAAACTCCGTCGTGCCGTTGACGACGACGTAGACCTCCTGCGTGTTCGGATCAAGGTCGAGGATCAGGACCGACGTGTCGCCTTCGGCCGGGGCGGCATAGAAGACGGGCTTGGCCGTGCCGAACGTCACCGTGACCGGATCGGACGGGTCGCTCTCGGTGCCGCCGACGGTCTGCGTCGCGGTGTACACGTCGCCCGGAACGGCCGGGGAGATCGTGAACACGACGTCGTCGGGCGTCGAGACGGTCTGCGTCTCCAGCAGCCCGCCGTTGACGTAGAGGCTGACCGCTTCGACGTTGTGCATCAGGTCGGTGACGGTCACGCTCTCGTCACCGGCGAGGATCGGCGCAACGATCGTGGGACTGAGCACCGGATCGGGGACCGGCGCCTCGAACTGCATCTCGTCGACGGCGAAGTCGATCAGCACCGCCGTGTCGGTGGCGACGTTCGTGATCGCGAGGTGTTCGAGCGTACCCCGGCTATTCGGCGTGCTCAGGTCGCCATCGCCCGTGAAGCCAGCGATGCCCGCGGTGTGCGGGACGCCATCCACGTAGACGGTCCCGGTCGCCAGGTCCCACTCGAGGCTGTAGGCCGAGCCGGAGACGGGCAGCGTGATCGCCGGAATCGGCCGCCGACTGCCGCTGGCGTCGATGAAGTAGCCGAAGCGAATCTGATCGTCGCCGGCGGGCGTCGTATCGAGCACGCCGTTGGGACCGACCTCGATGACGGCGGTCCCGGTGGGCAGCGGCTGGTTGGGATCGTTGTTGATGTCGTAACCGACGGGGTAGACCTGCACGTCGTCGCCGGCGGCCGTTGTATCTACGATCCCGTCGGCGCCGGCGATGATGCCGTTGGGGGTGGTGTCCACGCCCACCCACTCGATCGCGCCGGACGTGCCCCCGTCGTACATCTGCGGCACCACGACATCGGTTTCACGGATTCCGAGGCAGATGCCGAACTCGCCCTGAAACAGCTCGCTGCGGTTGCTGAGTTTGAAGCGGACGCGCCCCTCGGTGTGCAGCGAGGGGTTCGGACGGTCGGCGCCGAGAAACGTGCTGAGCCGCACCCAGGCATCCGGGTCGGCCGGATCGACCCAGTGGAACTGCACCTCCAGCGCCGCCGTTCCCTCGGTCTGAAGTCCGGAAGCCCGGAAGGCGGCGTTGTTGTCATACTGGCCCGAGGTGTTGGGAACGATGTAGCCGCTGGTGGTCACGGAGAACTCGGGGATCCGGAACATCTCCTGCGAGGTCGCCGGATCGTCGATCGGTGGTCCGTTGAAGCCGACCAGCTCGGAGGGGTACTGCCCCCACGCGGCAGGAAGTGCCAGCAGCGTACCGATTGCCGCCAGCGTGATCGAGAGATGACGAATGCGCATACCACTTTCCTCCTGATCATTGGTGGTCCGCCGCTCGGATCGCGGCCTGACAGGGTTCGTCAGCTTGCTCCCAGTATAACGCAGTCGCGCCGGATTCCGCGTCAAAAAGCCCCCGCCCGAGGAGGCCACGACGCGGAATCGCGGGGGCGGCCGCCGCCGGTCCCGGCCCTTCCAACCCGGTGGCGCAAAACGGCGGGCGGCGCGGGTTTCCACGGCCGCCCGTACCACGATGAGACAATCGCCCCCCGCGGGGAGCGGTTCAGGAGTCGGCCTTCTCAGCGACGCCGCAGGAAGACCAGAGAGCCGAACACGAGCAACGCCAGGCCTGTCGGCTCCGGCGTGAACACGATGTTGTCGAGATAAAGCCCCTCGTATGTGCCGTTCGTGTCGATCGTCACGCTGAGCGACGCCATCGAAGCCCAATCGGGCAGGTCGGCCGTCAGCGTCATCCAGTAGCCGTAACCTTCGAGGGCATCGCCGGAGGCCCAGAACAGATCGACCCAGTCGGAGCCGTCGTCGACGTCGACGCCGATCGAGATGTAGTCGTCATCCTCGTAGCCGGTGCTGATGATGAAGACATCGACGGAAACCGTCATCGGCCCGCCGGGCAGGTCCACCCAGTCGAAACAGGTTGTGACCTGGCCGTCCGCATCGGTCATTTCGTAGCCCTGGCTGCCGTCGGGGAACTCGCCGACCGTGCCTGTGAAGGCCGTGACGCCGAACCAGTCGCCGTCGGTCAGGCCGACGCTGTCGCGGGTGTTGTAGTACCAGGCGTTGAAGCCGAGCTCGCCGCCGGTGGAAAGGTAGTCCACGGACATCTGGCCGGGGTTGTTGACCAGATCATGGTCCATGCCGGGATCACCCGTGTCCACGTACTGGTCGCCGGTGGCCGGCTCCTCGAAGCTGGTGTAAGCGATGACGTCGGCCCAGGCGCCGGCGCTGGTGAGCACCGCGCATAGCGCGGCGCAGGCGATCATCCGTTTCATGCCGATTCCTCCTCTCACTGGCCGCTGATTCGAACGCGGCGGTGCGCGTCGCAGCCACGCGCGCACCACCCCCTGGTGCACTCGGGTCCGGTGTTCTCGCGGTCATACAACCCCCCACCCGGCCATGACGCCGCACGCGAACCGCGGAAACGGCGCTACCGCGTACAGCAGCCGCTCGAGTACCTGCAACGCCAGAAGAGTTGAAACCACCCCGAGAACATGACCTCTAACCTACACTACACAACTTTTTACCGCGCAGCGGCCGCCAACGCAAGAGAAAACGACCCCCTTCCGGGGAGACGCAGGGCGGAAACGGCGTGATCCGCCACGACAAGAAGAAGGGGGGCTCGAAGCCCCCCCAAGACGAAACAGGCCCGTCCGCGTGCTAGCGCTCGCTCTCGGCGGGGATTCGCCGGACCCAGCCGTGGGGGTCGGGGGCGTCGCCGACCTGGATCGCGGTCAGCGTGTTGTAGAGCCGCGTGCAAATCTCGCCGGGCTGGCCGTCCTTGGCGTAGACGACCTTGCGGTCGCGATAGGTGATCGAGCCGATGGGCGTGATGACCGCGGCCGTTCCGCAGCAGCCGGCTTCCTTGAAACCGAAGATCTCCTCGACGTCGATCGCCCGCCGCTGCGGCCGCAGGCCCATCTCCTCGGCCAGCGTCACGAGCGACTTGTTGGTGATCGAAGGCAGGATGGATGAGCTCTCGGGGGTGACGTACTGGCCATCTCCGGTGATGGCAAAGAAGTTGGCCGGTCCGGATTCGTCGATGTACTTCTTGTGCCTGGCGTCGAGGTAGAGCACTTCCGTATAGCCGGCCTGCTTGGCGCGGACCGTGGCGCGCATCCCGGCCGCGTAGTTGCCGCCGACCTTCGCGTCGCCTACCCCCAGCGGCGCGGCGCGATCCACCTCTTCCTCGACCACGATGTCCACCGGCTTGAAGCCGGTCTTGAAGTAGGGCCCCACCGGCGTCACGAACACGATGAACAGATACTCGCTCGACGGCTTGACGCCGACCTGCGCCCCGGTTCCCAGCAGCAGCGGACGCACGTAGAGGCTCGCGCCGGTGCCGTGCGGCGGGATGAAGCGGCGGTTGGCGTTCACGACCCGGAAAACGGCCTCGATGAACATCTCCTCGGGCACCGGCTCCATCAGGATCTTGCGGGCGGAACGGACGAACCGCCGGGCGTTTTCGTCGATGCGGAACACGACGGCCTCGCCGGCCTTGGTCTCGAAGACCTTGAGCCCCTCGAAACACTCCTGGCCGTAGTGCAGGCACGTGGCGGCCATGTGGACGGGAATCATCTCCTCGCGGGTGAGGGTTCCCTCGTCCCATTTGCCATCCCTGAACGTATAGCGGATGTTGAAATCCGTCTTCCGGTAGCCGAAATCCAGATGGGGCCAGTCCAGCTTCGCTTTTTCGAGTGTCACCATCCTGATCTCCTGGGGGGCAGGTTCTCGGGTCGATCGCGGCGCTTCGGATTTTATTCGGCAGGCGCTGCCGACAAACGCGTTCGGACGGAACGCCGAGGTGCGCGCGCCGCGCACCCTTCGTTTCACCCACCGGTGGCGAAACGCTCTGAGAACGCCATCTTACACGGATTTCAGCCCGTCCGCGACCACGCCCGACGCAAACGGGCCGCAAACGCGCACGCCACGCGGACGAGCCACCGCGCGCGCCATCCAACACCTGCATCGCCAGCGGTTTATCGTTGACCGGCCGGGGGCGGCCGTGCTAGAAAAGGGGTTGGGTCCGGGCCGCGGTCTTACGGTCACCTTCCCGGCCGAGCCCGGCTCCGGGCACGCTGAAAACGATTCCAAAGCCGCGCCACGCCCCACGGGCACCGGCGGCGGGCGCCGTATCTGAGACTTTTCTGCGCAACAGGAGGAGAAAGATGATCACTCGCAAGCAACTGACGGCCGGCTGCTGCGTTCTGCTGGCCCCCCTCGCGGCCTGGGCCGGTCCCCCTTCGGAGTCCTGCTCGACCGAGGGTTCCCCGGAGCCGCAACGGCTGACGTGGACGGCGCCGGAGGTGGTCGAAGCGGCGCTGTTTCCCTCGGTGCACCGGCCGCAGCCCCGCGTGACCGGCACCTTCCTGGACGTGGACAACGCCCCCGAGGGTGACATGCCGCGCGATGTCGCGTTCACGGCGGACGGCTCGGCGGCGGTGATCGCCTGCCGCGATACGGACAACCTGACGTTCTTCGACGTGACCACGCGGACCATCGTGGCGACGGTCGGCGTGGGCGACTTCCCCGTACACGTTGCGGTTACGCCCGATAACCATTACGCCGTCTGTCCCAACGTGTTTTCGAACGACGTGTCCGTGGTGGACATCGCCACGCATGCGCTGGTGGCGAGCATCCCGATCACCGGCGAGCAGCCGTATCGCGTGGCGATCACGCCGGACAGCCGCTACGCGGTGGTGGGCGTCATCAACGACGCGGTCAGTTCGTCGTTTTCGGTCATCGACCTGACGACCCTGAGCGAGGTCGATTCGTTCGCGAGCACGCCACAGGGCGTGATCGGGTGGTTCGCCACGCCCGAGCCGGCGATTGTCGGAAACATCTTCACGCAGTTCGCGCTCTCGCCGGACGGGACGACGATCGTGTTGCCCGACGGCGGCGCAGACCGGGTCGCGGTGTACGACCGCGCCACGGGGACGCAACTGGCGCTGATTCCCACCGCGACGCGGCCCGCCGGCGTGGACATCAGCCCGGACGGGACGTTCGCGGTCGTCTCGCACGAGAGCAATGCGAAGCGAATCTCCGTGATCGACCTGACGAGCCTCGCCGTGACGCACTCCTACCCGACGGCCGATTCGCTCTACCACGAGCTGATCCGCATCACGCCCGACGGGGCCTACGCGCTGGCGGCGCTGCTCAACGACGTGATTTTCGTAGATCTGGCGACCGGCGCGGAGACCGCCCGGATCGGCACCGGCTCGCCGGGCGACATCGAGTTTTCCCACGACGGACAGTACGCCTTCGTGTCGAACTACAACGCGCGGGTGATCGACCTCGCCTCGCAATCGCTGGTCAAGACGCTGACCTTCGCGTCGTGCTACAACGCGGCGACCAGCCCGACCGAGATGCGGGCGGTGGCGCTGAACAACCGGTTCCGCGAAGACGTTCATCTGTACAACATCGCCGGGGCGGCCGGGTTCTTCGAGGGGTTCGCGGCCAGCGGTGAACCGCCCGAGGGGGACTCGCCGCGCAACCTCGCGGTTTCGGCTGACGGGCGCATCGCCGTGGTGTGCAACAACGTGTCGCGCAACGTGGAGATCGTGGACCTGACGACCGACACGATCCGGTCGTACGTCGAGGTGGGCGACCGGCCGCTCGACGCGGCGATCACGCCGGACGGGGCGTACGCGGTCGTGTGCGCGACCGACGAGAACTACGTGCGCGTGATCGACCTGGGCAGCGACACCGTGGTGGCATCGCTGTACATCTATCGGCGGCCCGCGCGGGTGCGCGTCTCGCCGGATGGGCAGTGGGCCTACGTGCTCAACGTGGCCGGCACGGACATGATCAGCTTCATCCGGCTCGACGGCCCGGCGAGCAGCATCGTGGCCCAGGTCAGCGCCGGGCAGACCGGCTCGATCGGCACGTTCATCAGCGGCATCGAGCTGAGCCACGACGGCGCGACGCTGGCCGTCTGCGACAGTTTCAACGACCGGCTGCGGCTCTACGATACGGCCCTGCACACGCAGGTCGCGTCCGTGCCGGTGGGCGACTTTCCGCTGACGGTCGCCTTTTCGCCGGGCGACGATTTCGCCTACGTCGCCAACGCGATCGGCGACAACGTCTCGGTCGTGCGCGTGGACGGGTCGGGCTCGACGCTGGTGGGCAACTACGGCTCGGTCGATTACCCGCAGACGGTGGACGTGGACCCGGCCGGCGC
>CAYRXN010000127.1:0-7882 GCA_964428275.1 uncultured Planctomycetales bacterium | reverse complement strand
GATGCTCGTGCCGATCTGCTGTTTGCTGATGAGGTCGGGGTAGCTCGCGATCAGCGTGTCGATGTACGCGTTGATCTCGTCGTAGGTCTTGTAGTCGTCGAACCAGGCGCGGTCCTTGGCCTGCCGGGTCTGTTCCAGGTGCGCCCGCTCGGCGTCGATGGCCTTCTGGACGTTGCGATAGAGCACCTCGTAGCGGATGTGCAGCTCGTCGAGTTTGGATTCCGCTCCGGGCGGGACGAGGTAGTCGATCGTGCCGATCCCCTCGCCGTCGCTCATGAGGATCACCCCCAGGGCGTGCAGCGTATCGAGCTGCGCGGCGGTCCGGACCTGAACGCGCACGGCGTCCCAGTTGTCGTAACGGACGGGGTGGTCGGCGTCGTCGGCCCGAACGAGGCCGACGGCGGCGATCGCGATCAATACGATCAGCGCGGAACGAAAACGGCGCAGCATGCTCTTTCCTCCTGTGGATCGGCGTCTTCGGGGCGGAGCGGTTCGCCGTTCGTCGCCGAACCTTCGCCGCGAGTGCTCCCATTGATCGGGCGGGGTGCAGGGCCCGCTCGCTCGACTCGTCACTTCCAGCTTAGCCCCCGCGCCCTGCCGACACAAGACAATCTTCCTGCTTGGCTGCCGGCGCGACGCTTGCGTCGTGCACGGCCGCGTGCGTGCGAAACGCCGGAGGCGACCGTATAATCAACGACTCGCGGCGCGGCGGGCGATCACGGGCGCGGGGGCGGCGGCCGTGGGGCGGCCCGCGGCGGGGACATCGAGAGGAACCACCCGTGGAGTGGGATCCGTTTCTGGAACGACTGGGGCGCTGGTTGCGCGAGCGTGATCTCGTTTCGCCGCAGATGCGCTGGGTCGTCGGGGTGAGCGGGGGACCGGATTCGATCGTGCTGCTCCACGCGTTGCGTGCGCTTTCCGAGCAACAGGAGCTCGGCTGGAAGCTGCACGTCGCCCACCTCCACCACGGCCTGCGGGGGCACGAGGCGGACGAAGACGCCCGCTTCGTCGAGCAAGTCGCGCGTTGTCTGGGCCTCCCCTGTTTCCAGGAGCGGGTGAACATCGGCGAGATTGTCGCCGCCCGCGGCGGCTCGACCGAGGAGGTCGCCCGCCGGCACCGGTATGCCTTCCTGGAGCGCGTGGCCCTCAAGACCGGCTGCGACCACGTCGCCGTCGCCCACCATGCCGACGATGACGCCGAGACGATCCTGCACCGCATCTGCCGCGGCACGGGGATTCGCGGCCTGGCGGGGATGCGGCCGATCCGGCCGTTGCAACCCGGCAGCCGCGTGGTGCTCGTGCGGCCGCTGTTGGACGAACGCCGGGCGACGATCTACGCGATCTGCCGCGAGCGCGAATTCGAGACCCGCGCCGACAGCAGCAACGACGGCACGCAGTTCACGCGCGGCCGCATCCGCAACATCATCCTGCCGATGATCCGCGAGCACCTCAACCCGAACGTCACCGAGGCGCTGTTGCGCCTGGGCGAGCAGGCACGCTGGCTGGAAACGTACCTGCGCGACGCCGCCGCCCGCACCTTCGAGTCGCTCGTCGTCAGCGACCAGCCCAACCGGATCGTGCTCAACGCACCGGCCCTGATGAGCAAGCAGCGCATCATCCAGGCGGAGGTCGTGCGCCGGGCGGTGTCGCTGTTGCCCGGCGGCGAGCAGGACCTGAGCTTTACCCACGTCGATGCCGTCCTGCGGCTGGCCGGAGACCAGGGCAGCGGCAAGGAACTGCACCTGCCCGGCGGCGTCCTGGTCCAGAAGGTCTACGATCGCCTCGAGTTCCGCCGGCGCACCGACCAGGAGCAGCCGCCGGGCGAGATCCCCGCGACGTTCGTGAACTGCCCCGGCGTCACGCGGCTGCCGCTGCTCGACGCCGAGCTGATCGCGGAGATCCGCGACGTGGACGCCGACAAGATCGCCGAGCTCCGGGCCGCGGCCCATCCGTTCGAGCAGTGGCTCGACTACGAACGCCTGCGATTGCCGCTGCTGGTGCGCGGGCGGCGCGAGGGCGACCGGTTCCAGCCGCTGGGCGTCTCGGGCACCAAGAGCCTGAGCGATTTCTTCATCGACGAGAAGATCGACCCGCCGCTGCGGGCGCGCACGGGCGTGCTGTGCGACCAGGCCGGCGTCGTGTGGGTCATGCCGCTGCGGATCGACGAACGGGTGAAGCTGCGCCCGGGGAGTCGGCGGGCGCTGCGGCTGGTACTCAAGTCCACGCTGCCGGGAGCGGCTGTCGAACCGTGAGACGCTTGCGACCGCAACTGCCGGCGTGGATCTTCGTCGCGGCGTTGGCGCTGCGGGCCGGCTGGGTGTTGTGGCGCTGGAAACACACCGGGGCGGCGCTCGAGTTTTCCGACGAAGACCTGCACTGGCAACTGGCCCGCCACCTCGTGGCCGACGGCGCGCTCGTCAGCGACGACGGCCGCTACGCCGCCCGCATGCCACTCTATCCGCTGTTTCTGGCATTGTTCGCCACGTGGCGCGAGACGGGTGTGCTGGCCGCCCGGCTCGCCCAGGCCCTGCTCGGGGCGGCGACGGCGTGGATGGCCTGCCGGCTGGCGGGCCGCGCCTTCGGCCGGCGGGGTGCACTGGTGGCCGGCGCGCTCGTCGCGATCGACCCGTTCGGCATCTTCTTCTGCAACCTCTTGCTGACCGAGGTGCTGTTCACGGCGATCGCGGTCGCGCTGATCGGCTGCGGATGGCTGGTGCTGGCGGATTCGGAGGCCGACGAGCGGTTTTCGGCGGTGGGGGTCGCGGTACTCGGGGCGGCGGCGGTGCTGGTGCGCCCGTCGTCGGCCGGCTGGATCGTCGCGCTGTGGGCGGCGTTGTGGCTGCTCGACCGCAACCGCCGGCGGGGAACGCGGCGGATCGTGCTCAACGCGGTCGTGATGGCCGCTGCCCTGCTGCCGTGGGGATTGCGCAACCGGGCGCTGATCGGCGCGCCGGCGTGGCTCTCGACCAACGGCGGCGTGACGCTCTTCGACGCGCTCGGTCCCCAGGCCGACGGCAGCAGCAATCAGGCGTTCCTGCACTACATGCCCCATCTCGAACAGCTCAACGAGGTCCAGGCCGATCGCGTGCTTCGCAGGCTGGCGGTCGCCGAGATCCGCAAGAACCCGCGGCGCGTGCTGCGCCTGGCGTGGGTCAAGTTCCTCCGAACGTGGAGCCTGACGCCGCACGTCGCCGAGTATCGCGGCGGGCCGGCGGCGTGGGCCGGGGCGGTATACACGCTCGCGGTGGTGCTCGCGGCGCTGGTGGGGTTGTGGCGTGCGACCCGGACGCGCGGCGCGAGTTCCACGTCGCGGGCGGCCGCGCTGCGACTGCATGCGCTCGTCTGGCTGCCGGTGGTCTACTTCACGCTCGTTCACTGCGTGTTCATCGGATCGCTGCGCTACCGCGTACCGCTGATGCCGCTGCTGACGCTGGCGGCGGCGACGGCGGTCCCCCAACGCGACCGGATTGCGCCCGGGCCCCCCGCCCCTGAGTGCGGCGCAGGGGGGGAACGCTGAGCCTCAGGTCGCCGGCTGGGGGCGGACGAGTTTGTCGGACAGCAGGTTGTAGAGCCAGGCCCCCACGGCTCCGCCGACAAATCCGTCGCCGAGCGCCCAGGCCAGGCCGATCAGGCTGCCCAGCGCGCTGATGTTGTAGCCGCGGTAGATTCGCCCGATGAAGGTTGGCTCGCCGGTGGCCCCGTCGAAGGCGATGATCCACCATGTAATCGCGAGCAACCCGAATCCCCACATGATTCCGCACGTCAGCGCAACGGCCAGTACATTGAGTTTCATGACACACCCCGCAGGTAAGAGGAAACCGCTTGCCGCGGCCGGCCCACTGCACCCATTCTAGCCCAGGAGAGTCTACTTTGTCCTGTGCCGCGGGCAGCCACAGCGCGTGGACGATGTCCACGCAGCGCCTGCAACCTGCGGGCCGCCCACGGCGGGTGTGCGTTTCCAGTCCGGGCAACGCGCTGCGCGGGCTACATCGATTCGAGGTCCCAGGGGTAGTTCGCTTCCACATCGTCGGCCACGGCGGGTCTGGTGTGGCCCGTATAGTCGCTGGATGCCTTCCGGGCGCATCCGGCCGCCAGCAGCAGCGGAACCACGAGCAGGACGATCAGCAGTCTCTTCATCACGCTTCTCCTTTTCGCGGGGTTGTCGGTCGACCCCGAACACCGGTGGTTTGATGCGCGGCGCGCCGCACTCCTTCCCGCGGGCGGTCGCTTTCCGCCTGCGCGTGCGAAGGAAACGTCAGAGAGGAGAGGCCATTCCGCGACTCCACCGGGAGCGGCTGGAGGCGCAGCGGATCCCCCTGGTGTCCTCCACGTGCGGGGAATGGGGTTGGCGGATAGCTCTATCGCCTTCTCGGGCGGCGGTCCGGCGGCGGGCCGGTCGGCTCGCGCACCGGACGCGGCGTGAAGTCGATCGTGCCCGCGGCGCGGTCCACGCCGACCGAGAAGTTGCGATCGGCCCAGTTGGGCGCATCGGGCGGGTCGAGCCAGTGCGTGTCGTTTTCGAGTGCGTCGTCCCAGTAGGTGTCCTGCCCGCCCGCATCGAGGAACAGGCCGATCGAAGTCGTGTCGGCGAAGTACGTGCTCACGCCGCCGCGGGCGCGGAATCGGCTGTTGTTCTCGGCGTAGCCCGGTCGCTTGCTGGCTTCGCTGCGGTAGACATCGTCGCCGCCGGCGTCGATCAGCAGGGCCACGCTGCGGTTGATCGAGTAGGCGATGCCGTGCTGGCGCACGTCGTACACGTCGTTTCCGCCCGCGTCCAGCAGGATCGCGACGGTGAAATCGTGGGCGAAGGCGAGGCTGTTGTTGGCGGTGACTTCGGTGAGGTGCCGATCGTCGCCGGCCTCATCGACCAGCGTCCCGATGCAGAAGTGCGCGCCGCTGGCCTGCGACCAGACGACGCCGCGGTAGACGTCGTCGCCGGCGCGGTCGTGCAGGATGCCGATGCCGAACCAGTAGCCGGTGCCCATCGACCAGTTGCCGGCGGTGTACACGTCGTCGCCGCCCTCGTCGAGCAGGGCCCCGACGCCCCCGGCCCAGGAGTGGCCGTCGCCGCCGTCGCCGCGCCGGCCCATGCCGCAGCCCTGGGCGTTGGAGACGCAGACGTCATCGTCGGGGGAGTGGTACGAAGGGCGGCCGGTGACGGAGTGCTCGCGGACGGCGGTGTACTTGTCGTTGCCGGTGCGGTCGGCCAGCACGCCGACGCCCGCGACGCCGCCGAGCCCCTGCCCGTCGCCCCAGAGCGTGTAGGTGTCGTCGCCGGCGACGTCGAAGAGCAGCCCGATGCCGAAGTAGCCGCAGCCCTGGCCGCTGAAACGTGCGCGGTAGTGGTCGTTGCCCGCCAGGTCGGCGCACAACCCGAGACCGAACTGTCCGGCGCCCTGGGCATAGCGCCGGCCGGCATACGTGTCGTTGCCGGCGGCGTCGATCAGCACGCCGACGCCGCAGCGTCCGGACCCCTGGGCGGGAACATCGGACTCGTACCGGTCGCACCCGGCCAGATCGAGCAGCAGGCCGAGCGGCCGGGCGGCATCGGAAGCGGCCACGGCGCCGCGGTAGGTGTCATCGCCCCCCAGATCGACGATCAGCAGCGTGTCGGTCCCGTCGAGCGTGTCGTCGCCGCCACCGCGGATGCGGATCCAGCCCCAGGGCGTGTGGTAGTCGAAGCGGCAAGCCGGCGGGTCTTCGAGCTCGAGGTCGGCCAGCGCGATGCGGGCCGCGTCGAGCGCCTGGACACACTTCAGACCGGCGTACCACAGGCTGGCTTCGTCCCACGTGTGGGCCACGTCGTCGATCTGCGGGCAGTAGTCGAAACCGTCGATCATCTCGTCGCCGACGTTGAGCCGCCGGGCCACGGCGATGCGGTCGTCGCCGTCCACCTTGCGGAACGCCAGCTCGGCCCAGCGATGCGCTTCGATGAGATCGAGCACGAGCTGTCCGAGGATCGGACTGACGCCCTCGGGCAGCCCCGCGACCTGGGCCGCCAGGTCTTCCTTGATCTTCGGATAGGGCAGTTCCTGCCCGAACGTCGCGATGTGCGTCGGCCGGCCGGCGGCCTCGATCAGCTTCAGCACGGCCTCGTCCAGGGGCGTCGGCGGCGCCAACGTGTTGGCGCTGTAGCCCCGAAAACCGCCGAAACGCGGATCGACGCCGAGCCGCTGGACGGCCTGGAACAGCAGCGTGCTGTTGCGGGCGGCGGGCTTGTCGAGTTTGTCGGGATCGAGCAGCGTCCATACCGCTTCGCCGAACGAGCGCGTGTAGGCGACGCAGTCGAGCGGTTCGGCCAGCAGCGCGTCGAAGGCGCGCAGCTTGTAGGGCACATCGGGGTAGCGCGGCCACCAGCCCTTGGGCACCCATCCCAGATCGCCGCGGCGCATGCCGACCAGCGCCAGCGCGTCGTCGAGCGCGTCGGGAAGGCGGGTGGTGCGTGGAGTCGCGGGTGCATCAGCCGCGGCGGAAACACCGCCGGGTTCCGCGACGATCGTCATGACCAGGCCGGCAATGACACCGCCGACAAGCAGAATGGGAGTCGGGTTTTTCCTCATCGTTTGCTTCCTTTTTCGGGCACGGGTTGCCGACCGGTGAAACCACCCGTGGCACCGGTCTGTGACCGGTGGAACGAACAGCCGCGGGCTCTCAGCCCGCGCGGTCTTCCGCAACCTCGCTGGCCTGATTCTGGTGGACGGCGCCCACCCTGGCTGCGACTGGCCCGGTTCTGGTGGGCGGTGCCCAACCTACACTGCCGGGATGTCCCGCCGGTTGAAGCGCCACAGGCCGATCGACCACGCGATGGCGCCACCGATCAGCAGCACGGCGAGCTGGCTCAGGGGCCACTGGCCGGTGCGGACGGCGTCGACCGGCCGGTAGTAGTGCAGGAATCCCAAAAACGCCACGTAGCGCATCTGTTCGACGAACACTTCGAGAAAGTTCACGAGAAACGAAGCCAGCAGGATCCCGAGCATGATCGCGACCGCCACGACCCGGCGCGACGACAGCGCGGCCACGAGCATGCTCACGCCGCCGATGGCCAGCAGCAGGGCGCAGAGATTGACCACCGGGATCACCAGCCGGCGCAGCGCGAGCGGTTCGGACGTGTGAAAGACCTGCTCTCCCAGGGCGATGCCGCACCAGGCCGCGGTTGAAAACGCCGCGCAGGCCACGACCCAGACGACGGTCGTGCCGATGTAGACCGCGCGGCGCGGCAACGGCAGCGTCAGCACGAGATCGGCGGTCCCGGTGTCGATGTCGCCGGTGATGTCGCGGGTGCAGACGGTCAGCAGGAACGCCCAGCTCGTGGCCAGCAGCACCGGATGCACGAGTCCGAGCGTGATGAGCGTGGTCGCCGACACGTCGCCGGTGATGTTCACGCCGACGAGCACGCGCATGACGTCCTTGAGAAATGGGATCTTGCGCCAGATGTCGAGCAGATCGCCGGCCAGCCGCCCCATCGCAAGCACGTAGAGCGTTTCGAGCGTGACGATCGCCGCCAGCACGAGCAGGAGCAGCACCAGCGAATCGCGGGCGGATTTCAGGACGACGGCGCGGCTCACGGCGACACCTCCGCGGGCGTGTCGCGTTCGGCCGTCGCGGCGGGGACACGTTCGTAGTAGGCCAGGAAAAGGTGCTCCAGATCGGGCGGCGAGATGCGCACGTCGCGCAGCGAGACGCCGCGCAGCCACTGGAGCAGCGGTGCCGGCGGTCCGGTCCACGTGCCCGACAGCGCGTTGGGCCCCCGGTGCAACACGCGCAGCGCGTCCGGCAGGCGGGCGCCGGCCGCCGCCTCGCCGTCCTCGAAGACGATCTCGACCTGCCGCACGGCCCGGCGGCGGAGCGTCTCGATCCGTTCCTGCTCGATCAGACGGCCGTT
>CAYRXN010000126.1:0-4102 GCA_964428275.1 uncultured Planctomycetales bacterium | reverse complement strand
TCACCGGTGACAGCGGACCCGCGCCATCCGGGTCAATCGTCTCGTACTCGTTGACGCCGTTGGGCACGCGGGTTTGCGTCGTCGTCGCCGGCGTCTGGCCAATGGTCTCGCTGAACACGTTCCAGTTCCCGCGGCGGTCCAGGCCCGGACTGGCCGGATCGACGGGCCAGTCCTGCACCGCGGCCATGTCATCGTCGGCCAGCGGCGTGTCGATCACCGGCTCCGGGCCGGACGTGATTGTACCACGTTCCATCCGTCGCAGGCGATGGCGCTGGTCGTAGCTGTAGACCTCGCTGCGGTCGGTCAGGCCCGGAGTGAGCTGCCGCGTGAACAGCCGGTTGCCTACCGGGTCAAAGCCGTATTCGACCTCAAAGAGCGTGGCCACCTGGCTGGCGTGCGTGATGTGCGTGAGCCGGTCGTTGAGATCGAAGTCGAAGACGCTGCTGACGCCGTTGGCCAGCGCCGCGGTCCGGCGCCGATCGGCTAGGTCGTAGGTCCACGAAGCCCCGACACCGCTGCCGCCGTCGACGTCGGCCAGGCGGAAGCGCTGGTCGTAAGTCTCGGTGACGGTGCGGCCGGAGGCGTACTGCACGACGCGGCGGACGTCGCCGGGCGCGACGACGTAGTCGAACAGCGTGGTGTAAGCCGTGCCGTCGGCCAGGTAGGTCTGGGTGGCCGCATCCAGCCGGCCCAGGTCGTCATAGACGAACTCGGCCCGGACCAGGTCGTTCTCGGCCAGGGTCAGCCGGCCGGAGCGGTCGAACGCGAAGGTCTCGCTGCGGGAGGGATAGACGCGGCCGGTCAGGTGGTACAGATCGTCGTAGCCGTAGGCGGTCTCGATACCGCGCTGGTCGCGTCGCCAGGTGAGATTGCCGGCGGCGTCATAGCCGTACTCGACGATGCCATAGCCGGCATCACCGGGCTGCGTCCCATCCACGTGGTCGGGGTAGATGATCCTGACCAGGCGTCCGGCGCCGTCGTACTCGTAGGTGGTCGTGTTGCCGTCGTGGTCGCTGATCGAGACTTGTCGCAGGCCGTTGTAGCCGTAGGTCGTGGTCGTGTCGGCGGTGTCGTCGCTGCCCTGGTAGTTCTCGATGACCGTGGTCAGCCGGTCGAGCTCGTCGTACTGGTAGCGCGTGCGGATGCCGTTGCGGTCGATCGTCTCGGTACGATTGCCGTTGGCATCGTAGAGGTACTCGGTGAACGCGTCGGCCGGCGACTCGACGACCGGGTCGAAGACCTTGCGCAACCGATCGACCTCGTCGTACTCGAAGGTCCACGTCTGGCCGGGAATCGCGGTCGAGCGCTGTTCGACGTTGCCGTTGGCGTCGTAGACCAGCGCGACGATCGGGCCGAGCTGGTCGGTGGCGGTCTCGAGCCGGTTGGCGCCATCATAGGCCAGCGTAACCGTGTTGCCGTTGGGGAGCACGACCGAGCTCACGTTGTCGGCGCCGTCGTAGGCGAGGGTGATCTCGATGTCGCCGTGGACCGAGTCGAGCCCGCGCATGAGCCGGCGACGGTCCGCGGCGTCGTAGTCGAACTCGATGCGTTCGCCTTCCGGACCGATCCAGGCGGTCAGGTTCTGGGGGTCGTACTCGAAGGTCGTGACCGCGTCGTCGGCATCGGCCTGCTCCGCGGTGTCGCCGACCTTGCGGATGATCCTGATCCGCCGATCCAGTTCGTCGTACTCGAAGTAGGTGTACTTGCCCGCCGGGTCGACGATCTTGTGCGGCAGGCTGCGTCCCGGCGTGCCGGAGCAGCCACAGCCCGGGTCGGTGTATTCGATCGTGGTGGTGAGGTCCAGCCCGCCGGGATCGACCGTGCGCGTGACAATGCGGTCGAGGGCGTCATACGTGTACTCGACCACGTAACGCTGGCTCGGATCATTCAGGTCGAGTTGCCGGTCGTAGCGCGTCAGGTTGCCGGCCTCGTCGCGCTCATAGAGCGTCTCGTAGCCGGCGGCATCGACGCTGCGAACCAGGAAGTCCTGCTCGTTGTATTCGTACGTAGTGACGTGGCCCTCGGGATCGGTGAACGTCTCGACGTTGCCGTTGCCGTCGTACGTCCACTCACTGGTGAGGTTCAGCGTCCCGAAGGCCTCGATGCGTTTCTTGAGGCGGTTGCGATGGTCGTACTCGTACCTGGTGACGTAGCCCCGCGGGTTGGTAACCGTCGCCAGCAACCCGTGCCCGTCGTACGTGCGGCTGGTGACCAGGTTCAGTCCGCCGGGATCCTCGATCGTGTCCAGCAGCCGGCCCATCTTGTCGTAGGTCCATTCGGTCACGACCTGTTGATCGCCGCGTTCAACGATTCGCCGCGTGGTGCGGCCCATCGCGTTGTGCTCGAAGGTCGTGACCAGGTCGAGCTCACCGAGGGCACGCGTCATTCGCACGAGGTTTCCCGACGTGTCGTATTCGTAGACCGTAATGTGGCCGTTGCGGTCGGTCTTGGTCTTCTTCTTGATGCGTCCTGGCAGGGGATCACCACCCGGCCCGACGCCATCGTTGGGGTCGTAGGTCTCGTAGCTGAACGTCACGACTGCGTCGGTAGGCTGACCGTGCAGGCTGTCGTCGAGCGGATCGATGATCGCCAGCAGGTCGCCGGTGTTCGGATCGTACTGGTACACCCACTCGTCACCGTCCGGCTCGATCCGCCTCGTGACCTTGGTCCTGAAGGTGGTGTCGTACTCGTACTGTGTGACGAAGCCGGCTTCGTCTTTCCGCTCGATCAGGTTACCGTCGCTGTTCCAGGTAAACGCACGGTAGAAACCGCGCTCGTTGGTGATCCTCGTCACACGGTTGCGGCTGTGACCCGAAGTCGGCCCGCCGTACCCCTTCTTCCACGCATGCCCGTTCGGGGAGATGATCTGGCGCAGCCGGCCCAGGTTGTCGCGATAGACCTGCCACGGATTGCCACGCCCGTCGATGCAGGTCAGCCAGCCGGCGCTCATCGTGGACGAGCGCGTCGCCGGCAGCGCGACGTCTGCGGCCCCGACCACCTGAGCCACGATGTTGCCCTGGCTGTCGCGGATGGTATGCGTGTCCGGCCCGGTTGCGTACTCGGCGGTGTAGAATGTGCCGTTCTTGAGCGTTTCCTTCGTGACACGGTGCTGGGCGTCGTACTCGTACTGGACGGCGTAACCCTCGGGATCCGTGACGCTCTTCAGCTCACCGGTACCCGGCCAGTAGTCCAGCGTGGTGACTTCGCCGTCCGGATGGACGATCTGCTCGATACGGCCGTCGGTGTTGTATGTGATCTGCACCGCCCGCCCGTGGGGACTGACGATCCGCTCGAGCCGGCCATGCTCGTCGTAGAAGAAGCGCGTCGTCCGCCCGCGGCGGTCGATGATCTCGCTGATCCGCGCGATGCCGTTGTCCCAGGGCAGGAACACCTCACGCGTGCCGTTCGTGCGGTGCAGTTCCAGGTGGTCGGTGACCCAGACCAGTTGGAAGGCGCGTCCCTTGGGCGGGACGTAGCCGCCGCCCCCGTCATCCATGAAGGCATTCCGCCGGCTGCTGCCTTCGTGATAGACGACCTTGTTGCTCAGGAGTCGCAGGTAGATGTTGTAACTGTGCGTCCAACCGTGGCCGACGGGCGAGTCGAGAGCGGCGCGCTGCGAATCGTAGCGCAGAACGAAGTCCAGCTCGCGGCCGCCGGCGGCATACGTGCGGAAGACCGGGACCTTGGTCCAGATGTTGCCAGTCGTCAGGTGAATGTGCAGGGCGTCGCCGGCGTCTTCGTTGCCGCTGCAATCGCCGTCGCCGTCACCGTCACCGTCGCCGCCATCCGCGTCACCGTCGTCCCCAGTGTCATCATCGTCATCGGGGCAGTCGTTTTCGCCGGCGCCCTCATCCTCACCCTGACCGTCGCCGTCCCCTTCGCCATCTTCGGCGTCGCCGCCATCGTCTCCTTCACCGGAACCCGAGTCGCTGCCACACTCGTCGTTGTCCTCCGGATCAGCTTCGTCGTCATCCGGGTCATCCGTTTCGTCCACCGGGTCTGCGTCGCACGGCTCCACCGACACGACGGCCGTCGTCTGCGCCGTGAGCGTCCCCGCGCTGGCCAAGCTGGCCGTCCCGGTCAGCGTGATCGTCGGGACCAG
>CAYRXN010000125.1:0-5288 GCA_964428275.1 uncultured Planctomycetales bacterium | reverse complement strand
TCGTCGCGGCGGCGGTCGATCGGCGGGCCGTGGGGCCGCCGTCGTTGTCGAGATGTTTCTTGAGTGCTTTCTTGGCCTGCCGCTTGATGATTCCGGGAAACTGGGCGGAAGCGGCCGGCACGCCCGCAATCAGCAGGGCTGTCAGGACGAGCATGTACTTGCGCATGTCCGTTTCCTTTCTGCAAAGAACGCTGTGTGTCAGGGACGTTCGCGGGGGGGCGCCGGCGGCCGGCGAGTCGTCGCCGCCGCGCCGGGCCCGCAGGCCCGGCGCCACGCTCGGCGGCGCACCGCCCGCGCTTCTCTCGGCGTCAGCAGTTCGTGCCATACACCGAGAGCAACTGGGCCAGGTCGGCCAGATCGACGTCGCCGTCGCCGTCGAGGTCGCCGTCTTCGTACTGCATCCCGCTGGGCTGCTCGTAGTTGGCCAGCAGGATCGCGAGATCGCCGAGGCCGATCTGGCCGTCGCCGTCGAGGTCGCCGAAGCAGAACTCGCCGACGGTGACGCCGGCCCAGAACCCGCCGACCAGCGTGAAGCCACCGCCGGTCATCGTCGTGGGCATCGCGTCGTGCTGGCCGATGGTCCCCGAGAGCTCGAAGTCGCCGCCGGTGGTGAACGTGGCCCCGCCGGCGTCGATGGTGTACCAGTCGATCGTGAAGGTCTGGCCCGCGGCGCCGGCGGTCAACAGGCAGCCGGCACAGACCAGAGCAAGCAAACGTGGCTTGAGCGTGTTGCGGATCATCGTTCGTGTCCTTCATGCTGGCGGAGCCGTCGCGGAGGGCCGCCCGGCCCTCCGCGTCCGCTCGGGTGTCGTGGTTTACTCGACCGTCTTCGTCTCGGCCGCCGCGGCCCGTTGCTGTTCGAGCTCGCGCTGCTCGCGGACCGTGTCGACCTGCAGTTCTTCCGGCACGTCCCAGGCCTTGGGATGCAGGTAGGTGCCGACTTCGTCGTCGGGCTTGTCCTCTTCGACCGGAATGCGGTTGGCGTTGGCGAACGGGTCGTGACGAATGCCGGTCACCTGCCAGGAGACTTTCAGCCCGGCCTTGCCGCCGGCGATCCTGAACTGGTTGTCCTTGATCTCCTCGGCGACAAAGACCGGCGCGAATCCGCCGATGCACGTAAGCTGGTAGCGGAACTCCATGTTCAGGGCTTCGAACCACTCGGGCAGCGTGACGACGGCCTCGCCGTTCTCGTCGAGCACGACGTTGCCGTTGTAGATGTTCATCATGTCGGGGCTTTCGACGAACGAATGGTAGAGGTACTTGTTCTCGGGATCGAGCGGATGATCGATCTTGAACGAGCCGCCGCCCTTGGAGAGCGTGCCGGTGACGTGGACGTTGCCGTAGAAGTAGCCGGCGTAGTTGGTGGTCCCGCCGAGGGCCCGGCCGTAGACGGCGCGGTTGGTGCCGCTCCCGCCACTGACGTAGGCGTACAGGCCGTAGTAGGTGGAGCTTCCGTCGGGGTAGACCATCGCGCTGACACCCCTGGCGGCCCCTTCGGCGTATACGCCCGAGCCGCTTCCGTCGTGCTTGGCGACCACGGCATAGTCTGTGGAGTCGCTGTTGGTCGTGTTGGTGTTGATGAACTCCGCGACGTCGCCGCCGCAGTCCGACGTTACTGTGAACGACGTTCCCGTGTACCAGCTGGCGTTGCTCAACTCGAAGTTCGCGAGTCGGCCGTATTCGGCGTCCACGCGGACGTCCACGCCGACCGGCTCGTTGGTGCCGGTGCTGTCGATTCTGAGGGCGGCGGTGTTGTAGGTGCCGTTGTCGTTGTGGTCGATGTACACGCAGTGATCGCCGGAGTTGGTGAACCGGCCGGCGTAGCCGCCGGTGGCGTAGAAATGGCCTCCGGCGCCGCCGCCGTCGTTGTAGCCGTAGACGCCGGCGCCGTTGCTGTTGCTGGCCGAGCCACGCACGCCGATGCCGTAGGTTGAGCCGGTGACCTCGCCGTAGACGCCGTTGGCGGTGGCGTAGTTGCCGGTGGCCTTCCCGTGGACACCATAGCTGCTGGATCTGCTGGTCTCGCCATAGGCGCCCTCGGTCGGAGTGGCGAGGTAGCCGAAGTTGCCGGTGTCGTCTTGCGTGCCGTAGACGGCCTTGCCGCTGATAACTCGTCCGGAAACGCCGTAGCCGCTTTCGGACGACCCGCAGACGCCGGTCTCGGACACGTACATGATTGCGCCATTACTGAGCGTGATCGCGCCGACGACGCCGGCCCGCGTGCTGCCGTACGGGACATTGCCGAACACGCCCCAGCTGTTCTCGCTGTAGCCTTTGACTCCGTATACGTCGGTGCTGTAGCCGTACGCACCGCCGCCGCTCCAGCCGAGATAGCCGTGGCCTTGGCCGCTGTAGCCGGCGACACCTGTGCCCTCGCCCGGGGCAAGGCCGTAGACGCCGTAGCCGGATTCGCTCTGGGTCTCGCCGTAGACGCCGTAGTTCGCGCCGCTGGTGGCGGCGGCTGTGCCGGACACGCCGCGTCCCGACGGGCTGTTGTTCGAGCGGCCGGACACGCCGACCGCAGAACCGCTCGACGCGCCGTTTTGGCCACTGACGCCCGAACCATTCTGGCTGTAGGCGT
Source organism: uncultured Planctomycetales bacterium (assembly GCA_964428275.1). Lineage (GTDB taxonomy): Bacteria > Planctomycetota > Phycisphaerae > UBA1845 > Fen-1342 > JALSRY01. Next base: position 2,707 of record CAYRXN010000125.1, on the reverse strand, counting down.
AACCGGCGACACCGGCCGTGTACCCGGAAGTGCTGTTGTTGCGTCCGACCACGCCGGCTGCGCTTGTGGCGCTGGTTTGCGCCTCCACGCCGTTACCACTGCTCCCGGTGGACTGGTTGTTTGCGAAGATGGTGGTGCTGTCATCACCCTGGACATACAGCGGCACGGTCGGGATGTTGTAGCCGATGCCCACGTTGCCGGCAGTGTAGTAGATGTCGCTGCCGTTCTCGCTCCAGAGGCAGCTGCCGCCGCCGCCCGCACCATCGTAGGCGTAGAGTGCGTAGGGTGCCGGGTTGATCGGCTGACGCGGCGAGAGCGTGACCCAGGTCGCGCCGTCGGGGTCGTAGACCAGGACCTCCAGCCAGCGGGGATCACCGTTGAACGCATCCGTGCCGAAGATGGTCGTGTCGATGTCGACGGTGAACAGGCCGTCGGTCACGACGACATTGGGGTCGGTGAAGACTCCCCCGAGGTGGTTGCCACCCGCGGCGGCATCCCAGAGGTAGAACCTCATCGCCATGCCGTTCGTGACGGGGCCCTCGGCGTCGCTGAGCATGCCCTGGTAGGTGAACGTTGCCGCCCCCGCCGGCGGGGCCGTTAACACGCCCAGCAGCAGCATTCCAGCCACTGTGGCGTATCCGATTGTGGTGTGTAGCGATCTCATGCTGCTGCCTCCATCGTTTGTGGTGTGTCATAGAGTTGCACGGGTTCCGATTCTCATCGTTACGGGTTGTTTCCGATGGTGATGTCCTGGCCCTTGAGCGTCATCGGCCGGTCCAGCACGGCGGGACTGCCGTTGACATGGTGCGTCGTGCCGGCCTTGAAGATCAGCGTGGTGTCGTCGGGTGCCCAGGTCAGGGCATAGTCGATGCCCAGGTAGGGGCTGTCGGGCGAGCCGTCGCCGCCGAATGTGCCGTAGTCTACGAATCGAACGACGCTTTCCGGGACGATGTTGATGGCATGACCTTGTGCGTTGGGGAATACGTCATCACACGTATACCACTCGGTCGTTCCATCACCCCAACCGAAGTTCATCAGGAACTGCGTGGGCGAGACGTTCGTGTTGTAGCCGGCCACTACCCACGAGTGCCCACCCCACTCGTCGCTGCCCCGAATCTGGACGAGCCGGAGCCAACGGATCTCGTCGATCATCGTCGTCTCGTTGCGGGCGGTGTAGACCGCGTCGGCGCTGTAACCGAAGATCGTTGAGTAGGCCCACGGGGTGTAGGAAGTGAAAGTGGAAGAACTCCACCGCCCGTAGTTCATATCCAGCGCGACTCCTGCGTGATAGCTGACCTCGGCTGCCTCCAGATCGCCGTAGGAAGGTGGATCAGAGCCCGTGTCCGGCATGGCGGCCCAATCGTAGCTCGCCGTCGCGGGCGTCGCGGTGTAGTCCGTCGAGCCGCGTTCCATGCGGTCCCACAGATTGGAGAGAGCCGTACGGTAGTCGGCGTCCTCGCTGTGATCGTATGCCGGCTCATAGATGGAGCCGTCCCAGTAGCCGGTCATCATCAGTTTGCCGCCGCCGGCGGACTCCCACTTCAGACGCCCGTTGAACGAGCTCGGCAGGTTCGGGTCGGTGGCCAATGGCTCGACCAGCCAGGTAGGCGGCTCGGTGAAGCGATAGCTGTAGGTTCCCCCCACGCTTCCCGACCCGCTCGGCGGCCACTGCCAGTAGTACATGATCTGGGCCATGGCGGTCGCCACGCAGCCGACGATTACGTGCTCGTCGGCATTGGGCGTCAGCTCCGGGCAGTAGTCGTTGAACGGCGAATACTGGTGCCAGCGACTGGTCAGCGGCAGCGTCATCATGGCCGGATCGCTGCGGTCCTTGGGTCGGGCCGGAACCTCTCCGGCGACCAGGGCCCGCCACTGGACGGCCCGCTCGTCAAGCTGCCGGCGGTACTTCTCGAGCACCGGGTCGTTCTTCGCTTGGGCCGCCTCGAGCCTGGCGCAGCGCGTCGCGATTTCGCCCAGAATGACGCGATAGTTGGGATTCTGCGGGTCGTACGCGCCCATCGGACGGTAGAGATACACCGGCAGCAAACGGTCATCCGCCCCACAGATGCAATACCCGTCGTCGAGGTGGGCGATGTATGCCACCGTTCGACCGTCCACGACGTGCGGTTCGAGCGTCGCGACCGTGGCGTCCGCGCGGGCGTCGGCGGTCACGTGCCGCACCCAGGTTTCGATGGCGCGGGTCGCTTCGGCCGGGGCAACCGGCTTGGCCCGTGCGACCGGCACAAGCAGCACAAGCAGCACAACGAGCGACCAGGCACTGTTGCGTGTTTTCGAGATCATCGTCAAGCCTCCGTCATCGTTTCAAGCGGGCCTTACTGGAGGTTGACCAGAACCAGGACCATCCCGGTCTCACCCTGGGCGAGCTTGCTCATCGCTTTGCCGATCACGGCGCCGTGGGCCCGGTCGTGGTCGATCACCGGCATGGCGTGGCCCGGTGTGTCCGAGGTGGTCAGCAGGTCGCCCGGTTCGATGGCCCCTTGCGAGGCGTCGCACTTGACCCAGACGCGGCCCGAAAGCGCGATCGGCGTCGAGTTCTGCGAACCCGGCAGGTCGGCCAGCATCATGCCCACGTCCACGCCGTTGGCACCGCTGACCACGCCGGCCACCCGGCGGTTGTAGGCCCCGCGGGCCACGCGCAGCTTGCCGGGGTGGTCGGGGTCGATCTCGACCACGGTGCCCGGCTGGA
>CAYRXN010000124.1:0-13890 GCA_964428275.1 uncultured Planctomycetales bacterium | reverse complement strand
ACTCGCCGCCGCCGCCAGCAAGACCGTGAACCAGATCCCCACTCCCCTTTCGCGCCCCCTCCCAGGGCAAGCTCCCATGCTCACTCCTCTCCGTGTTCGGCGATGCTTCTTTCGCCTTCGAAGAACACAACCCCCACTTCGTTCACCGGGGCACCGCGGCCCGCCGCACACCCCAGGGGGCGGCCGCCGGCCCCGCGCTAATAACCCACGACCGGGTACGGATACCAGTTGACATCATCCCGCGGCGGCACCTCCAGGTCGGGATCCCAGTCGTCCTTCCAGACGCTCTCCTGCCATTTCGCGTGGCCGTCGGCCAGCAGCAGGTTGCCGCCGAGTTTGCTTCCGCCGCGCGGATGCCGGGCCGCGAACGCCTTGGGATAGCTGCCGCAATGCTTGCCGGCGCTGCGGTTGACCTGCTGGCCGTTGTAACCCTTGTCCGGATCGAGCAACTGGTCGAACAGGACGATCACCAGCGACGGCGAGCGGATCTTGCCCGTGTCGAGGAACGAGGGCATCGGGTAGCCGACGCCGCCGGGCGGCGCCCAGGCGTTGCGGTCGAGTTCCAGGCACGAGTTCATCGCGTAGCTGAACCAGCCGGAGCGCTCCGGGCGGTAGCTGTACGTGCGCCGGCCCTCCAGCGGTACGCCGAAAGGGCACTGGAAGAACGTGGCCTGGTCCGGCCGCTGGTAGAGCGGGTGGTCGCGCCAGGGCTTCAGGCCGAGCATCGGCGGAAGGACGTCCACCCAGCCGAACCAGTCGGCGAGATCCTCGCGGCTGATGTGCGGATCGTGCAGATCGCGTGGGCCGCGGTCGAGACCGTCGCAGTGCGGCCAGTACGCGCGGTTCTCGTTGGCGTAACAGGCAAACGCGATGCCCCATTGGCGCAGCCGCGAAGCGCAGGTCGTCTCACGGGCGCGGGCGCGGGCCGCTCCGAGCGAGGGCAACATGATCCCCAGCAGGATTCCGATGACCGCGACGACCACCAGGAGTTCGATGAGCGTAAACGCCCGCCGATCGTTCGCGAGCCGGATGTTGCGGGTGGCACGCGCGCAGCTGCGCCGGCACGGTGCGCGGCGCGCGGGCGTCGCGTTGGTCCGCGCCAGCGCACCGCCATCCTCCGGTCGGCATCGTCGAAAGCGATATGCTTGGCTGAGCATATCGACCATCCAAAAAAAAGAGCCCAGGGAAGGATGCGGGCGAAGCGCACGCATCACGTGTCACCTGCGTAGTTTAGACACGCACAGCGAGACTGTGCAAGCCCCCGGCGGGGCTTTTTTTCAGACCGGCTCGGAATTGCGTGAGGGGCCGGCTGGTGGCGGTTTCGCAATCGGCAGCCGCTCGTTCATGCTGCCCGAGCGGAAGCCGCGCATATCGAGCGTGACGTAGCGGTAGCCCAGTTCGCGCAGGGCCCGCTCGATCCGCAGGCGGGCTTCCCCCGCCGCCAGACGTTCGATCTGCGCGGGCGTCACCTCGATCCGGGCGAGATCGCCGTGGTGACGGACGCGGCAGGGAGCGAAGCCCATCTCACGCAGCAGCGTTTCGGCGGCGTCGATGCGCTGGAGTTTTTCGGGCGTGATCTGCTCGCCATACTGCACGCGCGACGACAGACACGGCGAGGCCGGCTTGTCCGCTACCGACAACCCCAGCGCCGCCGCCATTTCACGCAGCGCCGCTTTGCCGATCCCGCACTGGGCTAGCGGGCTGCGGACCGCGTGGCAATCGGCCGCGGCGCGCCCGGGGCGGTAGTCGCCGAGATCGTCGGCGTTGTCGCCATTGACGACGGCGGCGAGGCCGCGCTCGCGTGCGAGCGCACGCAGCCGGGCAAAGAGCTCGTTCTTGCAGTGGTAGCAGCGATCCGCGGGGTTTGCGGTGTACTGCGGGTTCTCGAACTCGCCGGTATCGAGAAACTCGTGCCGGGCGCCGATCTCGGTCGCCAGTCGGTGCGCGTCTGCGAGGTCGGCGCGGGGCACTGCGGGGCTGCGCCCCGTGACGGCGAGCACTTTCTCCCGCCCCAGCGTTTCCACCGCCGCCTTGAGCAGCAGCGCGCTGTCCACGCCGCCGGAGAAAGCGACCAGCACGGAGCCCAGCGAGCGGAGATGCTGTTGGAGCTTGGCATATTGTGCGGCGATCTGGCGGCGCATGTGGTCCAGACTTTCCCGGGTTCGTCACGACGGGACAACGAAACAACGAGACAGGCAGGCCGAGCTCTGCCCGGCACCACCCCCGCAACAAACGCAACGCTTGTGCCTGACCGGTAAGCGCGATGGCGCGACGCTGGATCATGCCGGGCAGCGCCCGGTTTGCAGGGGCTCGTCGTATCGCCGCCCTGTTGCCTCAGGGCCTCAGTGTCTTCCGTCCCTCTTGCTGGCGGACGCGCGGTGCACGGGCTACCACCCCACGATGTTATAGCCGGCGTCCACGTAGTGGATTTCGCCGGTGACGCCGCTGGAGAGGTCGCTCAGGAGATAGAGTCCGGCGTTGCCGACCTCGTGGGCGCGGATGTTGCGGTGGAGCGGGGCTTTTTGCGGATAGTGGCGCAGAATCTTGTCAAAACCGCTCACGCCGGCCGCTGAGAGCGTCTGCACCGGGCCGGCGGAAATCGCGTTGACACGGATCGCTTTCTCGCGGCCGAGTTCGCCCGCGAGGTAGCGGACCGCCGACTCGAGTGCCGCCTTGCATACGCCCATCACGTTGTAGCCGGGGATCATCTTGACCGAGCCCATGTACGACAGCGTCAGCATGGCCCCGCCCTCGGCCATATACGGCAAGCCGAACCTCGCCAGCGCCACGAGCGAATAGGCGCTGATCTCCATCGCCTGGAGGAAATCGCCGCGCGTGGTCTGGAAAAACGGATTGGCCAGTGCCGCCCGGTTGGCGAACGCGATCGAGTGCAGGACGAAATCGAAATCTCCCATGACCTCGTGCGCTTCGCGGAACACGCGCTCGATCTGGTCGTCGTCGGTCACGTCACACGGCAGGATCACCTTGGCGCCGATCGGCTCGGCCAGCAGGCGCACACGCCGTTCCATCTTGGGCGGCGGCAGGTGGGTAAAGCCCAGCGCGGCCCCTTCCCGGTGGAGCTTCTCCGCGATATGCCAGGCGAGCGAACGGTCGTTCGCCACGCCGAAGATCAAGCCCTTCTTGCCTTCCATCAACCCCATCGATCACTCCCACGGTGGCCCGGCCCAACGGATCCGCATCAGGTCGGACAACGTTAGCGGCCCACCTGGCGCGATGCAAGCAACCAGAGGGGGCGGGTTTACCGCAGCCGGCGCGCCGGTGCGGCTATGGGGCGCTCTCCGCCGCCTCGATCGCGCGGGCCAGCAGGTCACGGATTTCCGGCTGCGCCGCCACGATGTCGAGCGATCGGCGACACCAGCGCGCTGTCTCCCGGGCGCCGGCCGCGTCGGGTGGGGAATCGCAGGTGCGACTCCAGGCGACCTGGGCCAACCGGTTGAGTATGAAGATGTTGCGTGGGTGGCGGTCGAGCAACGGTAGCAGCACGGCGCGGGCCTGCTCGTACTGCCCGAGTCGGCTGCGCGTCAGCGCCAGATTGAGAGCGGCGTCCACGAGGTCCGCATCGAGCCGCAGGGCCTGCTCGAAGTCCGCGGCGGCCGACGACCAGCGGCGCAGATCGAGCTGTACTTCGCCGCGCCGGGCCCACGCATCGGCGCTGGCGGGATCGAGTTCGATCACCTCTGTCCAGGCGCGCAGGGCCTCGGTCAGGTGTCCGGCCGCCTGATGGGCGATGGCGAGGTTGTACCACGCCTGCGGGTCGCGCGGGCGGGCCCGCGTGACGCGGCGCAGATGCGGCAGGGCTTCGATCCACCGCTCCAGACGCATCAGTTCGGTGGCAAGCGCCGCCCGCAGCTCGATGTCGTCCGGGTTCAGCAGTACGAGTCGGCCGAGCAGGTCGCAAGATTCGTTGGGCCAGTCGAGCCGGCGTGCGAGGCGCAGGGCCTGCCGCAGGGCGCCGTCGTTGGATGGGTCGGCGGCGAGCAGGTCGCGGAGCTCCGCGAAGCGGCGCTGGGCGCGCGTCCGGGCTCCGTCGTCGACCCAGTGGATCCGGGAACTGGCGACGACCATGTGCTTCGAAGCGGATGGCGCAGACGCGGCACTCGCCGGTGGCGTCAAGGCGCCACTCCGCCCGCGCCGCGTGGGGCGGGAGGCGACCGACCGGGGCTCGCCGGTGCGGGACCGAAAGGCCGGTGCGGGGCGTTGCGGTATCGTGGACGGTGGCGTGGGGCGCACGTCCCGAGGAGCCGGCTCCGGTGCCGCGCGCACCGCGTCTAGCGCAGCCCACAGCCCCATCGCCGCCAGCAGGGCGCATACCGCAATAAATGCGTACAGGACCGCTTTCATGCCGTGGGCCGTTCCGGTTGCGTAAGCCGGCGCCGGTCCCCCGGCTCGAGAAGCCGAGGCACCGGGGAATCGTAACGCCGGGACCGGGCGCCGTTGCGCCACGCCGGGGCGCGTGCGGCGCTTCAGCCGCAGGTGTCGCCGTAATGGGCCAGCAGGATCGCCAGGTCGCTCAGGTCCACGTCGCCGTCGCCGTCGATGTCGCCGTCTTCGAGCGTGGCGTCGGCGGTCATGCCGTAGTTGGCGAGCATCGCGGCGAGATCGGCCAGATCGACCGTGCCATCGCCGGTGATATCGCCCAGGCACGAGACGTACACGATCGTGACGGTGGCGACGTTGGAATCACCGCTCGGGCTGGACACCTGGAAGGTCATCGTGTCGGTGCCTTCGGCGAGCGGATCGACCCGGAGCAGCCGATACGGGCCGGTGCCGGACACGACCGTCGCCTGCGCCGGCTGGGTCAGCACGGTGAAGGTCAGCGTCGCGTTGGGGTCGTCGTAGGTCGCGGGCAGCTCGACCACGACCGGCTCCCGCCCGAGGACGTACTTGGTGTAGTCGAACGCCACCGGCGGCTGACCGGCGGGCGTGTCGCCGGCGTAGTCGATGTCGAGCACCTGCGGCGCGCTGCGCACCTTCCGCCCGTCGGCAAAGAGGGCTTCGGCCTGGACGCGGGCCGGACCCGCGCCGAGCGTGAGCCCGTAGACCTGCAGCGACGCGGAAGCACCGCTCTCGGCCGCGACGACGCGGCCGTTGTGCAGCAGCCGCACTTCGGCAACGTCCCCGCCGGCGGCGGCAATGTCGGCCGTGAACGTGGTGGTCCAGTTGCCGGTGGTCGGGGAAGCGACCAGCGCGACCGATCGGCCGCGGTTGGCGGTGGTCATCGCGCCGACCCAGCGGCCGGTGAAACGCTGGTCGGTGTCGTCGTAGGCCAGGACGCGCAGGTCGTGCCAGCCGTCGCCGAGGTCGGCCGTATCGACGCTGAACGCGTCTCCGGGAGCGATCGTTTCGTACAGGACGCCGTCGATCAGCAGATCGAGCGCCGCGATCTGGGCGCCGGGACTCGTGGCGGTCGCGTCGGGCGTGAGGGTGATGACGCCCGAGACGGGGCCGGTCGGGGCGTCGGGCACGTCCACGGTCGGAAGATAGGCGAAGGGCCGCGTGAGCGGGTCGCCGTAGAGCAGTCCCTGGAAGGGAATGTAGTTGACGCTGCGGTAGACGGCTTCGCCGAGGGAGAGGCCCAGGTAGTAGTAGAGGTGCATGCGCGCGTGGGGGAACTTGCCGCTGTAGTTGCAGGGTTCCTCGACCGCTCCCCACGAACCGCTGGCACCTTTGCGAATCCAGCTGGACACCTTGGTCTGCGAGGCGCCGTCGAACGTCGCGGCCCAACTGGTCAGGTGGTCGCAGAAGGCGCCGGGCAGGATCGCGAAGTCGCCGCCCTCGATATCGAGCGTGGCCCAGCCGGTCATGATGCCCAGGGCGTCGTAGTGGCCCAGCGGGAGAATGTCATAGAGGTGTTCGGCGTTGCCGCCGGCGGCCTGGATCTCGGCGACGATCGCGTCGAAGCTTCCGTCGCGCGGGCCGCTGCGGGCGCTGTCGGTGGTCTGCATGAAATAGAACGTGCCGGCCGGAAACGTGGCGTCGGCCGCGACGCTGCGGTCGATCAAGGCGATGATTTCGGGGACGGTATTGCCACGCGCGCCCGTGTAACCCAGGTAAGCGCCGAGGAAGTAGTACTGGCCGGTGCCGGTATCGCTGGGATACCCCTGACGCCAGAGGATGTTGCTGTCGAATCCGAGCGGTACGTTCTCGTCGCTGGCGTAGCGGTTCCGGCGCGTCGAGGTCATGTCGGTGCTGAGGATGCGATCCCTGATGAATGCGAGCGTGTACGCCGAGGAGATCGAGAGTCGCCGCACCGGGGAGCAGAGATCGGTGATGAGGTCCGGGGCGCTGACATAGAACGACGCCGCCGGCGGCAGCACGATGTAGTCCGTGTGATCGAGAATGCCGAGGTTGGTCAGCGTGCCGAACAGGGCATCGACGTTCTGATCGGCGAAGGTGGGATAGTCCGGCGCCGTGGGGTCCATGTAGAGGACGTTGATCGCGGGGATGTCCCGCGCGCTCATGTAGTAATTCGCGATGTACATGGCGTCGGTGCGCGACGGATCAACGACGAGCACGGCGTTTTCGGGCGTGCCGCCCGCGTGGGCGGACAACGCAGCGGCTGCGAGCATGAGTGCCCATGTGGCCCCGTTGGCGATGGTTCTGTTCGGTCCGATCATCTTCCCGACCTCCTCGAATTGAAAGCTCCCGTTTCGTCAGCCCCGGTACCGCTCAACCAGATCATAGGGGTTCCTCAGCCATTTTTCATGGTCGCCGGGCGCCGGGTTCGAATCAACACTTTTTCTCGGTCGTGCGGCCGGCGCGCCGGGCGCAGCGGGTCGCACCAGCGTCTGGCGGGAATCCCGCGTGCCGCCTCGCGCAGCGGGGGCGGTCCGGGAGATGGCTCTATGGTATAAAGGGCGAACCGGACGGGAAGGCGGGGCCCGATCGATGGCGACGGGTGGTGCGCGAGATGGCGGTGCTACGCAACGACAGTCCGATACAGTACGTCCGCGGGGTCGGGCCCCACCGGGCGCGCCTGTTCGCGACGCTGGGTATCGAGACGGTGGGCGACCTGCTCGCGTACTACCCGTTCCGCTACGAAACCGAAACCGGACAGGTCGATATCGCCGACCTGCGGCCCGGCACGACCGCGACGGTCCGCGGCGAGGTGGTCGGCGTCTGCCGCCGAGGGAACACGCTGAAGGTCGAAATCTGCGACGGCACCGAGACCTGCACGCTGCGGTGGTTTCAGCAGCGTCATCCGCCGCGCGGGCTCTTTGCGGGGGCGCTGGTCATCGCGACGGGGAAGGTGCAGGAGTACAACGGGCTGCCGGAGATCGTCCAGCCGCGGGTGCAGACGTTTCCGCCCGGTACGGTGCTGGCGGAAACGGACACCGGCGCGCGGCTGGTGGGGGTCTATCACGCCAACGAGCGGATCAAGTCGCCCACGATCCGCCGGGCGGTGGACGCGGTGCTGGCCCACGGCCGCGTCCCCGTGGAAGAAGTGCTGCCGGCGGAGCTGTGCCGGTCGCGCGACTGGCCGTCGCGGGCCGAGGCCGTGCGGGCGATGCACCGGCCGCGCGACGAGGCGGAGCTGGAGCGCGCCCGCCGCCGACTGGCCTACGAGGAGTTCTTCCTGATGGAGCTGGCGCTGGCGTTGCGGCGGTACCGCCAGGTGTCGTTGCTGGCGGGGCGCAAGCTGCACGTAACCGCGGAGATCGACCGGAGAATCCGGGCGCGGTTTCCGTTTGCACTGACCGCGGCGCAGAATCGCGTGATTCGCCAGATCGCGCGCGATCTGGAGCGCGGCCACCCCATGACCCGCCTGCTCCAGGGCGACGTGGGCAGCGGCAAGACGGTCGTGGCGCTCTACGCGTGCCTCGTGGCGGTCGCCCACGGCGGACAGGCGGCGATCATGGCTCCGACCGAGATTCTCGCGCAGCAGCACCATGCCAGCATCGAGCAGTATCTCGAAGGCAGCCGCGTCCGCCGGGCGCTGCTGCGCGGCAAGCTGACGCGGTCGGAGCGGACGGCGGCGCTGGCCGCGATCGAGGCGGGAGAGATCGACCTCGTCGTCGGTACGCAGGCCCTGCTCGAAAAAGACGTGGCGTTCGCCGACCTGGCGATGGTGGTCGTGGACGAGCAGCACAAGTTCGGCGTCATGCAGCGGGCCGGGATTCGCACGAAGGGGCCGATGCCGCACTACCTCGTGATGACCGCGACGCCGATCCCGCGCACGCTCTCGATGACGGTGTTCGGCGATCTCGACGTATCGGTAATCGACGAGATGCCGCCGGGCCGGGCGCAGACGATTACGAAGGTGGTTCCGCCGCGGAAGTGGCAAACCGTGATGCGCTACGTGCGCAGGCGGCTGGAGGCCGGCGAACAGGCCTACGTCGTCTGTCCGCTGATCGGTGCGGACGAGCCGCCGCACGCTGCGGCCGGGGTGCCGGCCGCCGGCGGGAGTTCGGCAGCGCCGGCGCGCAAGGGCCCGGCGCTGGTCTCGGCGAAAGCGGCCCATGAGCGGCTGGTGTCGGGTCCGTGGCGCGGCTTGCGGGTGGGACTGCTGCACGGGGCGATGAAGCCGGCCGAGAAGCAGGCGGTCATCGGCGCGTTCGCGGCGGGCAAGCTGCACGCGGTGGTCTCGACGACGGTGGTGGAAGTCGGCGTAGACGTGCCCAATGCGACGATCATGGTGGTCGAGAACGCCGACCGGTTCGGACTCTCGCAGTTGCACCAGTTGCGCGGGCGGGTCGGCCGGGGCGCCAAAGAGAGCCTGTGCGTGCTGATCTCGCGCAGCCGCGGCGAAAAGGCCGCCCAGCGGCTGGAGGTCATGGCTACGACCCGCGACGGATTCCGCATCGCCGAGGCGGACCTGCGTCAGCGCGGGCCGGGCGAGCTGCTCGGGACACGGCAGCACGGGCTGCCCGAGCTGCGCGCCGGCGACCTGGTCCACGACTTCGAGCTGCTGGAGGAGGCCCGGCGCGACGCCTTCGATTTGATTCAACGCGACCCGGCGCTGGCCCGGCCGGAGCACCGGATGCTGGTTCCGGCGCTGCGGCGCATGCTGGGCGACAAACTGGCGCTGGTGGACGCGGGCTAGGGCGCGGCGGGTGCGCTACGGCACCTCGAAATCCGCCGGAACGGTGCGCAGACCCTGGCTCGGGTTGCGAACGATGGTTCCCTTCGGGTACCAGTACTTGATCTCGCGTGAGGCGTGATCGTCGAGCCGTTTGACGTGGCCGTCAAAGAAAACGGCGTTGATCGTTCCGTCGTTGTCTCGCACACCTTCGGTGATCTTGTTGCGGTCGGTGCAACCGTGACGGTAGGACCAGACCAGGTTCCTGCCCTGGGCTGCCGGGTATTGCCCCGCGCTGACCGTCTGACCGTCCCAGTTCTTCGTCCCGCTCTTGACGCCGTAGGCCTGCGAGCCGCACCACCATGCGCCGTTGCTGGCGAACGCGCCGAACCAGTCGGCGTCGGGCGAGACGTCGAAGTCGATCGACCCGTCCGCCGCGAGGTAGCGCATGCCGTCGGCGGCGAGCACCTTGTCGGCGGGAAGTCCGACCCGGTCCGCCCGCGAGACGTAATCGCTGGGGTGATAGGCGGCGAATCCGGTACTGGCGACCTTGGCCTGAACGGTCACGGGCCGCCCGCTGGCAGTGCGCCCGGTGGCGATCACCCGGCGGAAGTAGTCCTGGCCCCACCACTGGAAGTGCGCGGGCATGAGGTAGCTCAGCGGGGCCATCTGCGCAACGATGTCACTGGTGAAGTCCGCCGCGTCGGGGACGCCACTGAGGCCCGGAGGATACAGATAGTCCACGCGCAACCCCTGCTGCGAAGGGCAGGCGTAGTCACTGATGAGCGTGCGGATGCGCTCGGCCCGGTTGTTGCCGAGGTCGGTTTCGTACCGCAGCGAGGGGCTCATCCAGTCGTAGTTCTGAACCGGCGTATCGGGGCGGCGCAGCGAGACTGCGTCGTGGCCGCGACCGGCGATCGTGGCGGCGATGCCGGTCGTGTTGATTCCGGGAAACCAGCTGTTGTTCTCGGTCGAATAGGTCTGGACGCCCCGGCTCAGGGCGCGCAACTGGACGCCGCACTTGGCCGCGCGGGCCTTTTCGCGGGCGCACTTGAGGCTGGGCAGCAGAATCGAGATCAGCAGCGCAATGATTGCGACGACGACCAGCAGCTCGATGAGCGTAAATGCCGAACGTCGCTGGAGTTTGGGCGGATGCATGATGTCAGGAGCCTCCACGGTCAGGTTACTGGGGGTTCTTGCGAACCACGAGCGTTTCAGGATCAACGAATTTATTAATGCCGTCTTTCTCGAGCTGTTGGATGACCGCCCGCTGGCGCGGGTCGATTACGAGCTGGCCGTCTTCGGTCTCGTGGCAGGGCACGAGCGTCTTCTCGTGCGTCTCGGGGTTTTCGCGCGGCAGGATGGTCGGTTCGCGCTTGAACCAGAAGGTCTTGCCCGTCTTGACGCAGACATACTCCACTTGCCCGGTTCGCGCCGGCTTCTCGGAGCCCTGAAAGGCGAACATGGCGATCGCCGCGGCGAGCACAATCACGACGAGGGCGATCTTGCCCGCGTTGGTCTTGACAGCTTCCATTCTCATACCCCGCGGCCGGCAGGCATGCGCCGGGCCGCCGCGTTTCCCTGTTTCCCCGTGGATTCACGCCTGTCGCGTGAGAGACGTTCAAATACCTTCGCCGTGGGCTTCCCAATCGCTCGGTTCGGAACGTGGGAGATTCCCTTTTCATTATAATCGCTTTGTCACGCTGATGCGACGGCCCGCGCGCCAAGAAATGAAATCGCTCCGGCTGATCCCTGGATCGTCGAGGTGGAAATCCACCACGCGGGGCACGGGTTCCCCGTCGGAGTGGCGACTGGGGCCCTGGTGCGCGTTCCGGTTTCTGGTGGGTACATCACCCGGCGGGGGTCACTGGCGCCGCCTGCGCTTTTCCGCGGCCCGTCGGGCAACGACATCGAAGATGGTGCCTCGCGCACCGTGCCCTCCGGTTGGTTCCGGAGAGGGCGTATCGAGCGGCTCGCCGGCCACGAGCCGTGAAACCCGCTGGCGCAGTTTGCGTACATCGCGCCCCGCGGGCCAGGATCGGTCGAGCGCCCGCAGCATGTGTCCGGCGGTCTTGTAGCGCAGGAATCGCTGCTTGCGCATCGCCCGCGACACGACCTCGGCCAACTCGGGCGCCACCTGCTTCTGCTCGAGTAAGTGCGCGGGGGGCTCCCGGTGGGCGTGACACTGCTTGATCTCGTTGATGGTGTCGGCGGTGAACGGCACGTCGCCGGTGAGCACTTCGAAGAGCATCACGCCCAGCGAATAGACATCTCCCTGCGGCGATACCTGCCCGTCGAAGGCCTCGGGGGCCATGTACAGCGGGCTGCCGCCGACGTCGGCCTCGCGGCTGCGGACAACTGCAACACCCAGGTCGCAGGCCAGACCGAAGTCGCAGACGCGCACGTGTCCTTCCTGGTCGATCAGGACGTTGGCCGGTTTCAGATCGCGGTGGACCACTCCGGCTTCGTGCAGGACCGCGACGGCCGTGACGGTGGCGTGCATGACGTACAGTCCGATCTGGGCGTCGCGTCCCCCGGGCCGGCGCAGCAGCTCCCGGAGCGAGAGCCCGTCCACGTACTCCATGATGATCGCGGGCACGTCGCCGACCATTTCAACCGCGTGGATCGTGAGAATGTGGGGGTGGCGTACGCTCGAGGCGTTCCGAACGCCCTCGATCAGGCCGAACCAGGCGGCTTCCGTATCGCACTCGCGCGGACGGTGGAGCAGCTTGACGGCGACCCGCCGGTGCAGGGCCTCGTCAAAGCCGGCCAGAACGACGCCGCCGGCGCCTTCCCCGAGCTTTTGACCGAGGCGAACCGTGCCGACCCGCGCCGGAATCTCGACCGGCTCGCGCGTGGCCTTGTGTCCGGTTCTGAGCAGGATGGTGACGGTTTCCTGCATGAGTCCCTCGTGTACGGCGCCCGGCTGTCGTGTGCCGCCCGCCTCGCGCGGGATCGACGAAAGCCCGCTGCCCCCATTGTACGTCGCACTGCTTCCTGCGCAATTAGAAATACGGGCGAAGTTTACCCCGCAACGCGACGCGGTCGGCGCGGAAGCGTGCGGGATACGCTAAAATGCCGTCATGGCTGCAAACTTCGACGACACTCGCGTATCGGCGATTCTGCTACTGCCCGAGGAATCGCCCGACGGACTGCCGCCGCTGGCGGCGTGCCTGCGCTGCCTGCTCGACCAGGATCACCCCGCACTGGAGTGCATCGTCGTGGACGGGCGCGGCGAAGCCGCGCGCCCCGACTTCCTCCCCGCCGGCGCGGATGCCGCCCGAATCCGCCACCTGCCCGGACGAGCCGCCAGTCGCAGCGCGATGTGGAACGCCGGCCTTCGGGCCGCCACGGGCGACTACGTGCTGCTGATCGACACCGGCCGCGGGCAGGTGACGCTTCGTCGATCCGCGGTCCGCACGATGGTCATGGCGGCCTCGCGGCGTCCGGACTCTCACGGCGTTCGGGCGGGACTGGTGTACGGCGACTACGAGCGCGTCGAGCCCGACGGCACGCGCCGCGAGGTGCACCTGCTCGACTGGCACCCGGGGCGGCTGCGCGACACGTTCGATCTCGGCCCGCTGCTGCTGGTCGCGGCCCCGCTGCTGCGCCGCGTCGGCGGGTTCGACGAATCGCTCGACGCGGTCGCGTGGTACGATCTGCGGCTGCGGCTCACCGAACACGCCCCGGCACTGCACGTGGCCAACCGCTACGCCGGTTCGCTGAGTGCCGTGACCGCTCCCGGCGGCGCGCACAACGTCTTTGATTACCTGCTCGCGGGCCGGGAGGTTCAGCAGCAGGCCGAGCGGGCGTGCACGGAGCATCTCAAACGGATCGGCGCCTACCTCGCCCCGGGGGCGCACATTCGGACTGTCCACTACACCGATGCCGAGTCGGCGCGTTTCGACCGCTGCATCGCCAGCGTGGTCACGCCCGTGAACCACCGTCCCGAGTTCATCGGCCGGGCCATCGAGAGCGTCCAGGCCCAGACCGATCCGCGCGTCGAGATGATCGTCGTCGTCAACGGGGGCCCCGCGGACCCGACCGCGGATGAGGTCCGCCGTTACATGGAGGGAGGCGATCGCTACGACGCGTCGCTGCCGCCGGTGCGGCTGGTGGTGGTGGACGTGAACAACCTCGGGTTGTGCCTGAACGCGGGGATCGCCGCGGCCCGTGGCAAGTTCTACGTCCAGCTCGATTCCGACGACCGGCTCAAACCCGACGCCGTCGAGAAGCTCCTGGCGGTTTTCGACGCCGATCCGACGGTCGGCATGGTGATCGGGTCGTACGAGGTATGGACGCTCGACGAGACCACCGGCGAGCTGCACCGCAACGAGGAGATCCCCGTCGTCACGCACGACGAGTGGACCGCCGACAACGGCCGCAACAATCTGTTGCGCATCAACGGCGCCGGCGCCCCGCGTGCGGCGCACATCAAGGTCATCCGCGAGGCGGGCTGGTTCGGCGTCAACGATTCGCCGGCGTGCCGGAACTACGGCGAAGACTACGACCTCGTGCTGCGGATCAGCGAGCGCTACACGATCGGGCGGGTGTGGGAACCGATCTACGAGGTCATCCGTCACAGCGGCGGAACCGATCACGCCATCGACCAGGCCACGATCGACCGCAACGACGACGCGAAGGACCACATGCGCATCGAGGCGCTGCGCCGGCGGCAGGCCCTGAATCGAGGGGCCGCCGGCGAGCGGGTGTAAGCCGGTTCCCGTTCCGTTTGGGAGGTCGGGGGGACGAAAGCCCCCGAGGGGCGGACCGGGCCCCTTTGCGACTCCCCCCGCGGTTGGGGGGCGGTTTGAATGCCATGATCGACCTGACAGACGTACAACTCATCG
>CAYRXN010000123.1:0-3114 GCA_964428275.1 uncultured Planctomycetales bacterium | reverse complement strand
GCGGGCATCGGGGCGATTTTCCGCTGTCCGCTCGGCGGGGCGCTGTTCGCGACGTCGATTCTCTACCGCGAACCCGAGTTCGAATCCGACGCGATGGTGCCTTCGTTCGTGGCCTCGGTCATCGGCTACTCGACCTTCATGGCGTTCATGGGTTTCGGCGAGCACCTGATCCCCAACGCCGAGCGGCTGGTCTTCTCGACGCCCCTGGAGCTGATCCCCTACGTTTTCCTTGGTCTGATCTCGGGCGTCCTGAGCATCTTCTTCTGCCTGTCGTTTCGCACGGTGGAGGAACGCCTGGCGCCGCTTACGCGCCTGCCGCGCTGGACGTTGCCCGCCCTGGGCGGGCTGGCGACCGGGGCGCTGGCCTGCGTCCTGCCGCAGGTCATGGACGGGCGTTACCAGTTCATTCAGAACGCGATGCGGACATCGAACCTCATCGCCGCCGGCCAGATCGACTGGTGGTGGTGGGCCAAGCTGTTCGGGGCCGTCGCGTTGTGCAAGTGCATCGCGACCGCGTTGACCGTCGGCAGCGGGGCCCCGGGCGGCATCCTGGGCCCGGCGGTGTTCATCGGCGGGGCCGCCGGCGCATTCGTCGGCGCGACGGCCGAAGCCCTGTTTCCCGGCGTGTTCCCGGAACGCCTGCGCGAGTCGCTCATCCCCGTCGGCATGGGAGGGGTCCTGGCGGCCTCGATGCGTACCCCGCTGGCGGCGATCGTCATGGCGACCGAAATGGCCGGCAGCTACGGGCTGATCGTCCCCACGATGGTCGTGTGCATCCTTTCCTACGTGCTCGGGCGGCGCTGGGGGCTCAACCGCGAGCAGGTCCGCAGCGTCGCGGAATCGCCCGCCCACGCCGGCGACGCGGTCGTGCACCTGCTCGAAGCGCACACCGTGGCCGACGCGATGGAGTCCGACTGGTCGCCGGTCGTGGCTCCCGACGCCACGCTCGGCGAGATGGTTCGCCTGATGGAGACCGGCACGCGGCCGGTCTTCGCCGTTGTTCGAGATCGCAAGCTGCTCGGAGTCATCTCCGTGACCGACTTGCGCCGGCTGATGCAGGAAGGGGGGCTCAGCGACGCGATCATCGCGGCGGACATGATGATTCCCGAGCCGGTCACGGTCTATCCCGACGAAGACCTCTACCACGCCCTGCATGCGTTCCGCCGGCACGCCCGCGACGTGATCCCGGTCGTCTCGCGCGATCGCGATCACATATGGCTGGGCATGCTGCGGCGCAAGCAGATATTCCTGCGCGTCCAGGAACACCTGGCCGAGCTCGTGCGGGCCGTGCTGGCCGAGCACCGCGACCTGATCGCGATCGAGCAGGAGGGCCAGCTCGCCAACCTGCTGATGGGGCTCCAGCCCGTCCACACGGATCGCGTCCACCGCATGCCGGTCCCGCCCGAGATCGTCGGGCGGTCGTTGCGCCAGGCGGATTTCGCCCAGCGTTTCGGCGCCCAGGTCATTGCGATCGAGTATCCGGACGGCACCGTGCAATCGCCGCCGGACATCGACGCGCCGTTGCGGCACGATCAGACGCTGGTCACGATCGTCTTCGACCGCCGGCCGGCGGCATCGGCGGGGCCGCCGGCGCCGCGGCCGTAGGGGGTAAAAACGCCACGGCCGCCCCGTCGCGGGGGCGACATATCAGCGGTAGAATACGTGTCGCAAGCGGCGGCAGCGTCCGCGTCAGCGGCAGGCGGTGTCGCGGCAACGTGGAACAACGGGAGATACCATGAAACGCGCGAAGATCACGGTAATCGGAGCGGGGCACGTCGGCGCCACCTGCGCCCACTGGGCCGCTTCGAAGGAACTGGGCGACATCGTCCTCGTCGATATCGTGGAGGGCATGCCGCAGGGCAAGGCACTTGACCTGTACGAAGCGTCGCCGGTGGAGGGCTTTGACGCGAAGATCATCGGAACCAACAGCTACGACGAAACCGCCGACAGCGACGTCGTCATCATCACCTCCGGCATTCCGCGCAAGCCCGGCATGAGCCGCGACGACCTGATCCAGACCAACGTCAAGATCGTCGCCGAGGTGACCAGGCAGGCCGCCGCGAAGAGCCCCGACGCGGTGCTCATCATCGTTTCGAACCCGCTCGACGCGATGGTCTATACCGCGTGGAAAGTCTCCGGCTTTCCGCCGCACCGGGTCGTCGGCCAGGCCGGCATCCTCGACGTGGCCCGCTACAAGGCCTTCATCGCCGAGGAAGTCGGGTGCAGCGTCGAGGACATCAGCGCCCTGCTGATGGGGGGCCACGGCGACTCGATGGTCCCGCTGCCGCGTTACACCTGCATCAGCGGCATCCCGGTCACGCAGTTCATCCCCGGCGGCAAACTCGACGACATCGTCACCCGCACCCGCAACGGCGGGGCCGAGATCGTCGGCCTGCTCAAGACCGGCAGCGCCTACTACGCTCCTTCGGCCGCGACGATCCAGATGGCCGAGTCGATCATCCGCGACAAGAAGCGCGTGCTGCCCTGCGCCGCGTACTGCGACAAGGAATACGACGTGGGCGGCTATTTCGTCGGCGTGCCGTGCGTGCTCGGGACCGGCGGCGTCGAGCGCATCATCGAAGCCGACCTCGACGAGAAGGAGCGCGAGCTGTTCGTCAAGAGCGTCGAGCACGTCAAGGCCCTCTCGGCCAAGACCGAGCAACTGCTCAAGGGCTGATCGCAAACGAACGGACCGGCGGGCCGTCCGTGCGCACGGGCGGCCCGCTGCCGTTTTTCGCTCCGAATCGGACCGCCCGGACACGAGGGGCGCAGCGAGTATCTGCCTGAGCTCAGGAAGGAAATCGCCGCCAATCGCAAGGCGTGGGGCGTGCGCTCGCACAAGGCGCCGCGGCAGCGCGCCACGGGGGTCAGGGACGGCGGCGAAGCCCGACCGGCCCGGAGAGGACCTTGACCGTTCGCGCGGGCCGACCGTCGTCGGCGGCACGATCGCGGCGCGTTGCGTGGTCGGGGGCGGACGGAGGAGCCGGCGTTGACCGACGCGTGGACGGTGCAGATCGACGAGTTCTCGGATCGCACCGCCCGGGTGGCGTTCGTTCCGCCCGGTCAGATGCTGCCTGAAGCGACGCTGGCCACCTGCTGTGCCCGCCCCGTGCG
>CAYRXN010000122.1:0-5892 GCA_964428275.1 uncultured Planctomycetales bacterium | reverse complement strand
CTGGCGCTGCTGGGTGGGGCGGTCTGGTTCCTGTGTGCATATCGGCGGCGGGGCAGGGGCTTGAATCTGTTCCTGGCCGCGGTGTTTCTGGGAGCCGCCGCCGTCAGCCGACCGCCGATGGTGCTCGCAGTTGCCGGCTTCGCACTGGGACTGGCGCTCGTGCCGCGCGACCGACCGCGTCGGGCGCGCCGGGCGGGGCCGGCGATTCTCGTGGCGGCGGGCGGGCTGGCGTTGCCGGTCGTGTACTCGGTTGGGTACGTCTGGTTGCGCGATCGCCCGGAGGTGCCGTGCAACTACATCGAGCGGTTCAACGAGACGACCGGGTCTTTGCCGCCGGCCGACGCGGGGCCGGATGCGAAGGGTCGGCGGGTGTTCTGGCTGCTCGCGGCCCAGCAGTATCGTTCGCTGATGTCGCTCGGCGGCGACGTGACGGCACGTTGTGTCTGGCTCGCGCACCGACTGGCACCCCACCATCCGCTGGTGCTGGCCGCGGTGGTGGTGCTGGCCATCACGGGGGCGCTGAACGTGCCGCGTCGGCAGCGCCCCACGGCCGTCTTCGTAGCGGGTATCGGCGTGGCGTCGGCGGTGTTTCTGCTCGTCTACCGGGTCAGCGATGATGCTGCGAACACGCTTCCGCTGCTGTGGGCGTTGGCCGTACTCGCGGGCATCGGGGCGGATCGGCTGTTGCCGCAGCGCTCTGGAGGGTGGCGCACCGCTGTGACGGTTGTTGCCGGGCTGGCCGCGAGCACCTGGGCCGTTGTTCAGATTCGCAACATGCCCGACTTCGCCGCGCGGGCCGACGCGACCGCGTTCGTGGCCGAGGCGGACTTGGGCACGCTTCCCGCCGACGCGCTGGTTCTGACCGAATGGGGACATGCGGCGCCGCTGCTCTATGCGCGGCACGTGACCGCACGTCGGAACGACATTCGTATCATTACAGCCAGCGCGGGCCAATGGCCGAAACTCGCGCGTCGATATGGTCGGCTGCCGGGCGGCCGGGCACGGCCGGTGTTCTTCGTGCGGCGCATCGCGGTTCCGCAGGGTATGAACCTGCGCCGGAGTCGCAACCTGTGGCGGCTGGAAGGGGGCCTCGGAGAGTAGTGTCCGCGGATCGCAGGTTTGTTCGGGTTGCCGGTGGGCAGGAGCCGGGGTTCAGCGCCAGGCCGGCGAGGAGGCGGGTGTCCAGGGGACATCGATGCCGCTGCCGCTCCAGAGGCCGTTCTCGCCGGCGAAGCTGAGCACGCCGCCTTCGAGAAAGCGGTGGCCGAGTTCGAAAAAGGGACTTGGCGTCGGCGTGTCCGTCGACCCGGAGGACGTCGCGGTGTTCGCTGGCGCAGATGGCCAGCCCGTGACCGAGGGCGCGCAGGTTGGCGAGGCATCGGGTCGCGCGGGCCCGGGCGCAGGTGCGCGAAAGCGCCGGCAACAGCGTGCCGACCAGCGGTCCGATAATCCCGACAGCGGCGAGCAGCTCGGCCCGCGTGAAGGCGGACTTCGATCGATGCCGGGAAAGTCCCACGTGCACCCGCTCCCGCTCGAACGCCGCGGACTGGCTCGCAGTGTCCGGTGGCCGCACGCCGTTGTCAGCCATTAGTTTGCCGCCCGGCCTGGTCGCGGCGCAAAAAGCCGCGGCTCTTCTCCAGGAACGGTGCGCCGTGCCCACTCCGGCTGACGCACGACGCCGCGGAATGTGGTGCCCTGTCCCGGATTGTCGGCGGGCTTGGCCCACCGGGGGCTTCGCCTTCGACAACTTGGGTGCGTAGTCCCGGGCGCAGATGCGCGGCTATACTTGCCGATAACGTAACGGGCGCGTCGCTGCGGGCCGTGGGGTTCGCACCGGCGCGCGGGCCGTGGGTCAGATCAGGGAAGATCATGCGAATCCGCGAATTGCTCTCGTGCGGGCGGCCGAGCATCTCGTTCGAGTTTTTTCCGCCAAAGGACGACCAGGGTGTGCGGCGGCTCGAGCAGACGATTGCTTCGCTGGCCGACTTGCGACCGTCGTTTGTCTCGGTGACCTACGGCGCCGGCGGCAGCACGCGTGACCAGACACTGGATCTCGTGGCGCGCATGCGGCCCGAATTCGGGATCGAAACGCTCGCTCACCTCACGTGTCTGGGGGCGTCGCGCAACGAGCTGGATGCGATTCTCCGGCGTCTGGAACGCAGTGGTGTGGAGAATCTCCTGGCGCTGCGTGGCGATCCGCCTCACGGTGACCTGCGTTTTCAGCCGCATCCCGATGGATTCCAGCACGCCGACGAGCTGGTGGCGCACGTTCGCAGGCATTACGGGTTCTGCGTCGGGGGGGCGTGCTATCCTGAGACGCACGTGGAGTCGCCCAGCTCGGACCTGGATCTGTTTCACCTGAAGCGCAAGGTGGACGCCGGCTGCGAGTTCCTGATTACACAGCTTTTCTTCGACAACCAGAAGTACTTCGATTTCGTCAGTCGTGTGCGGGCGATGGGGATCGGTGTGCCGGTCATTCCCGGGATCATGCCGATCACGAATGTGTCGCAGATCGAACGATTCACGAAGGTGTGCGGGGCGAGCATCCCGAATTCACTGCTGACCGAGCTTCAGATGCTCCGCGATGATCATCATGCGGTGCTCTCGCTCGGTGTGGCGCACGCGACGGCCCAATGTCTCGAGCTGCTTCAACGCGGCGCGCCGGGCATCCATTTCTACACGCTCAACAAGTCGCCGGCGACGCGCACGATTCTGACCGCGATCCAGTCGGTCTACCCGCCGGCTCGAACGCCGGCCGGCTCGTGGGTTTGAGCGGCCGGCGTGGCGGGCGCTTCACGGTTTGCGGGGGGCCGGCCGGGGGGCTTCGGACGGCATCATGAACGCCCCGCAGCGCGGGCAGCGTGCGTTGACGTTGTAATCCTGGTCCGCATACGGCACCCACGGCCCGTCCGCCACCTTGAGCTTGACGGGGTTGCCCTCCTGGTCGTACTGAAACGCGACGGGAAACACGCCGTGTCTGGGGCAGACGTGCCGGATGCACACGTAGAGCTGGTCCTTGCCGCACCTGGGACACGTGCGCGGTCCCACGCCGGCCGGTCCCTGCTCTTCGTATCCGCACTCCAGGCACCGCCACGTGACCAGAAAATCGAATGCGGTGCGTTTCCACGGTTTGACGGGTTTGTTGCCGGCGGACCACGTCAGGTACGCGGATGCCGCGAGGAGCAGCACGACCACGCTGGCGATGATCCAGGGTTTGCGTCTTGCGGGTTGGTTACTTGCGGATCGAGTCACGAGGACGGTCCACCGGCGGTGGTTCAGCGCGGATAGTGGGGTATCGGCCCCGTCCACCAGTACAGTTTCGAGCGCGAAAAGTTGTAATGGGTTGCGTCCGTGTAGTGGTGGTAGTTGCAGAAGTAGCAATCGCCACCCTTGCAGTCGCCGAGTGGATGGCCCACGTCGTAAACGGTTTCGATCGGCGACTCGAGGATTCGCCGTGTCGGTACCCACTTTACCGCGTATTCCATCGACGCCATGTTGATTCCGCCCAGGTGGCGCGCGGTGAGCCAGGTCGGCTTGTTGGCGTACCAGGCGCGGGCGCCGTCGTCCCAGACGAGTCGGCCGGCGTCGCGCCAGGGGGTGGCCGCCCCGCCGCCGCCGTACGCGCTGGTCAGCCGGATCTCGTCGTCGGGGCCCACCTCGGCCAGCAGGATCGTCTCGCGCGGGCGCGTCGGCGGGAACTTCTCGATGTTGAATGAATAGGGTTCGCCGAAGTGCCGCAGCAGGTAGTTCAGGCCCCAACCGCAGGACGCGACCCGGCCGTTGGAATGCGGCCGCCCGCGGAAGACGGCCTCGAAATCGAACTGGTCACGGAAAGGGTCGCCGGGGCAGATCAGGGCGTCGGGGTCGTTGAGATAGTCGGGTACGAGCTTGTAGAACCACAGGTCGCGCTTGGGAACGTACCAGGCCGCCTCGCTCCACGCATTGGGTGGCAGGCTGCCCTGGTAGTCTTCCTGATACATCATCATCGCCAGCAGCGTCTGGCGCATGTTGGAAGCGCAGGCCACGGTCTGGGCTTTCTGGCGCGCCAGCCGCATGGAGGGCAGCAGGATGGAAATCAGCAGCGAGATGATGGCGACGACCACCAGCAGCTCGATCAGCGTAAACGCGCGTCGCACTCGCCGGACTCCGGGGCCCATCATGAAACTCCCCACTCTATCCTACATAGTTTAACCGGAGCCCGGCCCGAAGCCAACCACGCAGGGTGGCCTGCGCGGCGGTGGAAACGGTTGCTACCGCAGCTTCAGCGCAGCGAAGCGCCGGTAGGCTTCGAGCAGGCGCTGGTGGCGGCGGTGGCGGATGTTGAAGCCCAGCTCATCCATCTCGCGCAGCGCCGTTTCGGGGTCCACGCCCTGCATGTGCACGCGGTACAGCGCGCAGTACATCCCCGTGCGCTGCTGGCCGATCCGGCAGTGGATCAGCACCGGGTGATGCTGCGGATCGGCCATCAGGTCGAGGAAGCGGCGGATCTGGTCTTCGGTCGGCGGGTTCTTGTGGTTGGACGGCAGCGTCACGAACCGCACGCCCAGCTCGTCGCAGACGCCGCGTTCCTGCTGCTCCCAGGCGTCGGGGTCGGCCGGATCGCGGCTGCCGCGCAGCGCGACGACCGTCTTGATGTGGTACCGTGTGATCAGGTCGCGCAGCTCGGCGGGGGTCGGTTGGCCGGAGCGATAGAGCACGCCCTCGGCGACCACGCCGAAGTGCCGCAGCCCGTCGTAGGGAGCGCGGAACCAGCGCCGGATGAAACGGGGTACGATCACGCCGAGCCCTCTGGAGCCGCCGGTCGCCCGGGGGGGCCGCTTGTACGCGCGACTCGCCGGCGCGGCGTCGCGGCCTGCCGGCGCGGCCCTGGGGGCGCGTGCCCGCGACGGTCCAAGGTACGTGTCCCCACAGGCGACTACGACCGCGCCACAATGCGAAACGTCGCCCGCTTCTGGGCCACCTTATGCCCGATTTTATCAACAATCGTGACCTTCACCACATACCGGCCCGGAGAAAGTGTCGCCGGCAGACGTACCAGCGCGGAGATGAAGCAGTCGCGTCGCCGGGCGCGACAGCGGTCGATGATCGCGTCGTCCTTCATTTCGTACGCGACGTCGCCGGAGGGCGTCAGGACCCGCGTCTGCATGCCGAACCGCGATTCGTACTGCCCGTCCTTGGTCGCCACCGCGACGAAGTTGCTCAGCTCGCAGTAGACGACGAACTCGTTCGTCCGTCCGGCGGGAAACTCGGCTGGCTCGAACGGCGCGTAGTTGCCAAAACCGCGCACCGAGCGGGCCAGCACAAGGTGCGGGATGCTCAGGTCCGACAGCGGCACCAGCGCTTCGCGCAGCTCGCTGAGTTGTCGGAGCACCCGGCCGATTTCCTCTTGCGGCTGGGCGCCGTGCGATTCGCGGATCGCGATCAGCGACTCGACCATCCGCGCGGCCATCTGCTGCTGCTCGTTCGAGACCGATTCCAGCGGCCGGCGCGCCTCGTCGTAGCGCCCCGCCATGACGGCGAGCACCCGCCGATCGAGCTGTTCGCGGAACGATCCGCCGGGCGAGTCCTCCAGCCAGCGGTCCACGAGTTGTTGGAGCGACCCCGGATCGCCCGCCGCGTGCGCCGGGGCGTTCGCCGCCGGCGATCCTGCAACCGGCGTGGTCTTTGCGGGTGCTCGCGTCGGCGCTTCCGGCGCGGGCAGGGCCGAAACGCCGCGCAGAATCGGCACGGCGGCCGCCTGCGGCCTGGTTTGGGCCTCGTCGGGGGTCTTCGGGGGCGTGCCGATCCCGGCAGCGTTGACGGGCGGATCGGCCGGCTCGGCGCCCGCAAGGTCCTCGACGGCCGCGTAGCGGTAACTTCCTATCGGTTCATATGTTACGTTGGAAGATCGGC
>CAYRXN010000121.1:0-5536 GCA_964428275.1 uncultured Planctomycetales bacterium | reverse complement strand
CCCTGACCCACCCGCGCCCGCGAAGCGCCAGTCCGCCACGCGCCGAGCGCGTCGCCAGCACTCACCTGGAAGCTCACGCCCCACGCACACACCCGTTCGCGGTTGCGCGGTTAATATAGGTAATTTTGCCAGTGAACCCCGTTCCTAAATTGCATTTAATATTCCCCAGAACACCTCATCTTGGCATCGGTTTCTGGCCCGACCCCATATGTCGTACCAGCCCTCGCCTGTCTGGACGGAAAGCCACTATGCGCCAGATTGATGACAGTTTTATTGACAATAATCACCGCTGCCCCATAAGAAGTTGCGTTATCCTATCCGATGACAGGCTTGTTAAGACAGGCAGACCTATGCGACTATTGAAAGTTAAAGGAGGGCACGAGCCACCGTAAACCTGGTGGATCCCGGTCGGCGGCATCGCTCACGGAGGAGCGGTCAACGACCGAACGCATCGACCCGAGCACGGAAGCAAACGGTCGATGCCTGCTACCAAACGCAGACAGAAAAACCGATCTTTGGGTGAATTCAACCTGGTGCGGCGTCCTGAGGTCATCAAACGTTTGGCGTTCTACGCTGACTCCCCTTGATGGCCCCCTCGCTCGAAACCCAACCCCCTGCCCCTGAAGGGACTCGCACCTGAATTCACCCATTTTTCTGCGCGCCCGCCGGCCCGAACCGCCAGACGGAACCCCACCTACCGCCTGGTGTCGAGCTCGACCCACTGGTCTTCGCTCGTGGCCTCGTCGATCGGACCGTCGCCGGCGGTCCAGTGGAACACCAGCGGCGCCGGTCGACCCGGGGCCGGGGGATCCACCAGCCGCAACGAGAGCAGCAGCCGCCGGCCGGGCGCAAGCTTCGCCTCGCCGAGCGCTCGGGCCGGAATCGTGACCTCCGCGATGCGCCGCCCACCGACCTCGGACATCCTGCAACGCCAGCCGCGAACCAGCCGCGCAGCGGTGCCCGAAGCCGGGCTGATACGCGGACGCGGGGCGGCCAACGTGATTTGGCACGCACCGCGCTGGTCCGCGCCCTCGGCCGCCGCGGCGACGTGCAACACCGCCCGCGGCCCGACGTCCGGGGGCAGAACGACAGCGAGCCGCAGTTTGCGTTTCTCATATCCAGCGTAGAGCCCCGCGCCGGCGGTTCCGGGGCGGCCCGTGCACAGCTCCCCGAGCTCCAGGCCCTCCTGCGCAATCGACCCGCCGGTTCGCACCGGGGCGATGTGGCGAAGCGGCCGCAACGCCACGGGCACTTCGATGGCGCGACCTTCGAGCGAAACGCGAACGGTAATCGTAACCGGCTCGAAGGGGCCCGATCCGGTCCGCGTGAGCTTGACGTCGAAACGCAGCGTGTCGCCTGCTTCCGCCTGGAGCCCCCGCGAGGTCAGCGAGGAACGTACCGGCGCGTTGGGCGGCAGCTTGACCTGGAGGTAGCTTCGCCGCAGAGGCTCCAGCGCATCGATCTCGATCGGCAGCGTCGCCTCCTGGTCGCAGAGCACGGTTGCGGGAATCCGGAGCCACGGCTGCGCCACCGCCAGCGCCGGCCGGGCCAGCGTGCGGTCGGCGACCAGCGTAACGAAAAACGGTTCGGACCGCGCCGTCACCAGCGGCGAGAACGGCGTCTCGAGCAGCGGACGCTGCCGCCTCGCGATGTCGAATACGCGCATGACGCCGACCGGCGCGACGTGGTAGGGCGTGAGCACCGCCGGCAGGATGCGGTTGGGCCTGGGAAAGAACACGGCGACCTGTCGCTCGCCGCCCAGGAACAGCGCCGAGTCGAGCTCTGCGGGCGTACCCGGCACCGGGCCGGCGTAGAGCAGACCCTGCAACATGCCGACCGTGTTCGACAGCCCCAGCAGCGTCGTGCGCGGGCTGAAGTCACGCCGCACGAGTCCGTGCATCTGTTCGGGATGCCGCCGATCCGCGCTGTCGTCGCGCAGGTCGATCCACACGACGCCGGCGGCCCCGCGCCGCGCCGCGTCCACGTAGTGTCGGAGCAGCGCGACCGCGTCGGCGGGCGTGCCGGGGCCGTCCAGCGGCGCCGCCCGGTGAAACCAGTACACGCCCTGCTGGTCCTCGCGGTCGCCGTGCCTGGCGAACGCATCGAGCGCCAGGCGTGCCGCCGCCGGCGGCCCCGCCGTTGCCACCGCGAGCTTGATCCCGTCGCCGGGCAACCCCGCCGGCCACGGCGGCGGAGAGCCGGCACCAAGGTGCAGCGGCGGCGCGACGATCTCCACCTCCGGACGCACGGCCCGCACGCGGTCGCGCATCCGCACCAGGTCGGCCACCTCCTCGGCCGCGAACCCGCCCGATCGGGAAACGGGCAGACGCATCGGCCGGTACGCGACGACCCGCGTGCCGAACCGTCCGGCCAGGTGCTCGCAGAGTTCGATCTGCCGTTCCCACGCCGCGCGCCCGCCGGTCGGCAGCCATCCGGGCGGGTCACTCAGCACCAGCATCACGGCGATGTCCCGCGCCGTGATGCCGTCGATCACCTGCCCGAGGTCATCGAGCTCGAAGCGTCCGGGACGCGGCTCGATCTTCCGCCACGACGTGTCCAGCGCGAGCAGTTGCACGCCGACCTCGCGCGCGATCAGGATTTCGAGCAGCCGATCGGCCGGCGACTCGCGCATCAGGTTGCTTTGCACGCCGAAGAACACGGAGCGCCCGCGCGGCAACGCGCGGTTGGAGACGACCGCCGCTACGGTGGTTTCGAAGACGGCCGGCATCAGCCAGCCCGGGGCGCGCACGCTGGCAACGAGGCGATAGAGGCCCGGCGCGGGAACCTCCTGGCTGAAATCGACCGCCTGGCGCGAACGGAAGTCACGCCCGCGGGCCGGCAGGCTCAGCGACGAGCGTCCGGTGGTCAGGGTCGTGCCGTCGGCCCGCAGCCACGCCAGCTTCACGCTCAGGGGCAGCGCCGCGCGCTGCGACGTGTTCTCGAGCATCACCGCGGCGTAGACCACGTCGCCGGGTTCGTAGAGATGCGTCGGGCGGTCGAGCAGGAACCCGCCCCGCAGAACGGCGGCGCCCGAGACGCGATGTTCCACCTCGAGGTCGTCGAGAAAGACCGTCTGCCGGCCGACGGTATTCGTGTGAATCCGGTAGCCCAGGATCTCGATGGGCCAGGTGAGCCGCCGCGCGGCGGCGCTTGCACCGCCGACGGGTTCCAGCTCCCGCGAGCCCAGCGCCGCCACGAGCCGCACCCAGCGGTTCTTTTCGGAAACGGGCATGCGCGGCGTCTGAAAGACCGTCCCGGTCGCGTCGCGAACGCGGAGCTGGATCTCGGCCGAGCCCTTGGTGATCCACGCGTAGGTGGCGACCCGGTCGGCCTGATCGAAGAACGTGGCGACCCGGAAGCGCAGGTCGCACGTGGCCCACGCGCCGCGCTCGGTCGCACCGATCGCGACCATCAGCGAGCGTTGCCCGCGCGCCGGGATGGCGGCCCGCTCGGCGGTGCAGTCGGCCGCCAGCGCATGGTGCGCCTCGGTGACCGTCGTGGCGACGGAATCATCCTCGAAGTCCGCAATCGTGGTCACGACGGGCTCGTCGGCCCGACTTGCCGCGGCTGCCGTCGCGAGCAGCAGCAGACACACCCACGGGTAGCCGGGTCGCAGCCGGCCGCGGGGCGCGCGGCCCGGGCGCGACCGTTGAAGATCGCCGATATCTGCGTGCAGTCGCATCAGCCTGCATTTCCCTCCGCCCAGTCCAGACCCAACTCGCGGGCCAAGGTTGCCAGACGGTGGGCCAGTCGGTGCCCACCGGCCAGATGCGCCCGGGCTCGCGCCGCACGCTTTTGCAGCCCATCGGGCGTGCGGGTCATTTCCTCGAGCGTCTCGAGCAGCCCGCGCCGGTCGGCGAACGCGGCGTAGTGCTGCTGCGGGTGGAGCGTTCCACCCAGCGCAGCCGTCAGGCTCTCGGAGCCCGGGCTGTGCAGCACTACCGGCCAGCCCGCTCCGGCCGCCGCGAGCAACAGCGGACTCAACGGATCCGTGCGGCCCGCAAAGACCGCCACGGAGGTTGCCGGCGAGAGCCCCGCCTGCTCCCACGCCCGCACATCCGCCGGCAGAATCCACCGATCGTCCGGGAAAAGGCGCTCCCAGCCCTCTCCAGCCGCAAACACGGTCCGCGACTCGCGCTCCAGCCACCGGAAGATTGTTTCGAGTACCACGGCCGGAATCAACACGTGCTCGATAATTCGCAGCATCCGGGCACGCAACGAACTTTCCCGCAGCCGGACACCCGACTTGCGCTCGGCGTGTCGCAGCAGCGCGGCCGGCTGGTAGACCTCGGCGACCGCGCATGCCTCCGCGGCCCTCCGGCGAAGCGCTGACCAGAGTTGCACATGCGTCGGTTGCACGATACCGCAGGCTTCCGCGCCCGCGTCGGGCAGGTCGCCCGCGATCAGGACCGCCGGCACCGATCCCGCCGGGCGGGCAGCCCGACCGCCCATCTGAAGAACCGCGTCGGAACACGCCCACCAGAACCCGCGCCGGCGGGACTCCGGTACACCCGCCTCGCGCAGCAACCTCGCGATCCGCGGCGTGGCCGCCAGATGAATCGTCTCAGTTTCGGGAAGCACCTCGGGAACGTCGCGCGCGTCGACGTGCCACTGGCACAGGACGCCGCTGACGGAGACGGGCAGCGCGCGAGGATCGGTTCCGAGCGCAACCGTCAGGCCGGGCCCGAATTCGCATAGCGCTTCGCAGTGCGGCAACGGGCCGACGTCCCGCGGTCCGCCGGCCGTGCGCCGGCACACTTCCCAACCCAGCGACTTCGCGGCCTGGGCCAGTCCGTCCGCCAGTGCATGGTGGGCCGCCACATCTCCCAGCGCAAGCACCGCCAGGCGCGCCCCCTCGGTGCGCGACGGAGACCGCACCGCCCCGCTCAGGGCACCCAGGCGGGCCTGCCGTCGCTCGGATACGCTTCGGCCCACCGTCTCGCAGGTGGCGCGGATCTGCGCCACGCGATCAGGTCCGGTTCCGGGCAGGGCGATGATCGACGCCGGCGGCAGCAACCCCGGCGCCTGCTCGAACAGTGCCGCCAGGAATCCCGCCTCGTCGCCGGCGGAAACCAGGATGCAGCGACCCTCCCGGATCGCCGGTGCCACGTCCACCACGCGCAAGACCGCCGCGAGACGCGCGAGGTCGCGCTCGAAGACGAAGACGGCCTGGCGGGCCGTGAGCTGCCGCAGCAGGCGATCGAGCGCGGCGCCGGCGCCGATGCCCGCGAGTGCGGGGTTGTGCCCGCGCCACGACTCGACATCGACCAGGGCGGCGGCGCGGGTCGCCGGTGCGGCCGAACCTCCGAGCCAGCACGGCTCGGCGCCCGCGGGCTCGATCCGCCAGACGACCCAGCCGTCGAGCGCACGCACCGTCCGCCAGTGCGCGGGCAGTTCGACGGTTTCGAGCGTCTCAGCGACCGCGGGCTGCGCCGCGCGCAGCGCCGCGAGGTTGGCCGCCCACACGGCGGCGTCGGGCTCGACCGGGGAAAGGTGATCCAGTGCCGCAAGATCGACGAGGGTCATCAGCGCGCCC
>CAYRXN010000120.1:0-7495 GCA_964428275.1 uncultured Planctomycetales bacterium | reverse complement strand
TGCGGTAGCGGTACGAGACCGGCGCCCACCGGAATCACGAAGAACACCAGCACGCTCAGACCGACCGCCCGGACCCGGACCGGCGCAGTTTCCTGCGCGAACCACAGATACTTGGCCAGGCGCTTGACCAGCGCGGTCAGCAGCGTGCCCAGGAAGAAGCACGCCAGCGCCAGCCCGACGAGTGAGAACTTCAGCGACAGCATCGTCGCGATTCCCGCGAAGACCAGCGTGCGGTAGATCACGCTGCAGAATCCGAACGTCAGCAGGATGAAGCGCAGGCGGCGGCTGGCGGGCCGTTTGACGGGACGCAGGCCCAGCAGCCACTGCTTGAGCACGTCGAGCACGTACTGCTTGGCCCGCTGCCGGAGGTTGGGAATCTCGAGCAGGTCGCTGGCGATGTAGTAGCCGTCGTAGCGCATCAGCGGGTTGATGTTGAACAGGACCGTGACGGTGCTGGCCAGGAAGATCACGTTGTAGGCGATCGAATGGAGCAGCGATTCCTCGGTGGCCGCCCAGACGAACACCGCGACCGCCGCGATCGTCAGCTCGAAGTACACGCCGGCCAGCGAGACGATCAGCCGGTGCGACTTGCGCGGGAACCCCCACACGGCGCTGGCGTCGACGTACGCGCAGGGCGTGAACGCGATCAGGTACGCGCCCATCTCCGGCACGTGGCCGCCGAAGTTCTTGCAGGCGTAGGCGTGTCCGAACTCGTGGAAGACCTTGAGGATCACCAGCGTGAGCCACATGACGGCCAGGTTGCGGGTGGCCAGCAGGCCGTCGAGCGGCTGAATCAGGCCGTCGGCGTTGGAGACGGCCACGTACCCGGCCGTCCCGATCAGCACGAGCCAGCAGACGAAGAAGGTGCGGGTGAAGGGCCACCGCATCAGCGGCATGGTGCGACCCAGGAACGCGTCCGGGTTGACCAGCGGCACCTGGAGGAACAGAAACCCCATCAGCCGCTGGCGCACGCGGGCCTGGCGCTTGGCCTGATAACGCCGGTAGAGCAGCTTGTCGTCCGAGACCGGCAGGTGCAGAAACCCGAGCCGGTGCAGGTGGAAGACGAACTGGTAGAACTTCTCCTCGTCGGCGCGGTCGGCCCGACCGCTGGCGACGAGCTCGTCGAAGATCTCGCCGAGCGTGTGCCGCGCGTCGATGCTGAGCAGGACGTGGTAGTCTTCCGGGCTGAGGCGGTGGCTCTGGAACGTGATCGGATCGCGGACGACGTAGGCGGGCTCGTGACGAAAGACGTGCCGGCTCACGTCGAGGTCTTTCCGCACGCCGACGCGCACGTCGCGCAGCCGGTCGGCCAGGGTCGGTTGCTGGGGGGCGGGGGCGTTGCTCATAGCCAGTACTTCATCCGCAGGGTGTCGAGCACGCGGTGCAGCATCACCCACCACACCTTGCGCGGACCTATGTCAATCCGGGCCAGTCCTTCCATCCCGGGGCGCATCCAGGACGTGTCGGGGCGGATGCGCGCCTCGGCGACGTACACGTTGTGCCCGTCACGGATCTCCGAGCTGGGCCGCAGCCGCGTGACTTCGATCGGCCGCTGCTCCTCGGGCCGGGCGTGCCCCACGAAACGCCCGGGCACCGGCGGCCGCCCACCGCCGGTCCCCAGCCGATCGGCCAGCTCCCCGGCCGCGTTCTCGGGCACGTCCATCTCCAGCGTCCAGGCGTCGAGCGGCGCGACGACGAACAACGGCGTGCCCTGCGCCACGACGCTGCCGATCTGCTTGCGCAGATCGCCGTGGATGACGACGCCGTCGAACGGCGCCCGCAACGTGGCCTGTTCGATCCGGTGGTCCACCGCCGCGAGTTGCGTGCGGGCCAGGTGCCACTTCGCCTCGGCCAGCCGGGCTTCGACGGGGTTGTTGCCCGCCAGGGCGCGCATCTGCTCGCGTTCGAGCACCGCGATCTGCGACAGGAGCTGGCTGCGCTGGAGCCGCAGCTCGCGCTGATCGAACCGGCACAATACGTCGCCCTTGCGCACCACGTCGCCTTCCACGACCGCGGCCGACGCGAGCGTGCCGTCGAACGGCGCCGCGATGTGGCGTTGCACCGCGGGAACGATGCGGGCCGGCACGGTCAACTGGTAGTCGAGCGTGCCCAGGCAGAACCAGCCGGCGGCCAGCAGCACCGCCCCCACCAGCACCTTGCGCCCCACGTGCCCCGGCCCCGTGAGCGTCCGCACCGTGTTGCCGGCCGCGTCGATGACGTGACGCACCAGCCCGCGGCGGGCATCGTGCAGCAGCAGCAGCGCCGCGGCGAACGGTTCGACCGCCTTGCGCAGCTCTTCGACCTGGTCGGGTTTGAACGGCTCGTCCGCGCGGCGTCGAAGACTGAGGATCGCGACGCAGCGCTGCCCGGCAAACAGCGGCAGCGAGGCGACGCACGCCCCGCCGGCGTCCTGCTTCCAGCGCTCGTGCAGCCGGAAGCCGCCGGCGTGGGGTCCGTCTTCGTGCCATCCGCCGCCGGACTGCGCGACGATCGGCCGCCCGTAGTCGAGGCATTCCTCCATCGCGCAGCGCAGCCGGCCGACGCCGGGCGTGCGGTTCTTGACTTCGTCGAGCCCCGAGATCGAGATGATCTTCACCCGGCGTCCGGCGACCATCCCCAAGGCGACCAGCTCGCAGCCGAGCTTGCCGCGCAGGTTGTTCGTGATCGAGAACGCCAGTTCCTCGGGCGTGCCGGCGGTCGCCGCCCGGGCCAGCGACTTGTTCGCCGCGACGCTGTTCGTGCCGGTGTCCCGCGTGGTGCCGACGTTCGCGGCAGCGGAGGCGACCAGCGTAAGCAGGCTCGCAAGCTCGGTGAGCTTGCGCTGCGCCAGCACATCATCGCCGGCGGTTACCAGCGCGACCGCCCCGCCCAGCCCCAGCGCGGGGCTCTTGAGCGGCGCGGCGAGCAGCGTCACCTTGAGCCGGGCGTGGGCGGCGCTGAGCACGCGCGCCCGCGGCTGGTCGGCGGCGAGCGATTCGGTAAGAAACCGCTGTACACCCGAGCGCCAGAAGCCCGGATCGGTCGGGCCGCTGTGCGTTTCCTCCTGAATGACCTCGGTTCGGCAGCGCACGTACATCGCCGCGTAGGGGCTGGAAAAGGCGGCCGCGATCGACCGCAAGGCCCGCGTGAGAAACGCGTGGACCGAGGGCGCCTCGCGCGCGTGTTGCAGGATCTGCGCGATCGGCGTCTGGTCCGCCGCGGGGCGGGCGGGCGCCTGCGGGCCCTTCTGAGGTGGTTTCGTGGCTGGCGTCATCGCAAACTCGGCTTCTCGGGCCAGGCCGGCGGGTTCGGCAACACGGGCCGGGCGCCGGCGCGGCTGTTACATCAGGCTCTGTTCGTCGGCCGCGTGCAGGTTGGCCGGCATCGTGATCGGCGAGAAGAACGTAAAGCCGGCTTCATACGCGTCTTCCCGCAGCAGATGGCAGCGCACGCACCGCGCGAACGTCAGCGGCAGGTCGAGCTGCTGGCGGTCAAACTCGAGCCGATACAGATCGCCCACGTTGACCGGCAGCGGAAACAGGATGCGGCATCCGCCTTCCGACAGGTCGCCCGTCGTACCCTGCATCTTGAACTTGAGCATCTGACTGGCGTTCGCCGGCTGAAGCGTCACGTGCGCCTTGACCGCGATGCGGAAGTGCGCCCGCTGACGACGGATTTCGTCGGGCGTGTTGCGCTCGAGTTCCTGCAAGAGGTCGAACGCGTTGTCATCGTTGAACGACTCGCCGGCAAAATCGGTATTCTCGAACAGGTTCATGCGTCTCTCACTTTCCGGCGTTGTGGACGCCCTCGGTATGCGCCGTCGCCGCGGGCGCCGGGAAATCGACCCGTACGCGCAGCCCCGCCACCCACGCCGTGTCCGCGTTGGGCACGCGCACCTTGACCTTGAACGTCTGCGAGGCCGGGTCGGCCACGCGGCTGACGAAGTAGACTTCGCCCGTGCGCGGCGGCAGCCCCGTATCCAGGGGCAGCACCCGTACCGCCCGCCCGGCCCGCACGACCGACGCCAGTTCCAGCGGGCAGTCGAGCATCACGACCAGCGGATCGAGCTGAACCAGCGTCAGCACGCCCTCGCGCTCCTCGACCGTGTCGCCGACGTCTTTGTGCCGCTGCGCGACGTATCCCGAGAACGGCGCCTTGAGGTGCAACTCGTCGAGCATGGCCTGCTGCAACGCGTACTGGCGCTGCGCCTGTTCGTGCTTGAACACCGCCTCCTGCCAGGTGAGCTCGGCTGCCCG
Source organism: uncultured Planctomycetales bacterium (assembly GCA_964428275.1). Lineage (GTDB taxonomy): Bacteria > Planctomycetota > Phycisphaerae > UBA1845 > Fen-1342 > JALSRY01. Next base: position 3,260 of record CAYRXN010000120.1, on the reverse strand, counting down.
GGCGTTGGCGCGCGCGTCGGCCAGTTCCTTGCTCGAAGCGTTGGTCGAGCGGGCCAGGGCCTCGATGCGCTTGAGCTCCGCCGCGGCCTGCTCCATGCGCACGCGGGCCAGATCGGCCTCGAGCGTCGAGGCCGCCTGGGCGCGGGCGATTTCGACCTGGTGGCGCTGCACCGTGTCATCGAGCAGAACCGCCGGCTTGCCCCCTTCGATGAATTCGCCCTCGTCGACCAGCAGCTTCGCGATGCGCCCCGTGCGCAGCGGTGCGAGCGTGATCGTTCGCAGCGGGGCCGTGAAACCAATCACGCCGGTCGAGGGCGGCGGAAGCGCAGCCGGCGCGGTCCGCTCCTGGGCTGGCAAGGCGCGGGCCAGCGCCAACAGCGCAAGACCGCAGGCGACCATCCGACTGGCTTGTCCTGATTGCGCTTGCAGATACCTGGTCATCGAGTCAACTCCCGAAAACTCCCCCCTGTGGCCTACGCGCGGCGTTCGTCGTTTTCCGCCCGCCGGGCCGCCTGGGCGGCAACCTCATCCGTCATCTGCTCCGTGCCCGCGTGGCCGCGCAGCAGTCCCCAGAACAACGCCCACAGGCTGCGGCTTTGCGCCTCCGAGACGCCGGCCTCGGCATCCGGTTCTCCCGCGTGCGCCGTCCCGTCCGCCGCGACCCGATGGCCCTCCGGCGATTCCACCCCGCCTGCGGACGTGACCTGTGCCGAATCTCCGGTATCCCCCGGCGCGTGCGACGCGTCGGCTGTCATACCGTCGAGCGCCGGCGTCGAATCGCCGCCCGCGGTCCCGGGAAGCGCGACGTCCGAAACCTGCGTGAACACGTCGTCGAACGACTGGTGCTGCATCTCGGCCGGTATCGCGATCACCTCGTCCGCCGACTCGACCGGCTCGATCTGAAGCTCGCGGGCGTCGGCGACAAACTGCGACCCCGCCGGCGCATCGGCCCCGTCGGACGTTCCCGGCAGATGGGGCATCGGCGCCGCGGGAGCCTGGTCGTAGGCCACCTCGCCCCGCAGCGCCTGCATGGGATCCAGCACGTCGAGCCGCTCGGTGCCGTTCCACGGCGAGGCTCCCTCGGGCAAGGTCCCGTCGCTCGGGACGGTCGCCGGCGTGGCGTCGGCCGAACCGCCGCCACCCTCGTCTTGCGAAACCGTCAGCGGCTCGCCGAGTACGGTCGGCCCGGCGTCCGATTCGGGAGCGGCATCCGGCGCCGGAGGCGGTGCCGGCGCATCCGCTGGTCCGGCCGGCACGTCCGCCGGCGGAGCGTCGGCGTCCGGGCTCGCGGGTGCGCTCGATACCGGCTCTCCTGCCGAACCGTCGCTCTCGGCGGAGTCCGCCGTGCCCGTCACGTGAACTTCGACACTGTCCACGCTCGTGTTGACCCCGTCGGTCGCGTGCAGCTCGAAGGAGAGCGTCGCGTCCGGCATGTCGGGTGGCACCACGAACGTCGGCGTGGCGACGTGCGGGTCGCTGAGCGTCACCGGCGGACCGCCGGTCTGGACCCACATGTACGTCAGCGCGTCGCTGTCCGGGTCGGTGGCCCGCCCCGCCAGATGCACCACCTCGCCCGCGACGACATCCACCGGATCACCCGCGTCTACGAGCGGTGCGTCGTTGTCCGCGTGAACCAGCACGTCCACCGTGTCCACGCGCTCATGCTGCCCGTCGGAAACGTGCAACTCGAACCGCAACGTCTCGTCCTGTACTCCCTCGGGCGCCGTAAACGTGGGGTTGACCGCGTGCGAATCGCTCAGTTCCACTTTCGGTCCGCCCACCTGAACCCACTCGTATGTCAACGTGTCCTCGATGTCGGGGTCGTGACTCGCGCCCGCGTCGAGCGTCACCAGCTCGCCTTCCTGCACCGCGATATCCGCACCCGCGTCCGCCACCACGTCGTGGTTCACCGGGGCCACCTGCACTTCCACCGTGTCCGTGTGCGTGTGCACCCCGTCGCTGACCTGGACCTCGAACTTCAGCGTCGTCGGCTCCTGGACGTCCGGCGGGTTGAACGTCGGCTGCGCCGCCGTCGGGTCGCTCAGGTCAACCTCCGGACCATCCACCTGACGCCACTGGAAGCTCAGGCTGTCCTCCACGTCCGGGTCGTAACTGTGCGACGCGTCCAGCCTCACCACGTCATCTTCCGTCACCTGCTGGTCCGCACCCGCGTCCGCCACCACGTCGTGGTTCACCGGGTCGATCGTCACCGAGACGGTATCGGTGTCGGAATACTCGCCATCGCTGACCGTCACCTCGAACTTCAGCGTCGTCGGCTCGCGCACATCCGGCGTTTCGAACGAGGGACTCGCGCTGTCGGCGTCCGTGAGTTCCACCTGCGGCCCGTCCACCTGACGCCAGGTATAGGTGAGCGTGTCGTTGTCCGGGTCATGGCTCGGGGCCGCACTGAGCGTGACGGCCGCCTCGTCCTCGGTCACGTGGATATCGGGTCCGGCGTCGGCCTCGGGCGGGCTGTTGTAGAGCGCCGCCATGTCGCCATCCGCGAACCGAACGGTTTCGATGTTCTGATGCTCGATGGTGAACGACTCGCCGTCGCCGAGGTCCACGACGATTCGCCCGTTGCTCATCGTGGCATCGGAGCTGTGGAACTGGCGCAGGTCGAGCGTGTCGGTGTCGTCGCCGCCATCGACCGTATAGGTATCGCCGGCGCGGACGTTCTCGAAGCTGAAACGGTCGTCGCCGCTCCCGCCGGTCATCTGGTCGTCCCCGCCGCCGCCGATGAGCCAATCGCTGCCGGCCCCGCCGTCGAGCGTGTCGCTGCCGGCGCCGCCGTCGAGCACATCCTTGCCCGCGCCGCCGGTGAGCACGTCGTCCCCGGCGTCACCCTTGATGTTGTCGATATCGCTGCCGCCCGCGATCGTGTCATCGCCGTCCGTGCCGACGTGCGTGACTTTGCTGACCGCCGGCGGGATGGCCCGAATCTGCTCGTGCGTCAGCGCGTGCCGCGCATCGGCGGACATGTTGTAGAAATGGTACGGGTTCGTGATCGACGCGATCTGGTCGGTCGTCAGCTCAGGCACCCGGCTCGGCGGCACGTAACGGAACTGCGACGGCGACAACGCATGAACCTGATCGGTGGTGAGCCACTCGCGCTGTTGTGGCGTCAGGTAGCCGATGCTGATCCGGCTCGTGTCCAGTGCCTGGACCTGGTCGGCGTCCATCGCGTGCCGCGCGTCGGCCGACATGTTGTAGAAGTGGTACGGGTTGGTGATCTGGCCGAACTGTTCCGGCGTCACGTG
>CAYRXN010000119.1:0-6264 GCA_964428275.1 uncultured Planctomycetales bacterium | reverse complement strand
AGTCGCAGCCATCGGCTGCGCCGCCGCCTGCCAGAGCCTCTCATGACACCTGGACCGGTTCTTGGGAAGCAGGGCGATCCGGCATCCCCTGGGAGTATCTGCCGCAAGAGATGAGCTGTGACTGTGGAATGCCTGTGGGCGCCGGCTGTGCGACTGGTGGGGGACCAGCGGCCGCGACGGGCTCCATCGTCGGCTGCTCGACAAGCTCCAGGCGGCAGACCAGATCGACGGGTTCCGCGCGGTGACGCGTAGCGACCGGGTTCGCGCGGTGGGGGGGGTGGAGGGGGGGGGGAAACCGGTCCCAATCCCCCGGATCGCCGCAAACCGGGCTCGAAACGCCAGGTCATCACGGATGCGAAAGGCGTCTTGCCCGAAGGCGTGGAAGCTCTCGGCGGGGACCGTCAGGTGGGCCGCTGCAACATCCGCCCCAGTTCCGCAAGGTCGGAAACGACCAGATCGGGTGGCGCCGGGCACTCCTTCACATCGCTGGCGGTAGACTCGCCCGTCAGGACAAGAATCCCGAGCGAGCCGGCGGCACGGGCCATCGCCATGTCGGTATAGAGTCGGTCGCCGACTACGGCCAGCTGCGCCGGAGTCAGGCCATGACGGCGGCAGACCCCGTCGAGCATGCGCGGGCTGGGTTTGCCCAGAACGATCGGTTCGCGGCCGGTGGCCGAAGTAAGGCAGGCGGTGAAGGCCCCGCAGTCGACCAGGACCGTCGGTTGGTCGGTCGGACAGACGCGGTCGGGATGGCTGGCGATGAAAGGCAGCCCCTGGCTGATCCACCAGGCCGTGCGGCAGAGCGTGTCGTAGGTGAGCCCGGTGTCGTACCCGACGACCACGGCTTCGGGGTCATCTTCGACGATCACGAAGCCGGCCTCTTCCAGGTGCCGGGCCATGCTGGGAGTGCCCATGAGCCAGAGCCGCCGGACGGCCGGAAGCTGGGCACGCAGATACTCGATCACGGCGTCTGTCGAGGTATAGATCTGTTCGCGTGATGTCGGGATCCCCAGGCCATCGAGGCGGTCGATGTAGTCCTGGACGCCGCGCGAGGAGTTGTTGGTGATGAACGTGTGGCCGATCCCCAACTCGTCGAGGAGTTCCAGAAACGGCAGTGTCTCGTCGAAGAGCGTCGTACCACAGTAGACCGTGCCGTCCATATCGAGCACGAAGTGTCGGACGTTTGCCAGGTTCCCGGACATTGATTACTCCACTTGAGCAGTAGTGCCGTCGCGCTCGGACCGCCGCGGGGGTCGGCGCGTCACAGGGCTTGGCGGCGAACGGTCACGTGCGCTTGCCGTAGCCGTCTGGCCGGGCGAACCAGCACAGGGAAAACAGCAACATGCCGATGACGGCGGCCGCTGCGAACACCAAGAATGCTTTGTCCCAACCGTAGTGTTCCGCGACGTAGCCGACGCCGACCCCGGAGACCACCGTGCTGGCATAGCCGAACAACCCGGTCAGCCCGACCGCGGTGGCGGCCGCGCGTTTGGTGGCGAGATTGGCCACTGCAATCCCGACGAGGCATTGGGGGCCGTAGATGAAAAAGCCCGCCAGGGACAGAAAGACCACGTTGAGCGTGACAGAATCCGCCGAGATCTTCCAGAACGCCAGAATCGAGCAGAGGCTCAGGGCCATGTACATAAGGCACACCCTACTGCCGCGGCCGCCGAATAATTTGTCTGTCAGCCAACCACTGGTGAGCATGCCCGTGATTCCGGCCACCTCGAAGGCCGCCACCATCCAGCCGGCGTTGGACAGCTTGACGTGCTTTACCTCCGTCAGGAAAGTCGGTCCCCAGTCGAGAATGCCGTACCGCACCGTGTATACGAAGAAATTGGCGAGCGCGATCAGCCAGATGTAGGGGTTCGAGAAGACCTGCTGGCGGAGAACATCGCGAAACCGTTTCCGCTGTCCGCCCGAGCAGCCGTCGGGCTCCTCGGTTCCGGGCACTTCCGGCAGCCCGAGCGATTCGGGCGTGTCGCGAAGCGCAAACGCGAGGAACAGTGCGCCGCACAAGGCGATTCCGGCAGGCACGAAGAAGCACAGGCGCCAGTCCCGGCTGACGAGATAGCCGCACAAAACGACCACCAGCGACGCCCCGATGGAGTGGGAGGCGTTCCAGAGCGACATGCGTGTCGCCAGCACCTTGGGCGAGAACCAGTGCGTCAGCAAACGGGCGCACGGCGGGAAGCCCATGCCCTGAAACCAGCCGTTGAGTACCCACAGCAGCCCGAGCGTGACAACGGCCGTGCTGAGCCCGAAAAAGACGTTGACGATGGCCGAGCAGATCAACCCCAGCACCATGAACCAGCGGGCGTTGGCCCGATCGCCGATCATGCCGTTGGCGAATTTGGAAACGCCGTAGAGTAGCCCGTGCATCGTGAGAAACAGTCCGAGGTTGGTCTTGCTGATGCCCAGGGCATCTTCCATCGCGGGCATGGCCACGCTGAGGTTCTTACGCACGAAGTAGAACAGCGCGTAGCCGATCATCGAGGAAAACAGGATGCGATTCTGCCAGTAGCGGTAGCTTCTGCGGACTTCCTCGGGGTCGGTGATCTGAGTGGCGGCCGGCGGATCGGGTTTCAGCATGCCAAAGTGCAGGTTCATCACGGTCGTTCCATATAGCTGGGCAGGTCCTCGTCTCTGACGCAGGCACGCACGTCAGGGAGGATCGCGGGAAATCGGCAAGGACTCCGCCGTCGCAGATCGTGTCGGCCATGGCAGCGGCCTCGTGCCGGATGTTGCCGGGTCGGGACGGATCGGTTCACGCCTTGTTCCAAAAACCGCCGTTGCGAAACAGATCGTCCACGCACGGCGTCCACCAGTCGGCCTCGGTAATGATGTCGAGCACGGTATAGCGCGACCGGATGCGCTGGGCGATTCTGTGGCTGGCATGCAGCCGCTGTCGCGAAATCCCTATCTCCTCCGGTACGTGCGGCGCGCCGGCCGCGACCAGCATTTCCTGCAATCGCTCTGGGGATAGCAATTGGTCACCAAGACGCGCGCACGTTGCGGTCCAGTTGTTTTTCAGCCGCCGCAGACGCCGGGCAAGCGCATCCGGGGCGAGGTACTTGGCCCGGCTTTGCCTCAGAACCTGCTCGGCCAGGGCCGCGTCGGGGAAATCGTGACGTATGGCTTGTTCGATGTGCTCCCAGGCCGGCCACCGCGCGACAAGGGCGTCCTCGTCGGCGATGAGATCATCGGCGGGCATGGCGAGCACGCGTTCGTACATCGCCGCCGACGCAAGCGTTCCGATGGCGACCTTGTTTCCGTGCAACGGGGTCGCGCCTTCGTGGGTGTGCTGCTGCATGTCCCAGAGGTGGCTGAACTGGTGATCGGCGCCCGACGCCGGCCGGCTCGAACCGGCCCGCTGCATGGCGAGGCCCCCCATGATCAGGCCCTCGACCAGGTGCGCCAGCGCGGTGCGGTCCCCCTGTCGAACCCCGGCGGGATTGCCGACCCACGCGCGCAGATTGGGCTGCACGAGCGCCCAGGCGTCGCCGTCGACCGGTTCAGCGCCGGCCGCGTCGGCGAGCAACCAGTCGGCGCCGGCGGGGATCTTGGCCAGGAGGTCGGCGTAGCCGGCCGCGTTCATTTCGGGCGGAGCTTGTGCGATGACATCGAGATCGACGAGAACGGCAAGCGGGGCCGGACAGGTGAAGGTCTGCTTGAAGCCGTCGCGGGAAATCGACGCGCCGAACGCCGTGTAGCCGTCCATCGAAGCCGCGGTGGCGACGACCATGTAGGGTCGGTCGCACAGATGCGACGCGAGCTTGGTCAAGTCGTTGATCGTCCCCGAGCCGACCGCGACGGCAATCGCGTCGGTCTCGCCGAGGCGGGTTTGCAGACGCTGCACGAAGGGGTACTTGGCCAGCAGCTTTTCTTCCTCGAACACGAAGGGGTCGAGCAGCCGGCGACCGGCGGTTCGCAGGTGTTCGCAGACCCGTCGCCCGGCTGCCGCGTAGGTGTTCGGATCACAGACGACCATGACCGGGCGATCGGGGAAACAGCGATCCAGGCACTCGCCGATCGTTGCCAGCGCGCCGGTGCCGATTTTCACCCAGCGGGTCATCGCTCCGTCCCAGATCGCGGAGCGAACGCGCTGTTCGATGGATCGTTCGAGCGTTTCCTTCATCCTTTGCCGCCTTTGCGACACTTCGCGCGGTGTGCCTGGACGGCCTTGAGCGTCAGTTCCGGGTAGTCCGTCGCAAACGACTCGACCCCGAGATCGAGCAGCCGGGCGTAGGCCCGCGGGTCGGAGCACTTCCACGGCAGCACCTGGAACACGATTCCGCGGGCCTTCAGTTCGTCGCGCGTTTTTTCCAGGAAGGCGATCGACGGCATGAACGGCTCGTCGCTGTCCAGGTCGCCGACCTTCACGTGGATCTGCAGGTGGGTGATGCCTTCGAAATCGGCCTTGCGGACGGCTTCGAGCCGCTTGGTGAGTTCTTTCTCGCTGCCGCCGTTCCAGAGCAGCGTGAGCGACTCCGGCACGCGCTTCTTCCATTCGCGGATCAACTTGTGGTGCTTGGTCGCGAGAATCACCTGCGAGGCGACCTTGTACTTGCGGATCATCCTGACCAGCGCGTCGAGATCGACCTGCTTGATGTCCAGGTAGATCAGCCGCTGGGGGTGCCCGGTCATCTCCGCGAACACGCGGGAGAGCCTGGGGATGTGCTGGCCGGCGAACTGTTCGCCACGGAACGAGCCGACTTCGAGTTTCTCGATCTCGGCGATCGGGAGGTCCTTGATGCCGAGCTTGGCGCGATCCGGCTCTATGTTGCTGACGACACGCTTGAAGTTCTTGTCATGAAAGCAGACGATCACGCCGTCTTTGGTCGTCCGCAGATCCGCCTCCGGTGTGACCTGCCTCTGCCAGCTCCACATGAAGGACTCGAGCGTGTTTTCGGGGCGTGCGATGCCGGCGCCGCGATGCGCCTGGATGTGGAACGGTGCCTGATCGGCCCGACCGGGTTTGTCATCGCACGCCAGCAGGCTGCGGGACCAGGCCAGCGCGGACAGCACCAGGAACCCGGCAACGATGGTTGAGCGGGAAGTCATGTCTTGTCCTCCGAAACGTGAGTGGCACCCATGCAGTACTTCTGCTCGATCTGCATGATCCTTTCGACTTTGCGGGTTGACCGTCCGCCGGCGAAGTCGGCTTCGAGCCAGGCCGAGACGATCCGCTTGGCGAGCTCCGGCCCGACGACGCGCGCCCCCAGCGTGATCACCTGGGCGTTGTTGCTCTTCCGAGCGCGTTCGGCCGAGTAGACGTCGTGACACGTCGCGGCGCGGACACCCGGCACTTTGTTCGCGGCGATCGCCATTCCGAGCCCCGTACCGCAGAGCAGGATGCCGCGATCGACATCGTGGCGCATGATCGCCTCCGCGACTTTCGCGGCGATCTCCGGGTAATCCACGGGCTCGGTGGTGTGGACACCGAAGTCGACCACCTCGACCGCAACCCTGGACTGCGCCAGAAGATGGGCCTTGAGGATCTCCTTCAGGCCCAGGGCCGCTTCGTCGCATCCGATGGCGAGTTTCATCATCTGCTTCCGACGCGGGGCCTTGGCCGACATTCACCGCGATCCTGTTGCGGGCGCTCGGACACGCGCGTCAGGACGGCCCGGGCGCCCTCTTCGTCGATCACGAGCGACTTGATAAGCCCCCCGCGGACGGCCGCCAGGACTGCCTCGGCGCGGTCGGCCCCCGCGGTGACGCCGACGACGCTCGGAATCCGGCGGAGCGCCTTGAACTCGATGCTGATGACGCGATCGCGGTAATCGCAGCGGCACTCCTGCCCGCGCGCGTTGAAGAAGCGCCCGCATATTTCGCCGACGGCCCCCGTTCGTCGCAACGCCTGGAGCGCGCCCGGTTCCAGCACGCGGCGCTCGATGAACGCCGAGTCCCGGAGCGATCCGATGCCGACGAGCGCCAGGTCCATCTTGCCGTAGAGCTTCCAGATGGTCTTGACTTGCGCTTGTTCCAGGTACGCTTTCTTGCTGGCGATACTCGAAGCGAAGGCCGGCGAGTTGAGCGTGTAGAAGACGCCGCCGAGCTTGCCGGCCAGCGCGCGGCTGAGCTCGATCGCGTCGAATTCGCTCACTTCGGCGTCGATGTTGCCCATCAACTGCACGACCTGCAATCCGTCCACCGGCGTCGCCGGCTTGATCCGCCGCACCAGTTCGGACAGCGTGCGCCCGCCGGTCAGCCCGACGACCCGGCTCGAGCGGATCTCCTCTTGCACCGCCGGGGCGCCGA
>CAYRXN010000118.1:0-10346 GCA_964428275.1 uncultured Planctomycetales bacterium | reverse complement strand
CCTTCTTGCACTCCATCATGGGCAGGCCGGTTTTCTCGCGAAGGGCCTTTACCATCTCCGCCGTGATTGCCATCACCATTGCTCCTGCGGTCAAGCTGTTGGGGGAAAACCTGTCTCGGGCCCGGAGGGGCGTTCTCGACGCCGCGCCGCCGCCGACCGGGACGCACCCTGGTCCGCGCTGAGCGGCCCACGCCCGTGTGCGAGCCGTAGTTTGATCCATGCCGGCCGACCGGGGCGAACCCGGACGGCGCGTATCAAGCTTCCGTCGAAGGCGCCGGCTCGCTCGGGGGAGCCGCGACCTGCTCGGACGCCGGGGCCTCGGCCGGGGTCGGGGCGGGAGGCGGAGCAGGTGCCGCCGTGGCGGCGACGGGTTCGGTGGTCGGGGCGGACCGCCGCGCGCGACGGCGGGGGCCGCCGGCGTTTTGGCCCTCACCCGCCTCGCCCTTGGCGGCCGGCTCGGGCCGGGCCCGCCGGCCTTCTTCGATCGCGTCGGCCAGCTTGGTGACGATCAGCCGGATGGACCGCATCGAGTCGTCGTTGCCGGGGATCGCGATGCTGGCGAAGTCCGGGTCGCTGTCGGTGTCGATCAGGCAGACCGTGGGAATGCCGAGCGAAGCCGCTTCGCGGACCGCGTTGACCTCTTTGCGCACGTCGATGACCACCAGGGCGCCGGGCAGCTTGTTCATGTTGCGCACGCCGCCGAGGTTCCGGCGAATCTTGCGCAGCTCGCGTGAGAGGGTGGACTGCATCTTCTTGGAGTAGTCCGTTTCCCAGCGCGGGCTGGCGGCGAGGGCTTCGAGCTCCTCGAGCCGCTTGAGTCGCGAGCGGATCGTGCGGAAGTTGGTAAGCGTGCCGCCGAGCCAGCGCTCGATGACATAGTGCATACCGCAGCGTTCGGCCTGTTCCTTGATCGCCTCGCGTGCCTGGCGTTTGGTTCCGACAAACAGGACGTCCGATCCACCGGCGACGACGCGCGAAAGGAAGCGCTGCCCGTAGAGCAGCCCGCGCAGCGTTTCGCGAATATCGATGATGTGGATCGAATTCCGCCGGCCATAGATATAGGGTTTCATTTTCGGGTTCCACCGGCTGCAATGGTGGCCGAAATGAATACCCGCTTCCAACATCTCGCGGACCAACGGGGATGCCAAATGTCACCTCCTGGCGAGCCAATCAGGCCAATGCGTATGCACGAGTACTGCTGCCGTCGGCGATCCGACGATCGCCGATCCATACCTGCCGCCCGCGTCGCGGCGCGCACCGTGCGCGTCACCCGCCGGCGAACCGCCCAGGATACCCCCCGCCCGCCACTTACGTCAAGTATGCCCAAGCAGGGTTCTGGCCGCGATGTGCGCCGCCGACCAGTTTCCGCGCCGCCGCGGCGCCCTCTGGCGACTCCCCGGCGACTCCCCGGGGACCGCAGGCAGCAGCGGGCTCCAAGCCCGCGCAGACCTCATGATCCGCACGAGGGAGAACCGCAGCCCGCCCAACAGACGCGACCGGCACAAAACTCCCGGGAATGTCACGTCCCCCAGCCGTAATACGCCAGGAGTTGCGCCAAGTCCGCCAGGTCCACGCAGCCGCTGTCGTCGAAATCGGCCGCCGGGTCGTAGTTGGCGTCGCCGGCGCACGTCTCGTATGCCGCCAGCAGGGCCGAAAGGTCGGACAAGTCCACGTCGTGGTCGCCATCCACGTCGCCGGGGTAGAGCGGCGTAGCCGTCAGCGTCCCCGCCACGCGAACGGTCTCCACCTGCGTCTCGACTTCGCCGAACGGCCAGCCCAGATCGACCACCGCCGTCCCGAGCACGACGTTGGTAATCTCGATCTGGCCGTAGCCGTCCGCGTCCACGTACATCAGCACGTCGGCCTCGAACGTCACCGGGTCGGGCTCGTCGGGGTAACGCACGTGGTCATCGTAGATCGTGAACGGCGGCGGGCCGTCGTAATCGTCTTCGCCCGACTGGTCGTTGGGGTCGATCTGGTCCGTCACGTCGAACGGCCCGAACGACATCCCCTGGTACGAAACGGTGACCTCCAGCAACGTGATTTCATACGTCCCATAATACAGCCATGCGTCAGTCGCCACGGCGGTTTGCGAGGTCCAGAACACGTCTTCGCCGGAGGTGGTCAGGTCGTAGGGCCAGACTTCGGTCTGCCCCCTGGCCACCGACGCCATCGCCACCAGGGCAACGACGAAGACCAGCCCGGCTGTCGCAAGCATCATCCCACGGTCATTCGATCGGCTCACGGTTTTCTCCTCCTCCAAAACGTCGCGTCGGCCCCGGCCGGTGCCGACAGAAGCTGCCGTCATCGGGCCGGCGATGCCTCCAGCGGTTGATGCCGAAGCGCATCGCCGCCCGCTCCTCCCGAGATCACCAGCGCCGCTGTCGGACCTGGCTGACGTGTGGGGGCTTGCCGGAACCACACCCACACGCCCCGGCCCGACCGGCGCGCTACGTTCCGTAGCCGTAATTGGCCAGCAGAATCGACAGGTCCGCCAGATCGACGTCGCCGTCGCCGTCAAGGTCGCCGTCTTCGTACTGCGCGCCGCTGGTCGTGCCGTAGTGGGCCAGCAGGATCGACAGGTCGGCCAGATCGACGTCGCCGTCGCCGTCGAGATCGCCGGAAACGGTTTCGGGCACGCCCCAGATTTCCACGTCGTCGATGTTCCAGCCGGGGTACGTGACCGAGCTGTCCGTCGAGCCCATCTTCCAGCGGATGTAGACGGCCGGCTCGCCATCGGCCACGGCGGAGATGTCGAGCGACATCGACACCCAGTTGCTGTCCGCCACCGGACTGTCCGGGTTGGCCCAGACCTGCGTCCAGTTGGTGCCGTCCGCCGAGACTTCCACCGCGGCGTGGTCGTAGCGGCTGTACTCCACGCCCAGCCACCGCCAGAAACGCAGCTCGACCGCCGAGAGATTCGAGCAGTCGAGGGCCGGCGTCGTCAGGTAGCGCGCGGGCATGTTGTTGGTGTAATCGCCGTTGAGGTTGTACCCGTAGACGTAGCTGCCGGTGTGCCCCGAGAGCGGGTCGTTGTTGTGGCTGCCGCCGCCGGTGGGCTGTCCGAAGGCCCAGTCGCCCTCGACCGACCAGCCGGGGTCGCTGTCCATCGGGAACGAGTACTGCACGTTCTTGGCATCCACGTCGATCGAGACCGCCCGCTGCGTATCGCCGTCGTGGTCGGTCAGGTTGACGAAGCTGATCGTTCCCGTGTGCAGCCCGTGGCTGAGCGTGTCGGCCGCCGCGTTGAGCGAAACCACCACGTCCACGGTCGCGCCGGCGGCGAGCGAACCGCTGGCGTTGCTGATGTCCACCCACGAAACGTCCGCGGTCACTTCGTAATCCAGCGGCGTATCGTTGTGGTTTTCGAGCGTGTAGGTCGTGCTGTCGGGCGTGTAGGGGCCGCCGCGCTGTCCGGCCGCGGCCAGATCGGTGCCGGAAACGCCCAGTCCGGTGGCCGGCTCGACCACCCCGACGATGCGTACCGACGGGTCGCCGAAAATCTGGTATTCGTCATAGATCGCGACGCCCTCACTGCCGTAGACGTCGATCGCCGAGCACGACCCGGCGAAGCACAGCGTGCCGAAAGCGTGGTAGGGCTCGTTGATGTCGGTGTACAGGATGTTGAACTCGTCCTGCATCTCCATCGGCGGCGCCCAGGAGCAGCTGACAGAGGACGCGTAGATGCCGATCGCCCCGATAGGCTGACCGCTGCCGTCGGTCGCCCGCAACCAGGCCTCGCCGAAACAGGTCGTGCTCGTGAAGGCCCCGTTGAGGCACGCGACGCTGACAATGAACGGCAACTTGCCGGTGTTGGTCAGGGCGTTGACACTGGTGTTGCTGAAGCCGGTGGTGCTCCAGCCCTGCTCCCAACCGTGGCCGGTGTAGTTGATGATGCCGCGCCCGGCGTTGAGGGCGCTGGTCACTTCGGCCGCCGAGGCCCCGGGATCGTAGATCCGATCGACGGTCGTGTAACCCTTGGCGAGCAGCCAGTCGCGGATTTCGTCTTCGTGCTCACGGTCGGACTGGCCCTCGTCGCCGATGCCGTCGCCCTGGTCGGACGCGATGCCCACGCCCTTCCAGAACCAGTCCTGTTGCGTGGCCCGGTCGTTCTCGTATGCGATCGTGCGTTGCACCTGCGTATCGACGTCCGCCGCCGACTCGGCCGAGAACCGACCGATGATGATGTCGGGGTAGTCGTCGTTGCCGACGAGCTTGGCGTACCACGGGTCGGACGCGCCGGTGTTGACAAACGGCGTCGTAACCTGGGCATAGTCACCCACGAGCAGCACGAACGCCAGGTCGCTGCTGTCATAGACGCTCTGAATATAGTTCTTGATCGCGTTGGTCGAGTTGCCGATCGACGCGATGCCCACGACCGTCGTGTCGATGCCGATCGCGGTCTTGTGGTCCGCCAGGGGCTGGACGTTCGGGATCCAGGCGTCGTAGCAGATGATGAGCATGTCGCCGGTTTCGTCGAGGGGCGCATAGCGCAGGTCGCTCGCGTAGTTCAGGAAGTGATGCGCGTAGATCTGGTGGAACGCCAGGTCGGGCTCGGCGTGGACCTTCTCGGCCGGCAGGACGTTGAGCTGCCCCGGCCCGCTCGCGATGACCTCGACCGTCAGCCCCGTGTAGACGCGCAGCGTGCGCGTCACCGGGTTGTACTGGAACGGGTTGACGCGCACCACGACGCCGCGTACGTCGCGCAGGATGTACGGATCGCCCAGCGCCACCACCGGACCGGGGTAGAACGCATCAGCCTTGTACACCGTCTCGTCGAACGTGTACGGCACGTCGTCGGGGTTCACGCTGCGCAGGAGGTTGCCCTTCGAGGGGGCGATGTCGATGTCCTTGACGTCGTAATACCGCGCGTCGGTCAGGCGTACTTCCACCGCCGCGTCGTTGGGGATCACGACGCTGCGCGAGACGCGCGGCAGGTCGGGCGCGCCGGCGCGGAGGATGTGCGCTTCACGCCCCAGCTCGATCCGCGCGTACGTGCGGCCGTCGATCGTGACCTCCTTGGCCACATAGTCGGCGAAGCTGTAATCGAGAACGACGTGTTCCGGCGTCGCCCGAACCACGTCGATCTCCACGCCGGGACGCTGCGCGGCCCAGGCGGTGGCGCCGACCAAGACGAACACCGCGACGGCCACCAGCCGCGCGCACCCGTGCATACGACCGCACGAAGTGCGGCAAACCCTGAATCGGTCCTCTCTCACAATCGCTCCTCCTGGCGGATGCGCTGCGCGCACCGAATTGCGGTCCCCCGTCAGCACCCAATGGCAGATTGCTGGCAGGAAGCGTGCCGGCGTAATGCTCACCCACGGCGCGTCACGCCCCTCCATCACTCGTCTTGCATGATACCGCAACCCGGCGGTCCAACCCAAGCCAAAACCGCACCCCGGACAGGCCGGAAACGCTTTCAGTCAGCGCAGGGGCGGCAGCCCCGCCGAGGCGCGGATCCGACCCGCCTCGCGCCAGACCTTGGGGTGGTTCTTGAGGAACCTGTTCAGGCTCGACGTGGTCAGCCCCAGCGCGCGGGCCGCATCGGAAACACGACCGCCGTGTTCCGATAACGCGTCCAGCACCAGGGCCAGCGCCTCTGGGAAAGCCGGATTGTCCTCGCGCACGCGAATCTGCCCCTGCGATACCTGGACGCGCTCCGGCCAGGTCATCGGCTGCGGCAGCGGCGCCCGCGCCACCAGGGCGATCGCCTGCCGAAGTCGGCGAAGCGCCCGGCGCTGGTTCTCCTGCTGGAGTCGGCTCTCGTGGGCGATCGCCACGAGGCCGCTTGGCTTGTGACGAAGTCGAATGGCCGAGGCGACCTTGTTGCGGTGCTGCCCCCCGGGCCCCCCCGAACGATAACGCTGCACCTCGCACTCGGCGAGCAGTCGGCGGTCATCGAACGCCAAGCGCTTGCGCAGCTCGGCCGCCCGGCATTTCGGCGCCTCGCCGGTGGAATCGGCTGACACGTCGGACCTCTCCTGCCCCCCGTCTCTTGTTCATCATACCCCCGCACCCGGCTGCGAGGCAGCGGGACGCGGGCCCTGTTCGCGTCGTTCGGCGACGCCCCCATAAAAACAAATCCGTGTGGAGAAGCGCGTTGTAGGGTGCCTAGTATCGGGCGGACATGAATGATCGACACCATTAGGACCATCGCGCACGCGGGGGGGAACACGCGATCGGAGGCGAGGGATGCGCAAGCTATTACCGACAGCGGGGGTGCTCTGCGCGCTGTGGGCCGGCACGGCCCGTGCCGACATCATCTTCAGCGACGTGGTCATCCATGGTGACATGGGGACTCCGTCCGTGTTCACCATGCAATCCTACCCGTACGTGGACTCGATCTCGTTCAAGTTCAGCGACTCGCTCGTGGGCGACGACTACGCCCCGCGACGCGAGGCGCACGCAACCATCTCGTTCACCGCCATCGCCGATACGAACATGCTCCTGAGCGGCCGCACCCTGCGCGTCGGCAGCGAACTGCTCGGCAGCGGGGTCCTTTCGATCAGCGACCAGGTCGAGGATGTGTTCACACCCGGAGAAATCGGCAGCTACAGCGTCGATCTCGACGCGACAGCGACGATGCCCCACATCGGCGATACGCCTTTCTCGCGGCCGACGGTCGAGATTCGGCTCACGGAAACCATCACGATCCGTGCCCCCGACGAAGCTGGCCTCGACCTCGCGGCCCTGGGCGTGATCACACACCGATTCCAGCAGATTCCCGTTCCCGAACCCACGTCTCTTGCGCTTTTCGCCGCGACTGTCGCCGTCTTCGCGCGGCGGCGGTAAGTGGCGAATTGGGCAGGAGCTCAGGGAAGGTCGGCGTTTCGCCTGGCGAGCGTCGGCCTTGCCTTGCGCCCCCGGCACGCGAGCCCGGCACGCCGTGGCGTCGCCTCCCCGCGGCCATCTCGCCGGAAGTCGGCCCCGCTGCTATACTTTCGCGTCCTTGCGAGCGATCCGGACCACGGAGCGCCCCAGCAGCCGGGGGCACAAGACGAGCGAACCATGGAAGACTTGTCCAAGATACGCAATATCGGCATCGCCGCGCACATCGACGCCGGCAAGACCACGACCACCGAGCGCCTGCTGTATTACAGCGGCACGATTCACCGCATGGGCGAGGTGGACGAGGGCACGACCGTAACCGATTTCGACAGCGAAGAGCAGGAGCGCGGCATCACGATCTACAGCGCCGCCGTCTCGCTCTCTTGGCGTGATTGCCGAATCAACCTGATCGACACGCCCGGCCACGTGGACTTCACCGCCGAGGTCGAGCGCAGCCTGCGCGTGCTCGACGGGGCCGTGGTCGTGTTCGACGCGAAGGAGGGCGTCGAGGCCCAGTCCGAAACCGTGTGGCGCCAGGCGAACAGGTACCGCGTGCCGCGCATCTGCCTGATGAACAAGATGGACAAGACCGGGGCCGACTTCGAACACGCGGTCCAGTCCGTGCGCGACCGGCTCGGGGCCAACCCGCTGCCGATCCAGATCCCCATCGGCCGCGAAAACTCCTACGCCGGCTACGTCGATCTGATCCGCATGAAGGCCTGCACGTTCACCGGCAGCGGCGAAGACACCAAGAAACACGTCGGCCCGATTCCCCCGGAGCTCGAAGCCGAGGCCCGCGAGCGGCGCCGCTGGCTCGAGGAAAAGGTCGCCGAGCTCGAAGACGAGCTGATGGAGTATTACCTGGAACACGAAACGCTCGACGAGCGACAACTGCTCCGCGGGCTGCGCCACGGCACGATCACGCTGCGCTGCCAGCCGGTGCTGTGCGGCTCGGCGCTCAAGTACGTGGGGGTCCAGGCCGTGCTCGACGCCGTCTGCGATTTCCTGCCCTCCCCGCTCGACATCCCTCCGGTCGAGGGCATCGACCCCCACAACCCCGACCACACGATCCAGCGGACCTGCGACCCCGGCCAGCCGCTGGCCGCGCTGGTCTTCAAGGTCGTCGCCGACGCCCACAGCGACCTGCACTACGTCCGCGTCTACTCCGGCGTGCTCAAGGCCGGCTCGCGCCTGCTGAACGTCGGCAAGAAGAAGAAGGAAAACGTACCGCGGCTCTACCGCATGTTCGCCAAGCGCCGCGAGCAGATCGACAAGGCCTACTGCGGCGATATCGTCGTGGCGACCGGACTGAAGGACACCGTCACCGGCGATACGCTCTGCGAGACCCGCGGCGCCGTGTTGCTCGAAAAGATCGAGTTCCCCGAAACGGTCATCGACGTCGCGATCGAACCGCAGTCCTCGGCCGACCGCGACAAGCTGCTCAACGCCCTGTACATGCTCTCGCGCAGCGACCCGACGTTCGATTTCAAGACGGACCCGGAAACGGGCCAGATGATCATCTCGGGCATGGGGGAACTGCACCTCGAAGTCATGTGCCACCGGCTCGAACGCGACCTCAACGTACCCGTGCGGGTCGGCCGCCCGCGCGTCGCGTACCGCGAGACGATCACGCGAGCCGCCGAGGCCGAGGGCCGCTTCGTGCGGCAGACCGGCGGGCGCGGGCAGTTCGCGATCGTCCACATGCGCGTCGAGCCGTTCGAACCCGAGCCGGGCGAGGAACCGTTCCTGTTCGTCAATGCGCTGGAGGGCGACGAGATCCGCTCGGCGTTCGTCCCGGCCATCGAACAGGGCGCCCGCGACGCCTCCGAAAGCGGCGTGCTCGGGTCGTACCCGCTCATCAACGTCAAGGTGACGCTGCTCGGCGGAGGGGAACATCCCGAGGACTCGTCCGAGCTGGCGTTCGAGAGCGCCGCGTCGATGGCCGTCCAGAAGGCCCTCGCCGAAGCCGGGCCCGTCCTGCTCGAACCGATCATGAAGGCCGAGATCGTCACACCCGAGGAATACTTCGGGGCCATCAACAGCGACCTGATGACCCGCCGGGCGGTCATCACTTCCACGGCGATGCGTGGCAACAACCACGTCATCACCTGCGAAGTGCCGCTGGCCAACATGTTTGGCTACGCGACCCACATGCGCTCGCTCTCGCAGGGCCGGGCCAGCTACTCGATGGAACCGCTGCGCTACGACCCGATGCCGCACGACCTGGCCGAAAAGGTGCTGGGCGCCTGGTAGCCCTCCCCGGTCGCATCAGCATCGCGGGGCTATTCGCTGCGGGGGATTCGTCGTGCCGCCGACACTTCGGCGGGTGCCGCCACGCAAAGCACACCTTTCTCGGGCAGCCAGCCGGTGGTGCCGTCGGCCAGCTCCACCTCGGCCCAGCCGCCGCGCCGCGCGATGATGCGCAGCTCGACCCCCGGACCCAGCGGCTGGGTGATGGCGGGATCGTAGCCTTCGCCGCGACCGAGCCTCAGCACGTACTGGCCGTCGACCACGACCGCCGCCGGATGCGTCCGGTCTTCGTGAAGCTGCCAGCCGACCGACAGCGCGTTGGCGCCCCCCAGCACCAGCAGCACGATTCCGCCCGCGAGCACCGGCGTGCTTCGGCGGCGCAGGCACGCCGCCAGCAGTCCCCATCCCACGATCCACGCGGCGGCGGCCAGCCCGAACCGCTGGCGCATCGACGTGTAGTTGTTCCAGAACAGCAGCCGGTGGAGCAACTGGGCTCCGCCGCCCGGCTTGATGTAGGGCTCGACCCGGTTGCGGGCGTAGTGCAGGTTGGCGTTGATCTCGGGGTCGGTGGGCGCCAGCCGCCGGGCCCGCCGATAGTTGACGATCGCCCGGCCGAGCTTGCCGAGACGGAAGTAGGCGTTGCCCAGATCGTAGTACAGGGCGGCGCTGCGCACGCCGTCGGCCTCGAGCGTTTCGAGCGCCCCGACGCATGACCGGTAGAGATCGGCCGCCCGCTCGGGATCGGACCGCGCCACCGCGACCGCGTCATCGAACGCGTTGAGCGCGTCGCGGAGGACCGCGCGCCGCCGGTCGTCGGAAAGCCGGTTGGCGGCCGGGGCGTTCGCCGGGCGGATCGGAGGGGGCGGTTGCCGATCGGCCCACAGCATCTCGGCCGCCGCGAGCACCAGCAGCGCGGCGCAGGTTCGGCACAGCCGGCGGCGACGGGGGATCAGCGCGTTCACGGGAGCTGTTTCTCCAGGTCGTCCAGCAGGTTTCGGGCACGATCGGCCAGCGATGCGTCGCTGTCACCCTGCGCGCCGTAGGCCGCCTGCTCGCAGCGCTGGCGCAGGTCGGCACACCGTCGAATCAGGTCGGGATCGACGCCGCGGGCGTGCAGGAACGAATCCATCCCCGAACCGAGAAACCGCGCCGCGGGTTCGCCGAACCGATCGGCGAGGTAGTGCGTCAGGGCGGCGTCGATACGGGCGTGAAACTCGCCGGGCGGCAGCGAATCGGCCAGGGCGTCGTCGATCCGCCGCCGGGCC
>CAYRXN010000117.1:0-5387 GCA_964428275.1 uncultured Planctomycetales bacterium | reverse complement strand
TCGGGCATGAACTTGCGATCGACGCCGATCGCCTTGTGGATGTTGTATGTCACCAGGCGAAACCGCATCTAAGCGCTCGACCCCCAACGCGGCAGGCCGGGCTCGATCTCGACCCCCAGCGCGTCGGCGACGCGGTTGATGTAATTGAAATACGCGACCACCTGCACCGCGTCATGAATCGACCCGTCGCACCAGCCGGCCCGCCGCAGCGTTTCGATGTCCTCCCGCGCGCACTGCGCCGGCGTGCGGGTCACTTTTTCCGCGTATTCCGTCAGCGCCCGCATGGCATTCGACAGCGGCG
Organism: uncultured Planctomycetales bacterium; assembly: GCA_964428275.1. Taxonomy (GTDB): domain Bacteria; phylum Planctomycetota; class Phycisphaerae; order UBA1845; family Fen-1342; genus JALSRY01. The sequence continues at coordinate 5,086 of CAYRXN010000117.1, read as the reverse complement.
CCGCCCGCCAGTTATCGACGATCTGGTGCACCAGCGCGTCGAGCTTATCCGGCTCAGGCTTTGGCGGCGGGCAAACCGTGTCCCACTCCCGCTCGACCTCCGACCGGAGGTCATTCGCGTGCGCCTGCACTCAGTAGTGACACCCGTTGGCCCCGCTGACCACCACCGCGAGCAGCTCACGCTGGGCCCGTGAAAGCGGCGACGGCCCCAGCGACACCGCCTGATAGAACCCCATCGACGCCCGCAGCACCGCCGGGTGAATGCTCATGACCCGCGTGATGTTGAACACGCGGCCCGCCCGCGCCCGGGCCGCCTCGTAGAGCTTGGCCAACATCCCCTCGGCCGCCTCGTCCGACACCGTTTCGATCCACGCCATCGACTGCCCACCTTTCTGAAAGCTCCGCCGCGAGATACGATAACGTGGCGGCGCCGCCGGTGCGACGCGAGCTGGCGCCGGCTCCGCGGCGCGCCGGTCACGCCGGTTTCCGACCGGCGGCGCAAAGGCCATCAACCGCAAAGGCCGCGTCGTCCGGGAGACGGACAGGCAACAACAAGCATCCGGATCGTCGATGTCTCACACCGCATTCATCCTGATCCTTCCCAGCGTCGAGGCCAAGGGCCGCCGACTGCACGACATGCTGCGCGAAAAGCACGGTCACTCGTGTCGGCTGGTCCGCACACTCGACGAGGCGCTCCAGTCGATCCGTACCCGCCGGCCGGACGTGGTGGTCGCGGTGACGCCGATCGGCGGCCGGGAAACCGCCGCCCCGATCGCCGACCTGCTGGACGAGCTGGCCCCCGATGCGGCGTTGATGGCCCTCGGCAACGGCGGCCCGCCGCCGGCGCTCAAGCCCCGGCGGATTCAGTACATCCCGCTGTCGAACCCCGAAAACGACGAAGACCTCGTCGATCCGATCGGCGAGGCCGCCCGCAACGTCGTCGCCAGGCGGGAAGACCGCCGATTGCGCGAGTCGCTGGCCGAAACCGAAATCGAGGCCTTCGAAGGGCTGGTCGGCAGTTCCCCGCCGATGCAGCGCATCATCGAACGCATCAGGAAAGCCGCCCGCAACAAGCTGACCGTGCTCATCCTGGGCGAAACCGGTTCCGGGAAAGACCTGATCGCCCGCGCGATCCACCGCCAATCCGACCGCGCCCGCAAGCCCTTCAAGTCGCTCAACTGCGCCGGCCTCAGCGAAACGCTGATCGAGAGCGAACTTTTCGGGCACGTGCGGGGGTCGTTCACCGGCGCGATCTCGGACCGCAAAGGGTATTTCGCCGCCGCCGAAGGGGGTTCGCTGTTCCTCGACGAGATCGGCGACATGCCCGTGCGCATGCAGGCCAAGCTCCTGCGTGTACTCGAATTACGCGAGTATACCCCGGTCGGTTCGACCGAGGTGTTCAAGGCCGACGTGCGCGTCATCGCCGCCACCAACGCCGATCTCAAGAAGAAGGTCGAGGATCGCGAGTTTCGCGAGGACCTGTTCTACCGTCTCAACCAGTGGGTGATCGACGTCCCGCCGCTGCGCGAACGCCGCGAGGACATCCCGCTGCTGGCGCACTACCTGCTGCGCGAAGCGAACCGCGAGCACGGCCTGTCGGTAGACGGCATTTCGAGCGAAGCGATGATCCTGCTCACGAAGTATTACTGGCCCGGGAATGTTCGCGAGCTCAAGAACGTGATCGAATCGGTGGCGTGCGAGGTCGAGAGCCGGCGGATCGAGGCTGACGACCTGCCCGAAACGGTTCGCGGATCGCGTGCGATCGTCCCCGTCTCGGCCGGCGGGCTGGTCGGCCTGACGATGGACGAGGTCGAACGGCTCATGATCGAGCGCACACTCCAGGCCACCGGCGGTAACCGCGAGCAGGCCGCCCGCATGCTCAACATCGGCACGCGCACGCTCTACCGCAAGATCAAGGAATACGGCCTGCAAACCTGAGCTGAACCGGCGACCGGGCCCGCTCGAATCGCGAACGCGCCGGCACCCGAAGCCCCGCGCAAGCGACCGTTCTCATCCCACCCGCGGCAGGAATGAGGACGCAGCGCTTACCTTCGGCCGGGCCACGACCAGCCGGCCACGATCAGCCGCCGACCAACGCGACGGCGTGACCGGAAAGCGCCAGGATCGGGTTGAGGATGTTGTTGAGCGTCCCGGTGACGTAGTCGAGCAGCGACTGCTGCGGCAGCACGCCCAACACGATCGCCAACACGGCCATCGGAGCGAGGATCGCCAGCTCGCGGGCGGTCGCGTCGCGGAAGCCGGCGTACTCGGACTTCTCTTTGCCGAGGTAGACCCGCTGGATCAGCCAGAGGATGTACGCCGCGGTGAAGATCGCCCCCAGCGCCGAGAGCACACCGAAGAGCATGTTGTAGTTCCCGGCATCACGCAGCACGTCCGAGTTGAACGTACCGTAGACCACGAACACCTCGCCGATGAAGCCGCACAGGGCGGGCAGCCCGAGCGAGGCGAAAAAGCCCAGCGTGGCCATCGATCCGTACTTGGGCATCGTCAGCCACAGGCCGCCGAAGCGATTGATCTCGCGATGGTGGGCCCGCTCGTAAATCACGCCGACCAGGAAGAAGCACATGGGGCTGGAAATGCCGTGGGCGATCATCTGGAACATCGCGCCCTGGAATCCGGCCACCGTCAGCGCCGCCATCCCGAGCAGCACGTAGCCCATGTGCGAAATCGAGCTGTAGGCCACCAGCTTCTTGAAGTCGTCCTGGGCCATCGCGCACAGCGCGCCGTAGATGATGTTGACAACGCCCAGCGCCCCCAGAAAGACCGCCAGGTAGATCGCCGCGTCGGGCAGAATCGGGTAGCAGATCCGGAACAGGCCGTACCCGCCCATCTTCAGCAACACGCCCGCCAGGATCATGCTGATCGGCGTCGGGGCCTCCACGTGAGCGTCGGGCAGCCACGTGTGGAACGGGAAGATCGGCACCTTGATCGCGAACCCGATGAACAGCAGCACGAACATGATCGTGGAGAACTTGAACCCCAGGAACGTGGTGGCCGGGTTGCGGAAGATCCCCTGGATGGTCGCGTCGTTGGCGAGCTTGATGAGGTCGAAGGTGCGGTCGGCACCGGCCGGCTGGTAGAAATAGAACGCCAGCATCGCCACCAGCATCAGCACGCTGCCGGCGAGCGTGTAGATGAAGAACTTGATCGCGGCGTATTCCTTGCGCGGGCCGCCCCACACGCCGATGAGGAAGTACATCGGCAGCAGCATCACTTCCCAGAAAATGTAGAACAGGAAGAAGTCGAGCGCGACGAACACCCCCAGCATACCGGTTTCGAGCAGCAGCAGCAGGACCAGGTAGCCCTTGAGGCCGCGCTTGGTGTGCCAGCTCTCGAAGCTCCAGCTCGCCCAGGCCGCCAGGGCGGTAATCAGGGTGGTCAGGATGACCAGCGGCATGCTCAGCCCGTCTACGCCCAGATGGTAGAACACCTTGAACGCACCGCCACTGGTCGCGATCCACGGAAAGTACTGCTCGAAATAGATGGTGCCGTAGCCGGCCCCCTCGGCGCCGGCCCCTCCGCCCACGAACTTCGGAATCAGCAGCAGGCTGAGCGCGAACGTGATGCAGGTAAACAGCAGCGCCGTGCGCTTGAGCAGCTCCGAGCCGCTGAGGAACAGCAGCACAACGGCGCCGATGGTCGGCATGAAGACGATCCAGGTAAGCAGTGAGCTTTCGTTCATCGCGTCTCACCCTTGAGCTTGCGAGGTTCGGGTCGAGTCTCTCAGTCTGCGCCGCGAGCGGTCGCGGTCAGTCCGCCAGGTCGTCGGCCGGCCGGCGCGACGCCGCCGGCGGCACCACCAGTGCCGCAGCGGCCAGCACCACCCACACCAGCGCCCAGAGGACGCTCCACTCGCTGAGGATACAAATCAAGGTGCCGCTGATGCCGATCACGGCCAGCAGCACGTAGTTGCGGATCACGCCGGTCTGCACCGTGCGGAACACGCCGCCCAGCGCCCAGGTCACCCGGCCGACCAGGTTGACCAGCCCGTCCACGCCCATGTTGTCGAGCACGACGCCGGTGAACCGGGCGACGCGCTCGGTCATGTACGCCAGGCTGTTGACCACGCCATCGACGATCCAGCTGTCGAACAGCCGGCAGACCAGCGCCACCGTCTTGGTTCCCGCCACGAACAGCAGTCCGTAGATCTCGTCGAAGTAGAACTTGTTCCACAATACCGTGTAGACCGGGCGGACCAGCGGCAGGCGGCGAACCCGCTCCGCGACCGAAAAGCCGTTGGCGTAAACGAGGTACGCCCCGCCCAGCCCCAGAATCCACGACAGCCCGACCCAGTAGGGCAGCCGCTGGTGGGCCATGTGCATCGCATGACTGGTGCCGTCGATCGCCGGCACCAGCGCCGGCAACCCGCCGGCGGGCACGGCCTCGGCGATCAGCGAACGGAACGACAGCGCGATCAGCGTCATGACCGCCAGCACCACCAGCGGGAGATACATCAGCTTCTCCTCGGTGGCGTGGTCGTAGATGTGCTGGTTGCGCGGCCTTCCCAGAAAAGTCAGGATGAAACAGCGGCCCATGTAGAAGGGCGTGACATACGCGATCAGCACCGGCAGCAGGAACAGGATAAACGGCAGCTTGCCGGTGTGCGGGTAGCGGGCCGCGTAGTTGATGCCGTGCGCGCCCCCGGCGTGCCCCGCGGCGGCGTGTTCGCCCGCGTGCGCAGCAACCGCCGGGGAACCGCTGGGCTCTTGTCCGTGCGCCGCCTGCTCGGGAGATTCGCCGTGTCCGCCGGCCCCCTCCTCAGACGAGCCGTGGGCCACCGCCCCCGTGGTCGGCCGATCCGACACGGCGTGCTCGTTGTGCTCCTGCACCGGAATCCCGCGCAGGCTGCCGGGATAACTGACCGCAACGATGGCCATCCCGGCCGAGCCGCGGCGGCGCGCGGCGGCGCCCGCATCGCATGCGCTTGCCAAACCGCGCGGGTCCAGGCCCGCGGTTCCACCCGGTTCGTCCGGGAAGCGCGGGACGAACGAATCGCGTCCGGAAGGCACGCGCGTGTGCGCGTCGGCTTGCTCGGCCGCCCCGCCGTGGGTCACCCAGTCGAACGC
>CAYRXN010000116.1:0-24777 GCA_964428275.1 uncultured Planctomycetales bacterium | reverse complement strand
CCAACCGCTACTGGCGCAAGAACCGGCGCAACAACGGCGGCGGCATCTACGGCGTCGATCTGAACCGCAACTACAGCGTCGGCTGGGGCGGCGAGGGTTCGAGCGGCGACCCGAGCAGCGACGTCTATCGCGGAACCGCGCCGTTTTCCGAGCCGGAGAGCCAGGCCCTGCGTGATTTCATCCTCGCGCACAGCGACATCGTGGCCCATATCGACTTCCACAGCTATTCGCAGCTCATCCTGCGGCCCTACGGCTACGACTACGTGAACCCGCCCGAGCCCGATCGCTCCGTGTTCGAAGACCTCGGCAGCGACATGGCCTCGGCGATCTACGGCATCCACGGCGAAACCTACACGTCCGAACCCGCCAACGCCCTCTATCTCGCCGGCGGTATCTGCACCGACTGGGTCTACGACGGCGGCGGCGTCTTCTCGTGGACGATCGAGCTGCGCGATACCGGCTACTATGGCTTCGTGCTGCCGGCCGACCAGATCATCCCCACCGGCGAAGAGAACTTCGCCGCGATTACGGTCTTGGCCGACTACTTCTCGCTGCTGCTGAAGTTCGAGTATCCCGACGGGCTGCCGGCGGTCGTCGAAGCCGGCCAGACGACCGATTTCGCCGTCACGATCAGCGACGTCAGCGCCACCTACCAGAGCGGTACCGCGACGCTGTACTACCTGATCGACGGCGCCGGGGACTTCACCTCCGCCCCGCTGACGCCGACCGGCGGCAACGCCTTTGTCGCGACGCTGCCCGCGGCGCCGTGCGGCTCGACGATTTCGTTCTACCTGGAGGCCCAGACCACCGGCGGCGCCACGGTGACCGATCCGTACGACGCACCCTGGGCGCTTTATCAGACGACGGCGTACGAAATCAACGTCGCATTCGAAGACGACATGGAAAGCGACCAGGGCTGGACGGTCGGAGCCGCGGGCGACGACGCCTCGACCGGCGTCTGGAACCGGATGGACCCCGAAGCCACCTCGGCCCAGCCCGGCGACGATCACACCGCCGGTGGGACGATGTGCTGGGTCACCGACGGCCGGGCCGGCTCCGGCCTCGGATCGTACGACGTGGACAACGGGCAAACGACGCTCACGACCCCCGTGCTCGATCTGTCTGCCACCCATGAGCCGATCATCAGCTATTGGCGGTGGTACTCCAACGACCAGGGCAACGCCCCGCACGCCGACGTGTTCGTGGTGGACATCAGCAACGACGGCGGCAGCACGTGGACCAACGTCGAAACCGTCGGGCCCGCGGGCATCGAAACCTCCGGCGGATGGTACTACCACGAGTTCAACGTGACCGACTTCGTCGCGCCCACCGCCAGCGTCAGGGTGCGGTTCATCGCTTCGGACGAAGGTGACGGTTCGATCGTCGAGGCCGCGATCGACGATTTCCGGGTGGAGGAAGTCGGGTGCAGCGAGCCCGACTGTCCGGGCGACTTCAACGGCGACGGAGAACGCGACCTCGGAGACCTCTCGATCATGCTCGCGAACTATCCGACGGCCTCGGGGGCGACGTACGAGATGGGCGACATGGACGGCGACGGCGACATCGACCTCGCCGACTTGTCGGAGCTGCTGGCGGTCTACGGGCAGTCCTGCCCATAAAACGTGTCGCGGGCCCGCCGCAGAGGCGGTCGGCGGTTTTCTCATCCGCTAACCGACAGCGGCGCATGGAGTTGTGAGAAAATGCGTTTTTTCGGCGACGTTTTGTGGAAATCCCGCGACGACCGCGCCTATGATTGACCGCTAGACCTTACTTCCTTTTGAGGGGAGTCGAGAGGAAGGGAGGAAGCACCCGTACATGCCGAACCTTTTCAGGGGAGTCGAAAGGGAGGCATGAATCAAGGCATCACGGCAGGGCCGGCCCATTCGGGTCGGCCCTGTTGCATTACGGGCCGCCCCGTTCCTGAAGCCCCCCACCGACCTGGTCGATGACACCCGTGTCCGAGATGCGCAGGGCTCTCAACAGGATTGTGATTCGATGGCTTCGTGGGTGATGTTCGCAGCGGGCGCAGCGGCGGCGATGCTCGTCGTCCTTCACGGGTTCGGCAGCGCCAAGGAGTCGGCCGACGTCATGCTCGACGTCTACGAAGCAATGCTCAGAAGCAAGGTACAAGCCTCGAAGGCGGACGCCGATGACGGCGGCGAGAAGCCCAAGGGCATCCCGACGGCCTCGCGCGTCTGATACCCCCTATGGCACCGGCACGGCCCCGCGCCGCGCCGCCGCGCCGGGCTGCTTCGACGATTCGATCGCCGGCGAGATGGCCGGCGGACATCTCCCGTTGTGAACACACTCGATCAGCGCTCGCAGCGCGTTCCACAGGTCACCGCCCGGATCCATCTCCGTGCAGTAATTCCACCAGAAAACACCGGACAGCGACCGATCGTAACCGAGGGCAGCCCGGTACATTTGCCGAAGGAACTGGCGGCGGACCGTCGTCCCGGGCGCCTCCTGACTGCGCCACCACCACACGTTGGTCGTGTCGGTGGCCCAGTAGTCCGTTTCGCTGATGATGAACTGCTGATCCGGGTACATCGCCAGCAGCCGGCCGACGACCTGATCGAACGCCAGCCCCAACGGGGCCGTGCCCACGTAGATCGACAGGCCGATCACGTCCACGTTGCCGAGCAGCCCGGGACTGACGTGGGCAGCAGCCCAGTCGAACACGGCGCTGGCCGGCTCCCCCGTCCCGATCTGCCAGAACAGCGTCAGCAGCGTCGTGTCGTCCGGATCGACCTGTTTGACGTACGCCGCGGCGTATTCGATCTTGGCGTCCACGTCGCCGCCGAGCCACTCGCCGTTGACTTCGTTCCCGATCTCCCACACCTCGACGCCGGGGAGGCCGTCCACGTATTCGACGACGCGGGCCTGGAACTCCGCCAGCGTGTACTGGTCCATCGCGGCGCTATCGAGAATCTCACCCACCACGTGCAGGCCCAGGCCCTGGGCGTAGCTCACGATCGGCCCGTAATCGGCCGCCGGCACGAACTCGTCGAACACGATGCGGACGTACATCCGGGCATCGGTGCCGGCGACCAGCGCCGCAACGGAATCGAGCACGGACGTGTAGTTATCGGTCCGGTCGATCGTGACGCCCCACCACAACACCTCGCCCGCGGCGACCCTGCGGCGGCCGCGCTGGACCCCGTAATCCGCCAGGAGCGTCTCGAACGCCAGCGCGATCTCGTTGAGCGCCCGCTGGCCGTGCATGCCGCGCGCGCTGTCGGTGTCGGCCGCCCGGGCGGCGAGCAGCTCGCTTTCAGCGGCGTCGCGATGCCGGGCAAACGCGACCGACGGCCGATAATCCGGCCGGGCGACGAGCGCATCGCTGAGCCGGCGCCAGTAGTCCTCCGCGGCGACATGGTTGAACACGTAGGTTCCGCCCGCGACGAAACCCGCGCCGCCGCAGTCGATGATCAGCGTCGAGTAGCCCGTATCGCGCGTCGGCCAGGGGATGCACAGCGCCACCGGACCGGTGTCGAAGTCGAACGCGGGCAGCCCGCCGGCGTTGTACATCGGCCAGGCCTGGACGATCGTCAGGTCCGCCGGGTCGATGAGGGCGTCACCGTCCCAGCCCCCCCGCTCGGCACAAGCCGCGACGTCGCGGAACTCGGCGAAACTGTACAGGTTTCCGTCGCGGTCGTAGACCTTGAAGATCAACGTGTGGGCAGAGCCAGGAGCGCACTGGAACAGCCCGGTGACCACACCGGCGAGGAGAAGAACAGGCGATCGCGGCGGATTGCCTTTGCGCATGGTTGCTCCAGGGTGGGCGATTGTCGCGGCAACGTAACCGCACTGCGCCCATTGTAGCAGCTTGAGGGCACCCGGTGGAGCAATGGCGCAACACCGCCCGATGGGCCGTGCACGTCTCGCGGTTCTCCTGACCGAGGCCGCGGGCCGTTGGTCAGACCTGCCCCACCGCGATCGCGCCGCGCGGGCCGCCGCAGAGCACGTTCGATTCGCCCACGAGCGCCCCCAGTGCGCGCAGAAACTCCGTGTCGGGGTCGATCGCCGAGGCGCCGGGCGCCCGCGGCTTGATCGTCGCGACCCAGCCCTCGGGGGAGGTCACCTGCAACACGAGCGGGCAGCGGCCGCGGTGCCGGCGGCACAGGTTGCGGAGTTGTTCGAGCGTCTGCGACTCCCCGCCGGTGGTTTGCACGCGTACCAGCACGTGTTGGGAGAGCTCGCGCCGGGCCCGCTCGACCGGGATGATCCGGCTGACGCGCAGGCTGGGTTCCTCGCGCCGACGATCGACCGTCCCCTCGATGAACACGACCTTGTCGGGTTTGAGCAGACTTTGGGCGTCTTCGAGCTTGTCCGGGAAGACGGTCGCCTCGATGGAGCCGACGAAATCCTCGATCACGGCGACCAGCAGCTTGCGGCCGACCTTGGGGCCGTTGCGGATCGGCACGGTCCGCACCTTGGAAACCAGACCGCCCAGGATCACGACCGCGCTGGAGCCGCGCCGGTCGTCGCCGCCGGAGGCCCGCAGCGCCGCCGTGTCGGTCGTGCTGAAGGCGCGCACCAGGTCGGCGTACTGCGTGAGCGGATGGCGGGTGATGTAGAACCCGAGCGTGGCCTTCTCGTAGGCGAGCATCTCGGCGTCGTTCCATTCCTCGCCGCCGATGGCAGGACGCGGGGCGGAACCGCCGGCCACGAACTGGCCGAACATATCGAGCTGGCCGGCCTTCTTGTCGCGCTGCGCCGCCTGGCCGATCCGAATCGCCTCTTCCACGACGCCCATCAGCGCCCGGCGCATCGCGCCGGTACTGTCGAACGCGCCGGCCTTGATGAGCGCTTCGATCACGGCGCGGTTCACGCAACCCAGATCGACCCGCTCGCAGAAATCGTAGATGTCCTCGAAGCGTCCGCCCTCGGCCCGGGCTTGCAGGATCGCCTGGACGGCCTTGTGCCCGATGCCGCTGATCGCCGCCAGGCCGAAGCGAATCTCGGCCCGGCCCTCGCGCCCGTCGGGGTAGACGACCGTGAAGGCCTCGTCGCTCTGGTTGACATCCGGCGGCTTGATGGGGATGCCCCTGGAGCCGTCGCGCTGGCGGATGTGGCGGCATTCGTCGATGTATTCGGCCACCTTCTCGGTGTTGCCGCTCTCGTAGGTCAGCACCGCGGCCATGAACTCCGCGGGGTAGTACGCCTTGAGGTAGGCGGTCTTGTAGGCGACGACGGCGTAGCCGGTCGAGTGGGCCTTGTTGAAGGCGTAGCCGCCGAACTTGAGGATGTCGGCGAAGACCTGCTCGGCGACCTCACGCTTGACGCCCTTGGCCACCGCGCCCTCGATGAACGGGCCGTGTTCGGCCTCGATCATGGCGGTCTTCTTCTTGCTGATCGCCTTGGCCAGCCGGAACGCCCGGCGAAGCGGGATGCCGCCCAGCCGGTTGACCAGCCGCGAGACCTGCTCCTGGTAGACCATGATGCCGTAGGTCTCCTCGAGTACCTCGGTCATGACCGGGTGCGGGGTGGTCCACTGCTTGCGACCGTGCTTGCGGGCGACGAACTCGTCGATGTACTCCATCGGACCGGGGCGGAAGAGCGCGTTGGCGGCGATCAGATCTTCGATGCGGTTGGGCCGGATCTTGAGCAGCACGTCGCGCATGCCGCCCGACTCGAACTGGAAGATGCCGCGCGTCTCGGCCCGCTGGAACAGGCCGTAGACCTTCTGGTCGGTGAGGTCGATCCTGTCGAGGTCGATCGCGACGCCGTGGTGCTGTTGCACGAGGTCGCAGGCGCGCTGAATCTGCGAGAGCGTGCGGAGCCCGAGGAAGTCCATCTTGAGCAGGCCGACCTTCTCGACGGTCGGGCCCTCGAACTGGGTGGTCACTTCGCCGGCGTTGGCCGGCTTGTGCAGCGGGACCAGCGTGTCGAGCGGCTGGTCGGCGACGACCACGCCGGCGGCGTGCACCGAGGCGTGCCGCGCCAGCCCCTCGAGCCGCCGGCCGATGTCGAGCACCTTGCGGATGGTCGCGTCCTGCTCGTAGAGCCGCTTGAGCTCGGGCTCGCGCTGCAGCGCCTTGTCGATCGTCATCTTGAGCTCTTCGGGCACGAGCTTGGCCACGCGGTCGGCCTCGGCCAGCGGGACGTTGAGCGCCCGGCAGATGTCGCGGATCGCAGCCCGCGCCTTGAGCCGCCCGAACGTGATGATCTGGGCGACGTGCCCGTACTTCTCGCGGACGTAGTTGATGACCTCCTGCCGGCGGGTCTGGCAGATGTCGATGTCGATGTCGGGCATCTCGTCGCGCTCGGGGTCCATGAAGCGCTCGAAGTAGAGCCCGTAGTGCAGCGGATCGACGGTGCTCAGCCGCAGACAGTAGCCGACGACGGTGCTGCACCCGCTGCCGCGGGCCACCGCCGGAATGTTGTTCTCGCGGGCGTAGCGGACGAAGTCCCACACGATCAGGAAGTAACCGGAAAACCCCTTGCCCGAGATGACCTCCAGCTCGTAGTCGATCCGCTCGCGCAGCTCGTCGGTGATCTCGCCGTAACGTTCCCGGGCGCCCTCGTACACGAGCTCGCGCAGGTACTCGTCGGCGGACTTGCCCTCGGGCGGGTCGTAGCGCGGCGCAAAACGCTTGTTGAAGTCGAACTCGATATCGCACATCTCGGCGATGCGCAGCGTGTTGGCCAGCGCCTCGGGATAATCGGGCAGGGCGGCGGCCATCTCGGCCGGGCTCTTGAGATAGAACTGGTCGGTCGAGAACTTGAACCGGTCCTCCTCGTCGACGCGCGCCCGCGTGGCGATGCAGCAGAGCACGTCGTGGGCCTCCACGTCGTCGTGTGTAAGATAGTGCACGTCGTTGGTGGCGATCGTGGCCACGCCCAGCCGATTGGCCAGGTCGACCAGCTCGGGGTTGATCTGGAGCTGCTCCTCGATGCCGTGGTTCTGCAGCTCGATAAAGAACCGGTCGGGCCCGAAGATGCGCAGGTACTCCTCGGCGACCTCCTTGGCGGCGGCGTAATCGGTGTGCACGAGCCGCTGGGGGATCTCGCCGCCGAGACACGTACTGGTGCAGATCAACCCCTCGGAGAACTCGGCCAGCACCTCCTTGTCGATGCGCGGCTTGTAGTAGAAACCCTCCAGGTAGCCGATCGACGAGAGCTTGATGAGGTTGCGGTAGCCCTGCATGTTCATGGCGAGCACGAGCAGGTGGTACGCCCCCTCGCGCAGGCCACGGGTCTGCTTGTCGTGGCGGTCGCCGGGGGCCATGTAGAGCTCGCAGCCGATGATCGGCTGGACACCGGCCGCGACGGCGTTGGAGTAGAACTCGATGGCGCCGAAGAGGTTGCCGTGATCGGTGACGGCGACCGCGGGCATGCCCATCTCCTTGGCCGCGCGGACCAGCTCGCTCGTGCGACAGGCGCCGTCGAGCAGCGAATACTCCGAATGAACGTGCAGATGCACAAACGGCGGCGGATCGCCGGGAGTGACCATGTTCGCCATCCTGCTTTCGTAGCGCAAGTGCCCCGCAGCGAATGCGGCCGGGCCCCCAACGTGGCCACAGCCCAGCCGCCGGGCGGTGTTTGCGGTTTCCGGGGCGTTGCCGCGTGGTCGCGGCGGATCGCCGTCCGCTCCGATCGCGGACGTTTCGACGGTGGAAACGCCAGCGTGCGTATGATCCGCGGTGGGGCAGGTCAGATCAAGCGGAAGCCGAATACGCCGCCTCGCCGGGGGAACCACAATCTGGGGCGCCGGTCTGCGACCCGCGGCGGCCGCCCAGGAAGGCGAGGGCCCCCCACGCGCCGGCGACCACCGCGGGCGGCGCTCACCGCAAACGGAAAGCTTCTTTGGCGCCCCCGCCCCCCTGATTCCCGCGCTCGGCTTCCCCCGTCCCGCCAGCGCCGCTACGCGCTGTGGCAAGTGCGCGCAGCCTGGCCTAGCCGCGCCCCGGCGGGCAGTAGTTTCCGTAGACCGCCAGCAGTTCAGCCAGGTCGGCCAGATCGACCGCACCGTCGAAATTGATGTCGCCGTCGATGTAGGCCGCGTTCGTGTCCTGGTAGTGCGCCAGCAGGATGCTCAGGTCGGCCAGGTCCACGTAGCGGTCGAAGTTGAAATCGCCGGGACAGTCGCACTCCCACGGCACGCCGTTGTCGTTGTCGTCCAGGGAGTAGCCTTCGGCGATGTCGCGCGCGTCGCAGACGCCGTTGTGGTTGCAGTCTTCACCGATCAGTTCATAGGCATACGCCGCGCCGGCGGCGGGAGCCTGCTGCCCGTCAAGGGGTGAACCGGCCAGCGCCGTCTGACCCGACAGGGCGATCGAGTAGCCGAACGTCTCCAGTCCCGCGGTGGGGTCGTCGCTGGGGCAGAGCCGGGTGAAGTGGTTCCACGCGGCGCCGTCGTACTGGTAGGTCCAGACCCCCGGCAGATGTTCGGCGCTGAGCCCCAGCGTGACCAACAGGTCGCCGTCGATGTCCACCGGGCCGCCCAGGCTGATCATGTTCGGATCGCCGGGGGTCAGCTCCTGTTCGAAGGTCCAGGTCGCACCGTCATGGCGGTAGACGTAGGTAAAGAAGGCCCACTCCTGGTCCACCCAGTCCCGCGCGCTGACGGCGAGCACGTCGCCGGCGATGGCCAGCGAGCGCCCGTATTCATCCTGCTCGGCGGCGTGCGGCGAAACCAGCGTTTGCGTGCAGGTCCAGGCTGCGCCATCGTGCTCGAAGATGCAGACCGCCCCGGTATCGGCCGTGTCCGACCGGGTGGACGCGACGATCACGCCGTGGTCGACGTCCACGCTGTAGCCCATGCCGCCGGCAAAGCCCGCGGGGGGCGTCAGCTTCTGCTCGGCGACCCAATTGGCCCCGTCGTAGCGGTAGACGTAGGCGACGCCGAGGCCGCCGACCACGGCCAGGTCGCCCGCGACGGCCACCGTCCCGTGGAAGAGATCGGGGTCATTGGGATCGGGCGTGAGGCGCGCCTGCTCGGTCCACGCGGCCCCGTCGAAGCGATACACGATCGCCAGCCCCTTGGGGTAGGCGTCGGTGCCCCAACCGGTCACGATGATCGTGTCGCCCGAGACGGCCACCGAAAGGCCGAGGTCGTCGCTTTGCTCGATGTCGGGTGGCCGCAGCCCGGCCACTTCGGTCCACTGGTCCCCCTGGCGCATGAACACGTACGCCGTCGGCGGGTCGAAGTAGTCTTCGGTACGGTTCGTGACGACGGCGGTATCGCCGTCGATCGCCACCGAGTAGCCGAAGAGATCCTGAGTCTCGCCATCGGAGGCGAGCAGCTTGGCCGACTCGCACTGGGCGCGGGCCGGCGCCGTTGCGAGTTGGCCCGGCAGAAAACCGAACATCACCAGCGCGACGATCCCCGGAACGTGGAGCTGAGGGGTGGCCATGATTCGTTCCTCTCGTTTCAGGAACATGGATGTGAACACCTGATGTCATGCTACCGTGTGCCAGCGCCGTTTCCAATCAAAAAGCCTCGCATCTCCCGGCGCGGCCCATGCGCCAGCCCGCCGGCGTTTCCGGCGCTCTGCTTCGTCGGTAGTCGGCAACGGTCTGCGGATGCTTGTGGGTTCGAGGATCAGGTGGAAGCGCCGGTGCGTTCGACCTTGCCACTCGTGCCGGCGTGGCTCGGCCTCACGCTCAAGTACCGGCGCCGGCATGCTTGCCCGGCCCCGTAATCCGTCTCCGTTGCCGGACCCCGGCCCGCTTCGCGGCCGGGCGTGGATGCAGGCCGGCCCGAGACCCCGGTTCCCCCCGCCGGAACCGCGTGCCAGCGCGCTTCGCCTCCCGGCGCCGGGGCGGCCTCGGATCGACTTCGTTCGCAAACGCCGCGTCCGCTTCCTCACGCTCCGAGGGCCGCCCGTGCGTCACCGGAGCTTACGGCCTGGTGCAGCCGTAGTCGGCCAGCAGGACCGCCAGGTCGGACAAGTCCACGATGCCGTCCTCGTCGAAGTCGGCCTCGATGACGTAACAGTCGTCACCCTCTTCGCAGTTGTACGACGCCAACAGGATCGCCAGGTCGGACAGGTCGGTTGTGCCGTCGCCGTTGAGATCCGCGACGCAGTTGACGGTAAGCATCACGTTGATGATCTGTGGGTTGTTGGTGGCGTTGGGGTCTTCGACAAAGATGTTGGCCACGTAGGTGCCGGGTTCGAGACCGGCGCTGTCGAAGTGCACGGTGATGGTGTCGTGCTCGCCGGTGGATTGCCCGCTGGCCGGTTCGCACGACAGCCAGCCCTGCTCGCCCGGCGTGGCCCAGCCGTCGAGCGAATAGAAACAGCCCGCGAAGCCGTCGGCATAGGGCATGTCGGGATCGAACTCCAGATCGTCGCACTCGTGGCTGAACGCATCGCCGTTGTCGTCGAACTGGGGATGATCGCCGTAGTTCTGGGCACGGGGGCAGGCCCACTCGAAAGCCTCGGTCATCGAGACGACTCCGTCACCGTCGGTGTCGCTGGGGGCGGTTTCGTAACCGCCTTCCATCGCCCGCCGCCAGTAGGTGGCCCAGCGGCAGTGGCTGTCGTTGTTGGAATCCTGCGCCGTGGCGCTGATGACGTTGTCGGCCGAAAGCGGAGCGATCACGGCACCGCTGTAGCCGGGGGAATATGCCCCGATGGTGCGCTTCGAGCTTACCTGTCCGACCCACTCGGCGAGCATCCCGGGCGTGATGGTCCCGTCGTAGACCGTGAAGCCGTCGGCCTGCCCGGGGCCGGCCCAGTAGACGTAGAGCAGGTCATTCGCGGTGCAGTTGGCCGCCGCCCACTGGAAAGCTCCCTGGACGGCCGCTTGCGTCGAGGGCTTGGCGTCGACGATGTAGTAGTAATCGTCCGCGTACTGCCCATACGCGACGAAATAAACGTTCTCGTGCGCGAAACCGGCGTCGAGCAGGTCGTAGAACGTCTCGTACGCGTCGCCCCAGTCACGCTGGTAGTCGGAATCTTCCGTATCGCCGCCCACGACGATGATCGCGTAGCGCTCGCCGTACGGATGCCATTCGTACGAACCGCGGCAGTAGGGCGTGATGGTGTAGTCGAGCAGGCGCACGCCGGCGTCCCAGATCTCGAACGCCTGGTCAGGTGCGTTCTGCCCCTGTTTGCACTCGGCGTCGATCACGTACGTGTCCAGTCCGATGGTGGCCGGCTGGTCGCTGTCGTAATGCGTCGGGTAGACCGACAGCGACATCGTCCATGCAGAGCTGACGTTGTTCCAGGAGTGGTCCTTCATGTGCAGGGTAAAACCGTCGGACGTGAGATTGACCGAGGAAGCAAAGAACGGTTCACCGTTTTTCTGGGCGCACGTTACCGCAACCGGTGGTGCCGGGAAGTCCAGGGAGTAGCCCACCCAGCCGTTAGAGTCCCGCTGCACGCAACTGGCCTCGACCCTCAGGCTCGAATACGGGTCCGCGAACACGGCCGGCGAGACCGCGATCCAGAATACCCAGGCGTCCTGAACCGGCAGCCCGTCCTGGTCCTGAATCCTCAGGAAGCATCCGTTGGTATTCAGCCCCAGCGGAGCCACTGTCAGCGCGTGTGAACCCCTCTGGGCGCTGGTAACAACCACCGGCGGCTGATCGAACGGTTCATAGAAAAACAGGGGATCGTCGTCGCCGAACTGCGCACAACCGCTCTGAATATGCCAGTTCGTCTCCGGGTCGGTGTAGTTCGAGGGATAGACCGCTATCCACGATACCCACGCAGGCGATGTGACCACCGCCCCGGTGTGGTCGTAGAGCGAGAGTGTGAAGCCGTCCGGTGTATGGTTGACCGCACAGGCCATCAGCGGCATGCCCGAGACCAGTCCGTTGATCACGATGTTCGGCGGCGCGGGGAAGTCCAGGTCGAAACTCACGTACGACCCGTGCACCAGTGATTCGCAGGCCGTCTCGATCATCAGGCCGCCCGCGCGGTCGCCGAACGTGTAATGGTAGGGCCGCGGTTCGATCGCCTGGATCGGCTGCTGGGCGAAAGCCGACTGCGCGAGGCAAGCCACCTCCACCACCAACATGAGTACGCACATCCCCCCGCGCACCAGCCGCATCAACGCTCTCATTGCTCATACCTCCCAGTTCGCCGCGTGTGAAAGGCGGCGTCCGACAGACTTGCTTTTTGGATTATACCCCCTCACCGGCGAACCAGACAACGTTTCTTCCGCCCGCACGACGCCCGATAACGCGCGGCACCCCAGCGATCCGGCGCGACGTGACGTCGCCCGCGGCTCGGCGGCACAATCACGCCCCCAGCTCCCGGCTGCGCTCGAACGCGGCGCGGACGGCGGCGACGATGTCGTCGAAGACCTTGTCCTCGGCCAGCGACCGCATCGCGGCCGCGGTCGTGCCCCCCGGCGATGTGACCTTCTTCCGAAGCACCTCCGGCGGCTCGCCCGCCTCCAGCATCATCCGCGCCGCTCCGAGGCACGTCTGCTTCGCGAGCAGGTCCGCATACTGCGGCGACAACCCGATCTGCCGGGCCGCCGCGACGATCGCTTCGGTGAAAAAATAGTAGTAGGCGGGGCCCGTACCCGACACCGCGGTCACGGCGTCCATCAGCCCCTCGTCCTCGATGTGAACGCTCTTGCCCCCGGCGTCGAAGATGCGCTGGGCACGCAGCAGGTCGGCTTCGCTGGCGTAGCGGCCGGGACAGACGCCGGCCATCCCCGCCCCCACGTGCGACGCGAGATTGGGCATCACCCGCACGACCCGCGCGCAAATACCCGGAAAACACGCCTCCAGCGACTGTGTGGACACCCCCGCCATGATCGACACGACCACCTGGTCCTCGTGGAGCAAATCGGCGAACTGCGCCACGACCTCCCGGTAGATCTGCGGCTTGACCGCCAGCAACAACAGATAGCTGTTGGCCACGACTTCGCGGTTGTCGTCGGTCACGTCGATGTGAAAACGATCGGCGAACACCTGCCGGCGGGCTTCGTCCGGGTCCGACGCGATGATCCGGTCGTCCAGCAACACGCTGTTGCGCAACAACCCGTGCACGATTCCCTCGGCGGCGTTGCCCGCGCCGATCACGCCTACCTCATATTGCGGCTTCAACGGTCGCTCCCTCTCGTCATGGCTGTCCCGCATCCTCCGGCTGATCCTATCGGCAGGCTGCGACAGCCACAGCCACCGGCTGCTCCTGTTCCCCGATGGGCCCGCTTACTGGCGGCGTCCGCTGGCACCGCCGCCGAGCATCCGCCGCAGGGCCGGCTCCAGCGTCGGGAAGCGGAACTCGAAACCCGCTTCCAGCAGCCGGGCCGGCCGAACGCGCAGGCTGCCCAGCAGCAGCTCGCGGCCCATCTCCCCCAGCGCTGCCCGCACCAGCGGCGCCGGCAGCGGCAGCCAGACCCGCCGCTGCGCGATCCGCCCGAGCGTTTGCATGAACTCGCGGTTGCTCACCGGCTCGGGCGCGACGGCGTTGACCGGACCGCTCAGCGCGGGACGTTCGATCGCGAACGCGACCACGCGCACCAGGTCGTCGAGCGCGATCCAGCTCATGATCTGCCGGCCGTCGCCGATCCATCCGCCCAGCCCCAGCCGCAACGGTTTCAACATGCGCGGCAGGGCGCCGCCGGCGATGCTCAGCACGACGCCGATCCGCAAGTGCACCACGCGCACGCCGGCCTGCCGGGCGGCGTCGGCCGCGGCCTCCCACCGCCGGCACACGTCGGCCAGGAAGCCCGCGCCCGGCGGATCGGCCTCCGTGAACCAGCGGTCGCCGTCACGGCCGTAATAGCCCATGCCCGAAGCGCAGATCAGCACCGGGCGCGGCGGCGCCAGATCGGCGAGCGCCTCGCTCAGCAATCGCGTACTTGCCACCCGGCTGTCGCGGATGAGCGTCTTGCGGCGCGCGCTCCAGCGTCGCGTCGCCACGTTCGCACCCGCGAGGTGCACGACCGCGTCGCAGCGCTCGAGCGCCGCACGCTCGAGCACGCCGGCGGCGGGATCCCAGAACGCTTCGCCCGAGGCACTCGGCCGGCGGCGAACCAGACGCACGACGTCGTCGCCGCGCTGGCCCAGGAACCGCACCAGCGCCGTCCCGATCAACCCCGAACTGCCCGTCACCACGATGCGCACGCGCGCCCCTTGCCAGCGCAGGAACCCCACTCCGGAAGGTGTCAGCCCGGCAGCGTCAGCATCCCGGTCAACCCGGTCACGCTCGCGATGCCATGACGATCGAGGTACTGGGCGATGCCGTCCGCGATCTTGATCGGCGCGGCGGGATCGACGAACAACGCCGTGCCCACCGCGACGGCCGAGGCGCCCGCCAGCAGGAACGCGATGGCGTCGCGCGCCGTGGCGATTCCCCCCATCCCGATGATCGGGACCTCGGCCTCGCGCGCGATCTCGCGGTACACGCGATGGACCGCGTAGAGCGCCAGCGGGCGAATCGCCGGTCCGCTCAGCCCGCCGGTGACGTTGGCGAGCAGCGGGCGGCGCGCGTCGATGTCGATCGCCAGGCCGACGTAGGTGTTGACGAGGCTGAGCGCGTCGGCGCCGCCGTCGATCGCGGCCCGGGCCATTTCGACGATGTTGGTGACGTTGGGCGATAGTTTGACGATCAGGCAGTGCCGCGAGACGGCGCCGCGGACACGCTCGACCAGCTCGCGCAGCAGCCGGGCATTGGTGCCGAAGGTCAATCCGTCGGTGACGTTGGGACACGACACGTTGAGCTCGATCCCCGCGAGACAGTCGTGCGCGTCGAGCGCCGACGCGACGGTCTCGTAATCGTCGATCGAGTGCCCCGCCACGTTGGCGAACACGGCCGTCGGCATCGTGCGGATGAACGGCAGCTTGTCGGCGACGAATTGCTCGAGGCCGACGTTCTCCAGCCCGATCGCGTTGAGGATGCCGCCGTGAACCTCGACGATCCGTTGCGGGTTGTTGCCCAGGCGCGGCTCGAGCGTCACGCTCTTGGTGACAAAGCCGCCGAGCCGGGCGTAATCGATCATGTCGGCGTATTCCGGGCCGTAGCCGCAGGTTCCCGATGCGGTGAGCACGGGCGTCGCCAGCTTCACGTCCGCCAGCGAGACGGCCAGACGCGGGTCGGCGGTCTGGTTTTCAGACGTGCCGGGATTCATACGCTCAGAATCGGCGGCTTTTCGGACGTTGTCAACCGAAACACGGCGGCCGGCCCGGCGCCGCCCGGTGCGAAACGGGGTGGCGCTGCCGCAGCGCGCACAGCGCCCCCGCGCCGGCGAATCGGCGGTCGCTGCGCGAATCGACGGGTGCCGCGGCGGGCCGGGCGGATGATCACGCCCCGGGCCGATCTGGCCGATGGAACCGATAGCCGACAGTCGGCGTCATCTTGCGTCGCAGTAAGCATCCGGGACACCCGCTCCATGCGCCTCGTGGACCGACTCTATGACTGGCTTTCGCAGGGGCCCACGCCCGATTGCGATCGGATCTTCGGGGCGGCGCTGCCGCTGGCGGAGCCGGAATGGAAACGCCGCATCGTCGACGTGCTGCTCTACCGCGCGACCGATGCCGCGTGGGCGACGCTTATCGGACAATACGACCAGCTCGAGCCCGAGGTGCGCGAACGCCTGCTCGCGGCGCCGGAGCGCGTACAGGGCGGCATCTCGATCGCGTACCAGTCGGGTTCCGCCGACGTCAGGCACAACGCCCTGCGGGCGCTGGCCGACCAGCCGTGCCCGCGGATGGCCTACCTGCTCTCGCAGGCGATTCGTGACCCGTCGCCGCGAATCCGCGAGCTGGCCGGCCAGGTGCTGCGCACCGTCGCCGACGCCTTTCTCAAGCTGGTGGACGACGAACCCTACGACGAAATGATGCACTGTCCGGACGTGGCGGCGGCCCGGCGGCAGATCGTGCTGGGCATCGAGGAGGCCCTGCGCGGCTTCGAGCTGCACCATCGCAACGAGGTGCTCGAAACGGCGCTGTGGTTTTCGCGCGATCTGGGCGAGCGGCTGTGGGACAAACTCAACGCCCGCCGCTCGCGGCTGGGGGTCGCGGTGAGCGAACAACTGGGACAGTGGAACCACCCGCGACTGGCCCACTTCCTCGTCACCGCCTTGCGCTACCCGACCTGGCGCCGCGCGGCGGCGGGGCGGCTGGCACGCTGGCGCACCCGCGAGGAACTGCACGCGCTGCTGCGCGAGACGGACTTGCTCGACGATCCGGCCATCCGCAAGAACCTGGCCTACGTCCAGAACCCGCACTGGTTCGACCGGATCGACCCCGGCTTGCGCCTGGTGGAACCGTCGCTGCGGCCGCACGTACCGCGCTGGGCCTGCCACGCGGGCATCGACGATCAGCGCAAGACGGCGTTGCTGACGCGCTGGGTGGCGTCGCGCGATCCCGACCTGCACCGGGCGGCCGTCTATGCGCTCGCGGAGGTGGACACGCCCGCGGCACGCAAGCTCCTGCGACAGGTGGCCAAGAGCGACTCGCCGCTGGCGACCTTCGCGCGCTGGTGCGTCGTGGCGCTGGATACGGAAGTGGTGCGGGCCGCGATCGAAGGACGCCACGGCGCGCGGGGCGGATCGTTACCCCCGCCGGCGCTGAGCCCCAGCGAGCAGGCATCCAGCGACGACTGCACGATGCTCTGGCAAACGTGCCGCCGAACGCCGGCCAGCGAGCGCGGCCCGCTGATCGCGGCGCTGCGCGCGCACGCCGAAGTGTGGCGTCCGCAACTGCGCGCCTTCTTGCACTCGCCCGATCCGCGCGACCGCATTCTGGCGTTGCAGGTCATCAGCACCGAGAAACTGGCGCTGCGTTTCCGGCACGACCTCGAACCGCTGCTGAACGATCCGGTGGAGGGTATCCGCCGGCTCGCCAAGACGCTTGCGCAGGTGCTCTCGCAACAACCGATCCCGCGGTCGGAACACCCGACCGCGGCCGCGGTCCCGCCGCCGGACGGCAACGATCCCGACCGCGACCGCGCGCGGCGGCGGTTGCGGCGGATGCTGGAGAAACTCTCGACCGGCGAGGCCGACGCGACCGACGCGCGAACGCTCGCGCTGGTGCGCAGTCTGCTCGACCAGGTGTATGGCTCGGGCAAGCCGGCCCGCGACCAGGACGGGGAGGCACAGTCGTGACAGCGGGCGCAGGCTGCATCCTGGGTGTCGGGCACGACACGGGCAAGTTCTTCTTCAGCGCGGTGCGCTCGACGCTCTCGAGCGGCCCGCACCGGACCGAACTCATCCTGCTGATCGTGGGCGCCCTCGTGCTGATCGTGCTGATCGCGCTGTCGGCCCGGTTCTTCTCGCGCGAGACGCGGCCCGCCGACAAGCCGCGCGTCGATTACCTGACCATCGCCGTCGATCTGCTCGACCTGAGCGAGGCCGACCGGCGACTGCTCCAGCGCATCGCGGCGGCGGCCGGCCTCGACCAGCCCGCGGCGATGCTGCTCTCGCCCGCGAACCTGGCCTCAGCCGCCGCCGCCCTGCTGAAACGCGATCCCGGTTCGGCCTTGCGCACCGAAATCGACCATCTGTGCACGCGCCTGTTCGACTGCCCGCTGCCGGGAAGCCGCGCGGACGCCAAGGTCGCCGGCACGCCCGCCTGAGCGACGCCGATCCGGGGGCCTCAGCGGCGCCGCGCGCCCGCGGACGTTCCGCGGGTCGGGCTGCGCAGCGGGCTGCCCAGCGGGGCGCCCGGGTTGGCGTCGCGGTAGCAGGCCACCCACATCTGGTAGTCCACCAGCGTGACGCATCCGTCGCCGTCGAAGTCGGCGGCCTGGTCGTACGCCGGATCGCCTTCGCAACTGCCGAACGCGGCGAGGAAGGCGTGGTAGTCGTCCAGGTCGACATCGCCGTCGCCGTCGAGATCGCCGCAAGCGCAGCCACCCTCGCCGCCGGTGACGGTCAGCACGTAGTCGCCGGTGGCGCCGCCGTAACCGGCCACGCGAATGTAGTACGCCGTGCCGGCGGTCAGCGTCAGCGTCACCTCCGATTGCAGGCCGCAGGCGTCGTCGTTGCAGATCAACTCCTGGCCGTCACAGGCCGAAAAGACCGCCAGCGACGTGTCGAAGCTGCTGCCGCACAGGCTCACGGTGACAGACCCGCTCACCGTCGGCGTGTAGACGAACCACACGTCGGCGTAGTCGTTGGACGCGCACGAAGTGACGTCGTCGCCGGTGGCGTAGACGGTGGTGCCGGCCAGCGGCTCGCCGTCGGCGACGCAGATCGCGGCGGCGCAGTCGTCGTTGGGCGGCGGGGCGGGGCAATCGACCGTGTCGCAGGTTTCTCCCTCGAACCACATCCCACCGAGCGTGTCGCACTCGAACTCCATCATCACGCCGACGCATTCCCCGTCCACGCAGCAGGCCCCGGCCGGGCAGGCGGCGATTTCGAGCGTGTAGTCGGCGCAGGCGGCGTAGTCCGCCAGCGAGTCGATGATCAGGTAGTACGTACCCGGCTCGAGCGCCAGGCCGTTGATGCGGTCGGGATTGTCGCCGGTGTTGGCGATGGCCAGACAGTCGGTCGGCGGACAATCGGTGGCCACGGCCATCGTGCTCCACCACTCGCTCGAATCGAGCGTGATGTTCACGCAGGTCGGCTCGCTGACGACCAGCTCGTAGATGGCGTCCTCGCCGGTGTCGCGGTCGAGCAGGCACGTGTTGTCGTAGGTGTTGCCGCGGCCGCAGGTGCTGTTCTCGTCGGTAAAGGGCAGGACCGACAGATCGGCGACGATCGGCGTGGTGCAGTCGTCGCCGGGGCTGGGCTGCGGGCACTCGAACGTGTCGCACGACTCGCCCGCGAACCAGGTTCCGCCGGCGGCATCGCACTCCGGCTCGGTGATGTCGCCGATGCACGTACCGCCCACGCAGCAGGCGGCCGTCTCGCCCGGCGCGCACGTGACCGTCAGCACGCCGGGGCCGAACTGCGACGTGAACCCGCCGACCTCGATCAGGTAGTGCGCACCGGCCACGACCGGGAAGCTCACCTGCGACTGAAGGCCGCAGTAGTCGTCGTTGCAGGCCAGCAGCAACGGGTTGTCGCAATCGCAGCCCAGGTAGGCGCCCAGCCGCGTGTCGAACGAACTGCCGCACAGGCTCACCGTGGCCTGGCCCGAACAACTCGGCGTGTAGCAGTACCAGAGATTGCCGCCGGAGGTCACGCACTGCCCCGGCCCGTCGTGGGTCGAGAGCGTGGTGTCGAAGGGCAGGTCGGTGACTTCGCCGATCGGTTCGGCGTCGGCGCAGTCGTCGTTGGGTACCATCGCCGGACACTCGAACGACGCGCACGTCTCGCCCTCGTACCAGACGCCGCCCATCTGGCCGCACTCGTACCCGGTCATGTCGCCGACGCAATCGGTGCCGACGCAGCAGGCGCCGCTCGGCGTCGGCTCGCAGGTGATGTTGAGCGTCCCGACGCCCGCCGCGCCGTCGTAACCGCCGATTTCGATCAGGTACTGCCGGCCGGCGACGGCCTCGAACTCGACCAGCGACTGGAGCCCCGTGTTGCCGCAGGCGTCGTCGTTGCAGCCGATTTCCGTGGCGGTCGCGCAGTCGCAGCCATCGTACACGGCCAGCCGCGTGTCATAGAGACTCGCGCAGAGGCTGACGATGACGTGCCCCGAGCACGACGCCGTGTAGCAGTACCAGATGTTGGGACCGTCGGCGATGCAGTATCCCGGCCCGTGATCGTAGGTCGCGATGGTCGTGTCGAACGAGACGCTGCCCTCGCCGATCGGCTGCGCAGCGGCGCAGTCGTCGGGCAGTACGGGGCAGTCGGCGGTGGCGCAGGTCGTGCCGTCGCCCTGGTAGTCGCCGTGGGCGTCGGTGCAGTCGTACACCGTCAGGTCGTCGAGGCACGAGCCGTCGGCGAAGCAGCAGGCCCCCGTCGGCAGCGTACACGGCTCCGTCGTGAGCGTCGCCAGGTAGTTTCCGGGGCAGGTCACGTCGGCCTCGAACATCGGGGCCACGAAGAACCAGTAGTCGCCGGCGGGCAGGCAACCGGTGGTGACGCTGGCCACCTGGCAATCCTGCGCGCTGCCGGCGGGATTGATGTAGCCCGTGATCTGATCGCACGCCGCCACGCCGTCGCGCAGTTGCTCGACGAGGCCGAACAGGGCGTGGAACTCGGACTGCACCGTGAACGTGAAGACCACCGGCTCGTCGACGTGAATCGCGTACCAGTCGGTGTCGCGCGTCGAGCCGTCGTACCAGGCCGTGCCGCAGACGGTCACGCCGGGCGTGATCGGCTCGAAGGTCGGCGGGCTCATGTTGCAGCCGTCGTTGGTCGTCTCGCCGCAGGTTTCGCTTTCGGCCGCGCCGCCGTCGGGGCAGATCACCTGGCACGGACACTGATCGCAGGTGGTATACGGGCCGAGCCACGTGGCGTCGCCGACGCACGCGGCCTCGACGACCTCCTCGCAGGTGCCGTCTTCGTGGCAGCAGGCGCCGATGACCGTCCCGCACGGCGGGTCGAGGTCGGCGCAGGTGCCGCCCTCGACGAAGCGCTGGAGCGGCCCGAGGCAGTCGATCACCTCGACGTTTTCCGCGCAATCGCCGGTGGCGTCGTCGCAGCAGGCGCCGAAGACCGGCACGTACTGCCCGCCCAGGCACAGGCTCAGGTCAAAGGGCTGGTCTTCCAGGGCTCCGCCGCCCTCGCTGAGCCAGGAGTGTCCCGCGCCCCAGTCCGAGGCACTGAGCCACATGAACCAGCAGTCGGTATCGCCGAGTCCCTGGATCGAAATCCAGCCCGAGCGCAACGTCACGGCGTCGGGCAGGTCGGCCGAGAAGACGGTCACGTCCTTGTCGCCGTACAGGACGCCGCTGTGGGTCTGCGTCGGCGTGACGGTCACGTCGGCGACGACCGCACCGGGCATCCCGCCGGCGTCTTCGTAGAAGCGGATGCGAAAGCGCGGGTCCGAGTCGGTGCATTCGAGCCACTGATAACCCGAGAGCACCTCCATCAGCCCCCACCAGGTCACGGTCTGGATGTTGCCGAAGACGTGGTCGAAGCTCTCGTAGCGCAGGTAGCTGGTGCCGTTGACGTAGGCCTCGCTGTTGGCGAACGTCCAGTCCTGTTGCGGGCGGCTGGGTTCCTGCGCGTAGAGCGAGTCGCCGGGACATTGCAGCGTCTCGGGCGGCGCGGCGATCGTCACATCGAGCACGTAGTCGCCGCACTCGCCGCCGTAGCCGTCCACGATGATGTAGTACGTGGTACCGCCGGCCAGCTCCACGTCGGCCAGCTCGGAGACGTAACCGGGGCAGAAGTCATCGTTGCAGGCCACCAGCGTGCCCGGACAGCCGCCCTCGTAGACGTAGAGCTTGGTATCGTAGTTCGACCCGTTGCACAGCGTGATGTCGATGGTCGTGTCCCCGGCCGGCGTAAACGCATAGGCCACGTCGGGGGAGTTCGAGCCGCTGTAGGGGCAGACCTCGTCGTAGTCGTTGGCAAAGCCGCAGGTGTTGCCGGTGTCGTGGAAGGGCAAGGCGTCGATGACGGTGGCGGTTTCGCAGACGTCACCGCCCACCCGCGGTCCCCCCTTGCCCGGCGCAGTCTCCCGTTGCGAGCCTGCGCCGACCTGCCCCAGCCCGACGGCATGGAAGCTGCGCTGCATGGCGGGCGTGGCCGGGGTGTCGGGTTGTGGTTTGTCGCCGGCCGGCAGCGTCGCGCTGCCCAGCGCGAGCACGGAAACGGCCGCAATCTGTCTGAGAAGTGCGCGTGACATGAGCAGTCCTCCTTCTTTGTCCCTCGCTTCGCCGTGTACGTCGAAATGATGCGCCGCTTGCGGCGCGTGTTACCTGCTTATGCGTCTCGCACGCGGTCCGGAACCCGCCGGTCCGAGATCGTTCCCTTGCCGCGTCGTGTCGTGGTCACGTGGTTCCGTGCTCCCACCTGAACAACAGTACCTTTTCCCGTTCCATCACCGGATAGGGCCAGCAGCAGCGGTACGCGGTGAATTCCTCCCGGGGCCAGCCGGTCTGGCGCAGCGCGTACTCGACGAGACGCTGGTGTTGCGGACATTGCGGCTCGTAGGCGATCGGCCCTCCGCTGCCCAGGCAGGTCACGCTCTGGAAATGCGAAACCTCGTCGAACCAGCGATCGAGCGTCGTCAGACCCGACATGCGGAAGCTGTTGCGGAAGATCTTCAGCTCGGGCACGCAACCCGGCCACATGTCGCGATGCACGAACACGTCCCACACCAGCAGGCGGGCCGGCGTCGTGACCGTGTAGCTGAACTCCTCGTGCCCCGCCTGGCCCGCAACGCGGTTGCGCAGCACCTTGTCCACGCGATAGCCGGTCACGATGTCGATGGGCTCGTTCGCCGCCAGGCCCTGCCCGCGGTAGACGTGAATCAGCCGCCCGCCGGCCTCGATGATCTCGCTTTGCGGCACCGGCTTCGAGCACAACTCGCCGATCACGGTTTCGCGTCTGCTCACGTCGAGCGGGCGTCCGTCGAGCGTGCGATACACGTTCGATGCCTGCGCGCCGGCGCCCTCCGACTCGAAGACCAGCGGCTGCATCTGGCGCAAGCGCCGCAGGCCGATGTAGCCCACCATGACGGCCCCGTCGCCGAAACTCCGATCGGACGCGTTGGGACAGGCGATCTGCACGATCGAGATCACCTCGGCGTATCCGCCGAAGAAATCGACGCAGGCCCGGTGATGCGCCGCCCGACAGCGCAGGTCGGCCGTTCGCCGCAGCGCGGGGTCGGCCGAGCTGATCGCCGTCACCAGCTCCTGCTGGTTGCGGAACCCGCCGACGGCCGAGCGGTAGGTCTCGTATGCTTCCTGAACGCGATCGATCAGGTCGCGGGTGACGCCGCTCTGGGCGGCGCAGCGGAAGAACTGGTCCATCCCGGGCCGGCCGGGCAGCACGCCGGGCAACCCCAGCGGCGAAACGTCGCGCGCGGCCCGACGGATCTTCGACGCCAGCGTGCGATCGACGCGCAGGGCCTTGGCAATCTGCACCGGCCGCGCAGGCTTGCCCGGCAGCGCGTCGAGGAGGTCACGCAGCGCCGCCTGAAGCCCGTCCGCCGCGCGCGTCGTCACCCCGAGCCACCCCTCGAAACGAACCGGCGCCGTCTCATCGAGTACCGAACTCATGCCCTCCAGCGTAAGCCGTCGCCGCGCGCCGTTCAAGAAAAATCGAATCTAAATTGATTTAAAATCAGTTTCCTTCCGAAGAACCACGCCCGAACCGCGGGCCCGGCCCACGCGGCCGGCGCGGTGTAACGGGCGCTCATGTATGGGGTTAACGCAGCGGAAACTCCGTTTGATCGTTTGCACGCGCCGCCAGCGGCGTGACGGCGCGATTGTACATGATCGCAGCGTCGATCGCGTGCATCGCGGCCATCACATCGCAGCGGAGCGCATGACAGGTCCGCCACGTACGGTGCATCCGGCGAACTGCGTTTTTTCCCGCGATCCATCGCCCCGACCTTGCCGGTCATCCCTGCCCGTCCGGGAGATCCGTCGGCCGGACTACGCCCCATAACAACGAGCGATCCCGAAAACGCCGGCGATAACGCGGTGGGCGTGCCGCGTGGAAGGTACTCGACCCCCAGGTCCGGGCAGCGCTTGTGACGCTGGTGTTCCGTTCCAGGACGACGACCGATGGCATTTTCTGTGGGAGAGGGCATCGGCGCATCTAAATCGCGCCGGCGATCGGGTCGATATGCCCTACGGCTACTCACTTGCATGGGGAGGCAGCGTCCGCGCTGCGCGTTCGGTTCAGACGGAGGAATGGCGTGAGCCCCCGGGTATGCGTGTACAAGGCGTCCGATGTTGGCAACGAGATGCTGCCGGGGCTATCGATCGCCAGCCGCACGGAAACGCGTGCGGATCTCCTGACGGCCGTGCAGGCGTTCAAACCCGAGACGGTCATCATCGACCTCGACGAACCGGACGCGCTCGATGCCATTGTGCAGGTGGCGGAAATCGCCCCCAAGGCAGGCATCGTGTGCGTTGCCGGCAACCCCGACCTCGAGCGGATCATCGCGGCCCAGCGCGCGGGCTGCCAGCAGATCACGATGCGTCCGATCGATCCCAACGACCTGGCATCCGCGCTGCGCAAGGTGCTCAATGTCGCCGAAGAGGTCGTAGAAACCAACACGACGATCGCGGTGTTCGGGGCGGCCGGCGGCGTCGGCGCCACGACGATCGCATCCCATCTGGCGCTGGAACTGGGTGCGCTCAGCGAGGGGCCCACGGCCTTGTTCGATTTCGATCTCGAATTCGGCGGCATCGCCCGAGCGCTGGATCTCGATCCGCAATACACGATCGCCGACCTGGCCAATGCGGGCGCGGCCGACCGATTCCTGCTCGAGAAGGCCGCCGTCTCCGTCTCGCCCGACCTCCACGTCTTCGCTCGCCCCCCCGAGCTGGAAGACGCCCACGCGGTCGCCGAAACCGACGTGCGCGCCATGCTTCGCGCCGCCAAGCTGGCCTACCGGTACATCGTGACCGACCTCCCCCGGCAGCTCAGCGCCATCACCGGTGTGGCGATCGAAGAGTGCCACAAACTGCTGATCGTACTGCAGCTCACGGTACCGTGCGTGGACAACGCCAAGCGGCTCGCGAGGGGGCTCGTTGCGGAGGGTATACCGGAAACGTCGATCGAGTTCGTCATCAACCGGCAGCGCAAGGGCGCGCACAACTGCACACCCCAGATGGTCGAGGACGAGCTCGGCAAGAACGTGCTCGAACTGATTCCCAATGATTTTCAGGAAGTAAGCACGGCGATCGATGCGGGCCGGTTGCTCTCTGCGCGCAGCCGCGTGCGCACGGCGATTCGCCGACTGGCGCAGCAGCTTGCCGGGGGAGAAGACGGGGACGCACAGACGCCGACGGCAACCACGACTTCCTGGCTCCAGAAACTCGCCCGGCGGCGAACCAA
>CAYRXN010000115.1:0-3222 GCA_964428275.1 uncultured Planctomycetales bacterium | reverse complement strand
CGCCACCACCGGCGCCGCCCGGGACTCGGGCGAAAAGGAGCGGGGTCGGCGGCGCGATTACGCGACGTTCAACGGCATCACGTTCGCAACGCGAAACGGACTGCTGATAAGCACGTGCAACGCGGAGCAGGTGGGCGCGGTCCTGGAATGGCACTGGGCGCAACCGCGCCGCGCGCCGCACGCGGCGGCCGCTCCGTCGTTTCCGCCCGCCACCTGGCGGACCTGCGTCGTCGGCGATGTATCCGATGAGCAGGTGCTGCGCCAGGCCCGGCTGGCATGGGAGGGCGTGTGTGCGGGCGAGCCGCTGGTGGGCACGCCGGCTGGCGCCGAAGCGGCAAGCGGGGGCGCACGCACGCCGGTCCCGTGCCGAACGACGCAGACGCGACCGGCTCCGCCCAGGCTCCATATCCTCCGGCGATCGGCGCGCGGGGGGGCCGGGGAGGCGGTCGTGCTGCGACTGACGCTTCCCGAAGTGCGCGCCGCGGAGGGCGAGGCCGTCGTCCGCGCCGCGTTGCCGATCGCGCTGGGAGACGTGCCCGGCGCCGACAACCTGTGGGATGGCGATAAGCGGCCGCGCTGGATTGGCTGGCGGCGTGATGGGCGGGTCGTTACGGCCGTGGCCGCAGCCGGTCCGAAAGACTGGAGCGAAGCCATCCGCGCGATGGTTCGCCGCGTGCGGAGGATCGAGCGGAACGAGTTGCCGGAGCGTCAGTTGCGCGTCATCGCCCACCTGGCGGCCGTCCGGAGGCTGGTGGCGCTGGACTCGCCGGCCGCGATCGCTCGGGCGCTTGCCGATGGAGACGCCCATCCGTGGCGCGTCGAGATCGAATCGGTACCTTTGGCGGCCGGCCTCGGGCGACTGGCGCGCCACACGGCGATGACGTTCGTCGTGGATGCTGACATCGCAACCGAAGCGGACGTGCAGAAACTGGCAGCCATGCTCGGGATCGAGAAGTAGCGGAGCGGGCCCTCGTCGGGGCTCGGAAACGCCCCAGGCCTGTTCTCTCCTCAGGAAAGGGGGGAAGAATCTTGCGGGCGGGGCGTGGCTCGAACCGCGCTGCACCCGACCGCAGTCCTCCCGGGAAGGAAAAACAGTCGCGGCCGGGTACTGCAACGCGCGGGCACCGGTTGAAAACCGGCGCCACAACACGTGGGCGCATCCGCCGGTTGGAAACCGGCGCCACGCTTCTCGCCTTGTCGCGTTCTCGTCCGTTTCGCCGTGAAGGCACGTCGAGGGCGACTGGGCACCACCAAAACACCGACTGCCCCGCGAATGCTCGCCCGTTACAACCCCTTCCTGCGTTTATAGTTGCGTGGCACTGTCACGCAGATAGACTGAGGGCATCCTGACGACAGTCGTGCAGGACACGAGGGGAGGGGCCTTCCGGCGACTGTGGTCGGGGGTGAGGTCCGGCATGCAAAGTCGCTGTCCGCGTTGCGAACACGAGAATCGGCCGATCGCCCGGTTTTGCGGGCGGTGCGGGTTGTCGCTGGCGGTCGGACTCGACGGAACCCGGCGACCCGGCCGCGTGGCTCACCCCAAGCCGCTACCCGTCCCCACCGACTACCAGCGCTGCGAGCAAACGCCGGACCTGTACTTCCGGATCGAGTCGGCCTTCGGCGGCGAGGCACTGCTGGGTACCGAGGGATTGCGGGTCACGATATGCAACGCCGGTTATCCGTTACGCAACGTCACGTTGCGTCTGCTCGGGGCAGACCGCGCAGGAGCTCCGTGCCTGGATACGGAGCGAACGCTCGACACATTGCCTCGCGAGACGCAGACGAAACTGGACATCGCTTCATACGAGATCACGGCCCCGCTGCACTCGCTGCGAGTGCTGCTCGAACAGGCCGAGTACGCGAACGAGCAGGGGGCCGCGTCGGCGTGAGCCGCGAAGGAGGTGCCCGATGGGTGGTGGTGCGATATTGGTGAGCCTGCTGGTCTTCATGACGCTGGCGGTGTTCTTCAGCGGACTGTTCACGGTCGCCCAGCAGACCCGCGCGATCGTCGAACGGTTCGGCAAGTTTCACAAGATCGCCGGGCCGGGACTCAACTTCAAGATGCCGCTGATCGACCGCGTCGCAGGACGCGTGACCCACCGCGTCCGCGAACTCGAGATCACGGTCGAGTCCAAAACGCAGGACGATGTCTTCGTGGACGTGCTGATCGCCGTGCAGTTCTTCGTGCGCGAGACGCCGGAAGCCGCCTGGTCCGCCCACTACCGGCTGATGAACCCACAGCAGCAGATCAGCTCCTATGTGTTCGACACGGTGCGGGCACTCGTGCCCGAGATGCCGATCGACCACGTCTTCTCTGAGAAGGAGAAGATCGCCCAGGCCGTCAAGGAACGGCTTCAGCACACGATGGAAGAATTCGGCTACACGATCATGCAGGCGCTGGTCAACGACATCCAACCCGACGAAGAAGTCAAGCGGGCAATGAACAAGGTCAACGCCAGCGCCCGGCTGAAGGAGGCCGCCAAAAACGAGGCGGAGGCCAGGAAGATCCGCGTGATCGCCGAGGCCGAGGCCGAGGCCCGGGCCAAGGAACTTCAAGGCGTCGGCATCGCCCGGCAGCGGCTGGCGATCGCCAAGGGCCTCAAGGAGTCCGTGGAAACCTGCGCCGAAGCGGGCATCTCCTCGGCCGAGGCGAGCAAAATGGTGCTGCTCACCCAACACTACGACACCGTGACGGCCGTGGGCGGGCGCAGCAAGGCCACCGTGATGATGGTCCCCTACGCCCCCAACGGCATGACCAATGTCTCGGACCAGATCATGCAGGCCCTGCTGGCACGCGACGAAATGGAAGTTCCGCCACCGGCCCAGCCGATCAAGCCGCCGCCGAAACCGAGACAGTGAGTGCCGGTCTACCGGCTGGAAGCCGGTACCACAGAGAGAACAGGGGGCTGCTGGTTTACCGGCTGGAAGCCGGTACCACAGGGGAGGGGGGAGCTTGTTGCTGGTTTACCGGCTGGAAGCCGGTACCACAAAGAGAGTAGGAGGGCTGCTGGCTTGCCGGCTGGAAGCCGGTACCACAAAGAGAGTAGGAGGGCTGCTGGTTTGCCGGCTGGAAGCCGGTGCCACAGGGAGGGGGGCTTGTTGCTGGTTTACCGGCTGGAAGCCGGTACCACAAAGAGAGTTGGAGGGCTGCTGGTTTGCCGGCTGGAAGCCGGTACCACAGGGGAGGGGGGAGCTTGTTGCTGGTTTACCGGCTGGAAGCCG
>CAYRXN010000114.1:0-12804 GCA_964428275.1 uncultured Planctomycetales bacterium | reverse complement strand
GGGCGATCTTCTCGGCGAGCACGTCCTGGCGGCGGTGGTAGGGCAGCACCAACTGGCAGCGGTCGCTGATGCGCAGGCGGTCGCCGATCTCGACGCCGCGGCCGCGCAGCGACTCGATCTCCCCCAGCAGCACCGCCGGGTCGATCACCGCCCCGCAGCCGATGAAACTCACCACGTTGTCGCGCAACACGCCGCTGGGAAGCTGATGCAGAGCGAACTTGCGTCCGTGGGCGACGAT
Source organism: uncultured Planctomycetales bacterium (assembly GCA_964428275.1). Lineage (GTDB taxonomy): Bacteria > Planctomycetota > Phycisphaerae > UBA1845 > Fen-1342 > JALSRY01. Next base: position 12,566 of record CAYRXN010000114.1, on the reverse strand, counting down.
GGTGTGGCCGGCGTTGGCGCCGCCGCTGAAGCGCACGACGGCGTCGAAGTGCTCGACGAGCACGTCCACCACCTTGCCCTTGCCCTCGTCGCCCCACTGGAGCCCGACGACACACGTATGTCCCAGCCGGTCGAATCGCATCGCATCACGTCTCGGATGAGCTTGGGGGCGGGCGCGCGGGCCGGCCCGACGGCCGCGGCTTGTCGCGCACCAACACGCCGCGTTTTGTAGCACGCGGGGGCGGCAGTGGCAATCGGCCACCGGGGAAAAGCTCGTCCGGGAACGTCGCCTGGCGCCCGTGTGTTACGAGTCCCGTGCGGCAAGGGTCAGCCGGGTGCGCACTTCGTGCAGGTGGGCCTCCAGCCCGACCGGGTACTGATGGGGATTGACCAGCCGCCGAACACCGGCGTGAAAGTGATCGAGCTGGTGGCGGCACCGCGCACGGATCTCGGCGAGCGTCGGCGCGTCGGCCACCGGCCGACCGGCGCGAAAGACGGGGACCAGCAGATCGGCGCAGGCGGTCCCGGAGGCGATGTGCTTGCGGCGGGTGGGGTCGAGCGGATCGACGAGCGTGACGTCGCCCGCGGGCGGCTGGGACTCGTCGTAGATCATGTCGGCGACGAACGCGCCGCCCGATTCGAACCGGCGGACCTGCTGGATACCGGGGGTCGTGATCTTGATGGCCTGTTCGGAAACCTTGAGCCGGTAGCGCCACGGCCCGCCCGGTTCGCGGATGGCGGCGAGCTTGTAGACCCCGCCGAGCGCCGGCTGGCCGTCCGCGGTGGCCAGCCGCGTGCCCACCCCCCACAGGTCGATGCGGGCCCCCTGGGCGTTCAGACTGTCGATGATGGTCTCGTCGAGGTCGTTGCTCGCCACGATCACCGCGTCGGGAAAGCCGGCCTCGTCGAGCATCCGGCGGGCCTCGATGCTCAGGTACGCCAGGTCCCCGGAGTCGAGCCGGATGCCGATCAGCTCGTGGCCGCGGGCGCGCAGCCGGCGGCCCACCTCGATCGCGTGGCGGACGCCGACGAGCGTGTCGTAGGTGTCCACGAGGAACACGCAGTTGTTGGGCATCGCGCGGGCGTAGGCTTCGAATGCCTCGCGTTCGCTCGCGAACGCCATCACCCAACTGTGGGCGTGGGTGCCACGCACGGGGATGCCGAAGAGCTTGCCGGCCAGGACGTTCGAGGTCGCGGTGCATCCGCCGACGTAGGCCGCCCGGCTGACGGCCAGGCCGCCGTCGATGCCCTGCGCGCGGCGCAGACCGAACTCGAGCACGGGCCGGCCGCGGGCCGCACCGCACACCCGGGCGGCCTTCGTGGCGATCAGCGTCTGGAAGTTGACGAGGTTGAGCAGCGGCGTCTCGATCAGTTGGGCCAGGATGACCGGCCCGCGTACGCGAACGAGCGGTTCCTGGGCAAAGACCACCGTGCCTTCGGGGACCGCGTCCACGTCGCAGGTGAACTCCAGCGCGCCCAGGTATTCGAGAAACGCCGACTCGAACAGGGGCTGCCCGTCGTTGCCGCACAGCGTCTGGAGATAGGCCAGATCGGACGCGTCGAAGCGGAAGTGTTCGAGGAAATCGACGACCCACGCCAGTCCGCACGCGATGGCGAAACCGCCGCCGAAGGGGTTGGAGCGGAAGAAGAGGTTGAACACCGCCTCACGCCCGGCCAGCCCCGCCTTCCAGTAGCCGTAGGCCATCGTCAACTGGTAGAGATCGGTCAGAAGGGCGAGCGAGCCGCGGTAGATTTCGCTCGGAACGCTCATGGGTGCTCCCTCGATCCGCCCCGGACGGCGGCTACGTCGAAACCACCGGCAGGTCAGGCCGTCGGCGGGGCGGTTCGATCGGGCGATAGTACTGGTCGCGCTGGCGCGGCTCGAAACCCGCATCGCGGATCAGCCGGCGGATCGCGTCCTCGTCGAGCCGAAACGTCGTGCCGGCGGCGGAGACGACGTTTTCCTCCATCATCACCGAACCCATGTCGTTGGCACCGAACAGCAGGGCCAGTTGCCCGATCTTGGGCCCCATCGTCACCCAGCTCGACTGGATGTTGGGAATGTTGTCGAAATAGAGCCGGGCGAGCGCGAGCATGACCAGATACTCGTGCGCATCGGCCAGCAGCAGGTGCTCGCCGTCGGGTTCGGGGCGGGGGCCGGCCGCGCTGTCGATCGGCATCGGTTTCCAGCGCCCCAGCGGCGTATGCTCGGGCTGAAACGGCCAGTGGATGAAGGCGATGAACCCGCCGGTTTCGTCCTGGAGATCGCGCAGCCGGCGCATGTGCTCGATGCGCTCCGCGACCGTCTCGATGTGGCCGAACATCATCGTGCAACTGGTCTTCATCCCGAGCTGGTGGGCCGCACGCATGACTGCGAGCCACTGGTCGGTCGTGGCCTTGCCCTGCCCGATTCGGCGGCGCACGCGCTCGACCAGGATCTCGCCCCCGCCGCCGGGGATCGTGTCGAGGCCGGCGTCGCGCAGACGCTCCAGCACTTCGCGCAGCGGCAGCGCGTAGATTTCGTGAAACGCCCAGATCTCGGGCGGACTGAAGCCGTGGACGTGGATTGCCGGGTAGTGGCGCTTGATGTAGCGCAGCAGGTCGAGGTACCACTGGAAGGGCAACCCCTGCCCGCTGGCATGGTCCGCGGCGGGCACGAGGCCGCCCTGCATCAGAATCTGCGTGCCGCCGATCTCGATCAGCTCCTCGATCTTGCGCCCGATCTGTTCGTAGCTGAGGATGTAGGTGTCCTCCTGACCGGGACGGCGGTAGAAGTTGCAGAACGTGCAGCGGGCGGTGCAGACGTTGGCGTAGTTGATGTTGCGATCGACGACGTAGGTGCGCCACGGCTCGGGGTGCAGCTCCAGGGTGCGGGCGTAGGCCATCTGCCCGAGGTCGTGGATCGACGCCTCGCGGTAGAGCGCGAGCGCTTCGGCATCGCTCAGACGCGACGCCGGCGGCGTGGTCGGCCGGGGGTGCTCGGGCCCGTTGCTGCTCACCGGTGTCTTCCTCGCGCAGCGTCCATGAAGCGTCATCGCCCGACCGGTTCGGCCGGTGTGGCGGCGGCGAGCCCGGCCGGCCATTCGACGCGGGCCCCCGCCGGAACAAGCGCGGCGGCGGCACAGCGTTTGGCGAACAGGTCCGCGCCCGCGATCGCCCGGGCGTCGAGCCGGTACGAAAGGCAGCGGGTGAGGTAGCGCCGGGCGAGCTCGACCGGCCAGCCGAGCTGCGGCCCGAACCGCTCGGCGATGTCCGCCGCTGCGCGCACGCCGCGATCCCGCGCTTCGGACAGCAGCTTCGCGAGCGCTGCGCGGCGGGCGGCGTCAGCGGCCTGCGCCTTGACGGCCCAGACCGCGAACACGAACGGCAACCCGGTGTGCTGGCGCCACGCGCCGCCGAGGTCCACTTCGTAGGCGAAGCGCCCGCGGGCCGGATCGACGACCTTGTCGCCGATCAGCAGCACCGCTTCGGCCTCGTCCATGCGCTCGCGACGCGGGTCGAACGGTTCGATCGCCAGCACGCGGTCGTAGAGCTCACGCCAGAGGACGTTTACCAGCGCGACGGAGGTGTGGGAATCGCCATCGACCCGCAGGGCCTGGATGCGGTCCGGCGGTACCTGCGAAAAGACGCGCACGGTCATCGTCTCGCCGTCGCAGCCGATGCAGGCGTCGGAGAGCACGCGGTAGCGTCCGCCGGCGCGCAGTACGTCGATGATGGGGACCAGGGCGGCGTCGACCCGGTCGCCGTCGAGCCAGGCCGGCAGCCGGGCGGGTACGTCGTAGAGCAGGGCCGCCCCCCGATCGGTGTCGAGCCCGGCGATCAGAGGCCGCGCGTTGAGAAAGGAAACCACGCCGAGTCGATACACCGCTTCTGTACTCCCTGCTCACCCCGGTTCCGCCGGTCGGTCCCGGGCACCGTGCCCGCGGCCGCTTTCGCCACAGCGGCCCCGGCGGATCGAACGCGGCGAGCAGCCGGAAGTATAGCCCGCACGTGCGCAGCGTCTCAAACCACCGCCGGTTCTTTCTGAACTTTCAACGGTGATGAAAAAAGGAACGCTTCTGGACCTCTGCCGCCGGGCTCCGTGCTGCGGGCGCTCGGGCGAGACGACGTCAGGTGCCCGCGCCGTAGTGCGCCAGCAGCAGCGAGAGATCGGCCAGGTCCACGTCGCCATCGCCGTCGAGATCGCCGTTCACGTAGGCCGCTCCCGCACCCATTCCGTAGTGGGCCAGCATCAGCGAGAGATCGGCCAGATCCACGCGGCCTTCGCCGGTGAGGTCGCCGAGCGGGCCGTAGAGCTCCGACCACTCGTACTCGAGCCGCGGCGTCCGGCCGACACCGTCGATGCGTCCGTCGGCCCAGATCGTCATGTCGGCCCGGCCGCGACAGGCAACGCCGAGCATGTGCAACCCGTTGCCGCTGTCGGCCAGAAGATCCCAATGGCTCTCCTGCGTCTTGGGCGACTCGGCATCGTAATAGGCGTCGGCGCCGAAGTCCTCGTCGGCCGGCGTGTAGGTACCGTCGGTCCAGGTGTTGGTGGTGATCATCGCTTCGCCGTGGTGCCACGCGGCCTGGGGCGTGCGGTAGTAGTAGAAGTCCGGACCGCTCTCGTAGGGGTTCTCGACCATCACGCCGCCGAAGCCCGCGGGAGCGTAGTAGTTCACGAAGCTGCCGGTCATCAGCTCGTACTGCTGGAGCTCGGCGAAGACCGCCGGCAGGTGCGTGCCGACGTCGGGATCGGTCGCGAACGTCAGCGCCAGGCGCGTCGCCACCATGCGCGGCATGCGGTCGGCCGCGAAATCGGTCGAGCAGTTGTAGTCGTGCAGCGAAACGATCGTGCCGAACTCGTTGACGGCGGTCACCACGGTCGGAATCCCCGCCCACCCCATGTTCACCCAGCGCGGGGACCCGTCCGCCGGCTGGCGGGCGCAGAGGACGTGATGGTTCGCCGAGCTGTACAAAGTCGGAAAATCGAGCCGGCGGGTCGAGAGCGTACGGACCGGTTCGGCGACGTAACGCCCCCAGCACGTGTGGCTGCGGCAGCCGTAGAGCCACTCGCCGGCCGTGCTGGCGACCTTGAGGTCGAGCGCGTCGATCTGCTCGTCGGGGTGGCTGATCGCCAGCGCGGCGACCAGGCCGTCGATCTCGTCGTCGATGTCCGGTGTGAAATACGCGCCGGACATGATGCTGCGAACGTAGTTGTAGGCGCCGAACTGGTTCAGGTACGCCCTGGTCTGCTGGACGCCGAGCACGATGGCGTCGCCGAGCAGCTCGCCCTGGGCCTGTCCCATCTCGTAGAACGTACCCCAGACGCGCAAGACCGTGTAGCCGCGGCCCTGCCCGTCAAGCTGCTGGTCGAGGATCACGCCGTGGTCGGTACCGGGCGCCGGCGCGATGCACAGCGCCGCCAGCAGCGCAGCCGCGGCCAGCTTTCGACAGGTGCGGTTGACAGCGTTCATCGGTTCTCCCTCCACAGACGATCGATCGGGATGTGGCGCCCGCACCGCCGCCGGCCCCCTGCCGGCGCGGTTGCTGCGGCGGTCGCCCCACAGGCGCCATTGTAACGTCCCGTGCCCGGGTTTGACGAACGGCGGTGCCGCTGGCTGCGATTGCCCGGACGTTTGTTCCGTCAACGGAAGGGACGTCCGGCGCGATCCCCCCATTGCTCGCCACGTCCAGACAGATCGATCCCGCGGCCGCTGCTTGCAAACGGCTCGGCGTGCGATAAGATGCCATGCACACATCAACACCCGCGAGGAGGAGAAAATCATGCCAGCGCTTCGCACGCGTTTTGTACTGCTTGCGGCGGCTGCCATCTCGGCTGGCCAGGCCGCTTCCCAAGCCGCCGATCTGTATGCGCCCAACTGGTACGCCCACGGCGTCAACCGCTATGACACGGAAACGGGCACGCTCGTGCAGACATACTTCGATTCGGCCATCGACGGGGCCATGAGCGCTGTAGTCGGTTCGGATAACCAGTTGCACGTGGTCGGGAACCTGTCGCGCAACCTCGTGTCGTTCGACCTGGACACCGGGGCTACCACCGGTGTCATGCCGTTCGAATACCCCTACAACAACGCGGGGGACACGGAGGTCGGTCCCGACGGCGACCTCTACATCTGCCGGGCAGGTTCCAGCGGCTTAGGTTATGTGTACCGCTACGATGGCCAGACCGGCAACCTCATCGGGCGTTTTACGCAGGCGCAACAAAAACTCGGAGGGATCGCGTTCGGTCCGGACGGCGACCTGTACATGACCGACAACCTCGACCGCGTGGTGTATCGTTACGATGGCCAGACCGGCGCGCGACTCGGCGTCTTCGCATCCACGCAGATGTATCAGCCGGAAGGGTTGGCCTTCGGCCCCGACGGCAACCTGTACGTTGCGGATGCCTCCCTCGACGCGATATTGCGATTCGACGGCACGACCGGCGAATTCATCAATTACGTCGATTCCGGGAGCCATCTCGACCACGTGTGGGACATCGCTTTCGACCCCGACGGTTTGTTGTATGCGAGCGCCACGGGAACCAGCAGCATTCTCCGCTACGACCCGCAAGACGACTCGTATGAGGGTGTCTTCGCGTCGCCGGTTCTCGCGTATTATATGGACATCGTTCCGGAACCCTCTTCGTTGCTGCTTTGTGCCATCGGCGCGGTCATGGGGCTGCGCCGCCGCTGAGAACCGGGCAGGCTGTGAGCCGGCTTGCTGCCGGCGGCCATCCAGCCGGTGGCCGGGGTCTTTGCGGGCGGGAACCACCAACCCCGAGGCGGCCGGCCCCCGATCAACCGAGCTTCCTGCCACGAATACCGATCGAGTCCTCGGTAGCCGTTCTCCATGCGCGGCGCGGGTTTGACGAACGGCGCCGCCGCTGGCTACGATTGCCCCGACGTTCGGTTCGACGCCCCGTGTGAGGAGAGGCTGCCGTGTCATTGCCATACAACCAGCGAACGTGTTATTGCGGAGAGGTTGGGTCGCACCTGGTCGGGCAGAAGGTCTTGCTGGTCGGCTGGGTCCACAACCGGCGCGACCACGGGGGGATGGTGTTCGTCGACCTGCGCGACCGCGAGGGGATCGTCCAGCTCAACTTCAACCCCGACACCAACCCGCAGACGCACGAAGCCGCCGGCCGGCTGCGCCACGAATTCTGCATCGCCGTGCGGGGCGAGGTGGCGCCGCGCCCCGAGGGGCTGGTCAATCCGAACATGAAGACCGGCGAAGTCGAGGTGCTGGTCGACGAGCTCGAAGTGCTCAGCTGGTCGGATACGCCCAAGTTCGAGATCGCCGAGCAGATCGACACGAACGAGGAGCTGCGGCTGCGCTACCGCTATCTCGACCTGCGCCGTCCGCCGCTGCAACGCGCCCTGATCCTGCGCCACCGCGTCACCAAGACGATCCGCGACTACTTCGAGGAGCACGGGTTCGTCGAGATCGAAACACCGTTTCTGACCAAGAGCACGCCGGAGGGGGCCCGCGACTATCTCGTACCGTCCCGCATCCAGCGGGGCGCGTTCTACGCGCTGCCCCAGTCGCCGCAGCTTTTCAAGCAGTTGCTGATGATGAGCGGCTTCGACCGCTACATGCAGATCGTGCGTTGTTTCCGCGACGAGGACCTGCGGGCCGACCGCCAGCCCGAGTTCACGCAGCTCGACGTGGAGATGTCCTTCGTCCAGCCCGAAGACGTGATGACGGTGATCGAGGGCTGCCTGGCCCGCATCATGAAGGCGATCCACGGCATCGACGTGGCGACGCCGTTTACGCGCATGACGTACCGGCAGGCGATGGACGAGTACGGCATCGACCGCCCGGACACGCGCTACGACCTGAAGATCAAGGACGTGAGCACGATCGCCTCGGCGACCGGCTTCCGCGTCTTCACCGAGCCGCTCGAGGCCGGCGGCACGGTCCGCTGCATCCGCGTGCCCGGCGGGGCGCAGATGACCCGCAAGCAGACCGACACGCTCGCGGAGGACCTCAAGGGCATCGGTGCCGGCGGGCTGCCGCTGGTCAAGGTCGTCGCCGGCGACGACGGCAGGCCGGCGTTTCAGACCGGCATCGCCAAGTTCTTCAACCCGCAGACCACCGCCGAGCTCGTGGCCGCCACGGGCGCCGAGGTGGGCGACATCATCTTTTTCGCCGCCGACACCGTCGCCAACGTCTGCAAGTACCTGGCGTGGCTGCGCGAGGTCGTCGCGGCCCAACAGGGGCTGATTCCCGAGGGCCAGTGGAACTTCTTGTGGGTGAGCGACTTCCCGATGTTCCACTACGAACCCGAGGAGGACCGCTACTACGCGATGCACCATCCCTTCACGGCCCCGCTGGACGAGGACATCCCCCTGCTCGAGTCCGACCCCGAGCGCTGCCGGGCCAAGGCCTACGACGTGGTGCTCAACGGGATCGAGCTCGGCGGCGGCAGCATCCGTATTCACCGGGCCGACGTGCAGGAGCAGGTGTTCAAGCTGCTCAAGCTCACGCCCGAAGAACAGCAGCTCAAGTTCGGGTTCCTGCTCGAAGCGCTCAGGTACGGTCCGCCGCCGCACGGCGGGATCGCGCTGGGGCTCGACCGCATGGTGATGCTGCTGTGCGGGCTGGACAACATCCGCGACACGATCTCGTTTCCCAAGACGCAGCGCGCATACTGCCCGCTCACCGAAGCGCCCTCGCCCGTCGCTCCCGAACAGCTCGACGAGCTGGGACTGCAAATCGTGGCGACAGACAAGTAACGACCGGCAGGATCGAATCGCACGGGAACGGCGCAGCGAGAGGCCCCCGGGAGAAGCGGCCCCGAAGCGCACGTGGCGCGCGGCGGCACCGGACCACCGGCCCGGTGCCGCCGCGCGCAAGACCTGCGCGCCGGGCGACCGCGCCCGGCGCGACGATGGGGCCACAGCCCGACCCCGTCGATTCGATCCTACAGGAAGTAGAAGACGAAGTTCAGAATCCCCATGACCAGACTGATGATTGCTTCGATCAGGCCCATACCGTCACCTCCAAAGACATCAGGACTACCTGAACACACAGGTTGCCAGCTTTGCACACTGCGGGTCTGGACACGAAAAGTCGGCGGGGGTTAGCCACGAGATTCCGCGGCCGGACCGCGCCGATCCGGCCGGCGACTGGACGCCCGGCGGCCCGGACCTGGCCGGCACGGCCGGCGACCGGTTCCGATTTCTACCCTCTTTCCCGAGACAATCGAAAAAAACCTTGCCAGCAGCGCCGACAGTCCGTTACTCTGAGACTGATAAAATCAGCAGACATGTCCGTACTGGTGGCATTCCGGGGTGGTCATCCGATCGTTTGCCGGCAGCTTCCCAAGAAGGGGGTTTCTCGCGGCAGCGCATCCCGGATGTCGTGGGGAAATGGCAGGTACCTGATAAACCGAAGGAGGACGAGATGAGAGCAATGCACTGGATTGCGGGCGCTGTGGCGGCCATCGCGTTCGTGGCGGCGGCCGGAGTGGGCCTGGCGGAAAAACCACCGCTCGATGCCCGCGTCGGCGGGGTGCTCGTCGGCGATCAGTCGATGGACGCCATCTATCTTACGCGCGATCTCAACGGAGACGGCGACGCCAGCGACCTCAACGAGGCGATCGTCTACTACCAGGATCCCAACGGCTATACCAACGACGTGGACACGATCTTCCAGTCGACCGACGGGCGGATCTTCTACGGTGACGCCAGCGCAGACGGCGTGTTCTGGCTGCACGATCTCAACCACGACTGCGACGCCGCCGACCCCGGCGAGTTCGGCGTGTGGTTCAACAACGACAATGCCGGCGGATTCACGCTGACGGCGCCCAACGGCGTTTGGCAGGGTGACGACGGCGCCGTGTACATCTACAACGCCGGCACGACCAGCACGCCGGTCGATGCGATCTACCGCACGGTCGACCTCAACGCCGACGGCGACGCCAACGACGACGGCGAAGCCACGCTGTGGATGGACGTGCAGAACCTGATGACCAGCTCGGCCGGCTTCGAGCTGGTGTTCATGGGCAATGCCGCCTACTGGGCCGATTCGATGGGTGGCGGCTCCGACGCCGTCATGCGGGCCAAGGACGAAGACGGCGACGGCGAAATCAAGGCCGACGAGTTCAACGTCTTCATCGACGAGTCGAGCGGTTTCGGCGTCGGCATCTTCTCGGCGCTGGCCACCGACGGCACGAGCCTCTACGTGATCGACCTTTCCGGCACGCCCCAGGTGCTCTTCCGGCTGACCGACCTCAACGACAGCGGCACGATCGACGACGCCTCGGAAGTCGAGGCCGTCTGGGACGAGACGCACCTGCCGGCCGGCTACGGCTTCAGCTCGACCTTCGGCATCGCGATCGGCCCGAATCGCGAGATCATGATGACCTCGAACGGATCGGACACCGGCGACACCGACAACCTGGTCCGGCTCGTCGATTTCAACGGCGACGGCGACTACCTCGACGACGGCGAAACCATCATCTGGGCCACCGGCAACGGCGACGCCACGTTCGTCGAGCGGGCCCGCAGCGTCGAGTACATCCTCTCCTCGCCGGGTGATATCAACGGCGACGGGGTGGTCGACCTGGCCGACCTCTCGATCCTGCTGGCCAGCTACAACCTCTGCGAGGGAGACGCCGGCTACATCGTGGCGGCCGATCTCGACGGCGACGGCTGCGTCGGCCTGTCCGACCTGTCGATTCTGCTGGCGAACTACGGAGCAACCTGCCCGTAGTTTCGCACCGCGCGATGCGGCAAACAGCTTGATCCCGGCGGGGCGCGTCTTACCGGCGCGCCCCGTCTGCGTTACGCGCCGCCCGAACTCACCAACCCGGCTGCTGCCCGCCGCCGGCGCCACTGGAGCCACAACCCGCCGGCTACGCCCAGCAGAATCAGCGGACCGCCGGCGAGTGTGGCGGTTGGCACCCGTTCGCCGACGATCAGGTAGGTCTGCAGCGGATTGAGCACGGCTTCCAGCAGGACGATCAGGGCGGCCCGGGGGGCCTCGACGATTTGCAGCGCCCACGAGAACAGCAGATAGGGCAGGGCGAACTGCACCACGCTGAGCAGCACCAGCAGCATGAGCTGATGCCGGGTCAGCGCGAACGTCGCCCACAGCAGCACCACCGGAACCAGCAGGGCGGCCGAGCCGACCGTGTTGAGCGCGACGACCGTGCTCGGGCTTACCTTCCGCAACCCGCGCAGCGCCACCGTCAGCGCGCCGTATCCCAGGCCGGCGACCAAGCCGATCACCAGGGCGGGGACGTCACCCGTGCGATGGCCCAGGAAGATGATGCCCACTCCCGCCATCGCCAGCAGCAGCATCAGGGCATCGGTGCGGTGGGGACGTTCGCCCAGCAGCAGCGGAGAGAGCAGAAATACCCACACCGGCGAGGTGTACTGGAGGATGATCGCGTTGGCGGCCGCGGTGCGCGTGGTGGCGACGACGAACGCCAGCGTCATCACCGTGAACGCCAGCACCGAGCCGACCGGCCAGCCGATGCGCACCGTGCGCAGGCCGCCCCAGCCGCGCCACCCCAGCGGCACGAAGATCAGCACGCCAAAGAGCGAGCGGTAGAACGCGATGCTGATGCCCGTCGCGCCGGCCTCGTGCAGCAACTTGATCAGCGGGCCGTTGAGACTCCAGAGCGCGGCGCACGCCACCAGCGCCGCAATCCCGAGCCACGACCGCCTGCCCGCGTGTGGCCGCTCCATGCCCAGCACCTCCGTGAGAGCGCGTGCGGCCCCCGGTGGCGGTCCGCCGCGCCGGACGCATGGTAGCAGCGAACCGGCCCGTCGGCATGTGGCCTGGACGCCGTCTCAACTGCGTTCGAGCTTGTGGATGAAGCGCATGATGTTGCGGTAGACCCGCGGCAGCAACGGCTCGGCCCGGGCGGGCAACTGGACCACGCCCGTCAGACCGTGACGCAGGCCGGCGGTGCCGGCGTCCTCGTCGAGCCGGATCACCAGCTCGAAGTAGGGTTGCAGCGCCTCGCCGGTCTGGGGCTCGACCAGCACATCGCCGCCGGCAATGTGCGTAAGCGCCGCGAGATTCACCTGCCGCGAGCCGGCCGGATCGATGCGTGCGACGCGCCCGCGGAACGTCCGCCCGGCCGAGCCGGCGGCGCGGAACGTCACCCTCTCGCCGACCCGCGGTTCGGCGGCCGTGAACTGATCGGACGTGAGAATGGTGCGGACCTCCCAACGGCCGGAGATCAGGTGCGCGACGGCCTCGCCGGCCCGCAGGAACCGGCCCGTGTCCGCGGGCTCGAGGCCGCCGACGATCCGGCCGGCGCCGGGAGCGGTTACACGAAGATCCTCACGCTGGGCGCGCATGTGTTCGAGTTGCGCGCGCAGGTAGCGCGCCCGCTCGGCCTCTTCCCTCGCCGCGGCCGGGTCGGTCGACTCCAGCGCCCGCCGGCGAATCTCGCTGGCCTGAAGCTCGGCGCGGGCCTGGGCCATCTGCTCGTCCAGCGCCGTATTCGACAACTCGGCGAGCACCTCGTTCGGCCGGGCCGGCTGGCCCGGCGAGAACGCGACCCGCTCGACGAACCCCGGCACCGCCGCCCGCACGACCGTTTCGTGTTCGGCGGCGATCAGC
>CAYRXN010000113.1:0-14974 GCA_964428275.1 uncultured Planctomycetales bacterium | reverse complement strand
TTGAGCAGCAGGCCGTAGGTGTACCCCTTCTTCTTCATGTAGCCCGCCGGGTCAGCCTTGCCGGGTTCCCACACGCTCACGCCGTACACCACGACGGGTTTGCCCTTGAACTTCTCGTGAAGCTTCTGAACACCGGGCATGGCCTGCTTGCAGGGACCACACCAGGTCGCCCAGAAGTCGAGCAAGACAACCTTGCCGCGCAGCTTCGAGAGCGTCACTTCCTTCCCGTCGGGCGTCTTGAGCGTCCAGTCCGGCGCAACCGATCCCACGGGCAGCAACGCGGGCGATTTTTCCCGGGCGTTTTCTTGCGGCGGTTTGTATTCCTTGACGGTATAGCCCGGCGGCAGCTCGAGCGAGAACGTCTTGTCGTCGAATTTTGCCGAAGCGTCGAGGTCGTGAAGCTCCAGCACGCGGGTGCCCGTCCCTTCCTCCGTCTTGAAGATGCGGTCCACGCGGTGCGGCAGATAGTCCTTCACGCCGAAATACCAGCGGGCTTCGCCGGCCCCGTCCTTGTAGACCACGTAAATGACGTGACATTCAACGCCGCCGATCGTCCTGGTCCCCTCATACCTGGCCGAGTCGGCGTTGAGCTCGTCGTCGAACGGGCCGGGGTAGATGAGCTCACGCATCAGGACGAAGCTCATGGCCCCCCCGATCAGGTCGGCCGCCTCGGGCATCTTGCCGGTCGTACAGGTCTGGGCCTTCCTGTCGATCACGATGACCTTTTCGCCGTTCTTGACGAAGTAGAACGGGAACTTCTTGCCCTCGAGCTCGGCAACCCCCTTGGCCCACACGGCGACCAGCTCGTTCTTGTCGTTGCCGCGGGCCTTCACGACGCCTTCGACGCGCGGCATGTCCTTGAGCGCCCCCTCGCCCCAGACGCGGGCCTTGTACGACACATTCCGGACGGCTTCGGCGGTCTTGTTGACCCGCGCAATGATCGCCTTGGGCTCGGGCGGCGCCGCCTGGGCCGCGATCACGGCGATCGCGCAAGCGGCGAGCGCCAGCATGCGAATCGGCTTTCTCATGGTGTTCTCCGCGTGAGGATGGCTTGTTGAGACCCCAGGGCCGGCAAGACCACGCCGCCGGCCTCCGCCCGGCAGGAATGTACACCGGCCTGATACCCCCGGTATGGTGACGGACTCCCCGCCTACTGGCAAGCCCGGAACGGCCCGGCGCCGGTTGCAATCGCTTCCCAGACGCGCAGGGCGTCGCGCAGCGCGCCGGGATCGTGCGTGCGGATGAAGGCCGCCCCGTGCAACACCGCCCACAGCTCGCTGGCGAGCGTGGCGGCGCCGCGCTGGTCCGCCGGCCGCGGCGGGCCCCCTTCCGACAGGATCGCTCCCAGAAAACTCTTGCGCGACGTGGAGACCAGCACCGGCCGTTCCAGCCCGGCCAGCCGCGGCAGCGCGCGCAATACCGCCAGGCTCGCCTCCGGCCGGCTGCTGAGGAAGAACCCCATTCCCGGATCGAGGATCAGCCGCGCTGGCGAGATCCCGGCCTGCTCCAGTTCCGCGATCCGCCGCTCGAAGAAGCGTATGATTTCGCCGACGACCTCCGCCCCGGCGTCCGCGTCGCGGCGAGCCCGGGCTTCGGGCGAGCACGAGTACATCAGGATCAGCCGCGCGTCGTAATCGCGCACGGCGGCGACCGCCCGCGGGTCGCGCAGCGCGGTCACGTCGTTGATGTAGGCTGCGCCGAGTTCGAGCGCCCGCCGCATGACTTCCGGCTTGTGCGTGTCCACCGAAATCGTGATTCCGTCGGCGCGCAACCGCTCGATCACCGGCGTCAGCCGGGCGATCTCCTCGTCGGCCGGGACGGCTTCGGCGTCCGGGTGGGTGGACTCGGCCCCCAGGTCGATGATGTGCGCCCCCGCCGCCACCAGCCGGCGACCATGCGCGACGGCGGCCTCGGGCGCCAGATACCGCCCGCCGTCGGAGAACGAGTCGCGGGTGAGGTTGACGATCCCCAGCAGGCGGGGCTTGACATCGGCGGTCATGGCAGCTTCCCGGAACGCGCGATTCGCGCTTGCATTTCTCAAACCGACGCGGATCATGGTAGCGAGTTTCGGGCGTTTTTCCCGCTTCCGGCCCAATGCGCGGGCAACAGTCCCCTTATCGCAGGAGCAATCGCGTGACCACCAAGGACGTCATCCGCCACAGTCTCGAAACGGGGCGCATGGTGCTTTCGACCTACATCAGCGACCTGAGCGACGCGGAGCTGCTGACCCGTCCCAACGACCAGGCCCACCACGTCGCCTGGCAGCTCGGCCACGTCATCAGCGCCGAACACGAGATGATGACGAACGCCGGCTACGAGATGCCGGCGCTGCCCGAGGGCCTCGCCGAGAGCTGCACGCCCGAGGCGGCGGCCTCGAACGACCCCGCCCGGTTCTTCAGCAAGGAACAGTACGAGGCCTGGCTGGCGATGCAGCGTTCCGCCACGCTGGCCGCGCTGGCCTCGACTCCCGAAGGCGATCTCGACCGCCCGGCGCCCGAGTCGATGCGTTCCTACGTGCCCACGCTCGGCGGCGTGTTCAACCTGCTGGGCATGCACGAGCTCATGCACGCGGGCCAGTTCGTTCCCGTGCGGCGCAAACTCGGCAAGCCGATCCTCATCTGACCCGCCGGCCGGTAGCCGCGCATCGGCGGGCAGGATCGTCCCGCAACAGGGCCGCGCGCGTTCGGGAGCCGCGCGGCCGGCGGCGTCTCCCGCCCCGTCGCGTGACCGGGATGGAAACCCTCGATTTCCCGGCTTGGCGCCCGGGCCACATTCAGCGATGATTTTTGTTATCGTGTCCGCGAGAAAAAGGGGGCGGCATGTCCACGCTCGATGCCCACGCCGTACCGGCGCCCGCCGGTTCCGACATCCTGGACGCAACCGGCACGCTGATCGCCGACGTTGCCTGTCGCCGCTGCGGGTACAACCTGCGCGGGCTCCACGAGCACGGCCGCTGCCCCGAATGCAGTACGCCGGTCGGCCTGTCCACCTATGGCGATCTGCTGCGCTACGCCGACCCGGCCTGGGTCGAAAAGCTCGCCTTGGGCATGTCGGTCATCTTGTGGGGCATCGTGCTCGGATTCGTGGGCGGGTGCCTCAGCAGGCTCGCCGGAACGAGCGGCGGAACCGACGCCGCCGCGGTCCGAAATCTGATCGCGGCCGGCGGCCAGTTCGTCGGTATCATCGGCGCCTGGATTCTGACGAGCCCCGACCCCAGCGGCATCGGTGAGGATCGCTGCGTCAACGCGCGCAGGGTCGTCCGCATCGGCCTGATCTTCGGCCTGTGCAGCCGACTGCTCTGGATAATATATCCGGGGGTACCCACCGTGTCGCTGATCATCGTGGCCACGATCTTCGACCTCGTCGCGGCCATCGGCACCTACGCCCAATACCTGTACATCGAGAAGCTCGCCGAGCGCGTGCCGGACCGCAACCTGGTCGGTCTGGCGGAGTTTCTCCGCTGGGGCTACAGCATCGCGATCGTTGGCCTCGCCCTGTTGGGTGGCATCGCCGCGGTCTGGTACCTGAACCAGCCGGCGGCCGGCGGCGCCGCGCCGGGATCGGGCGTGGTAGGCGTCCCGGTAAACAGCACCGCGACCACCATCGGCGCGGGGGTGTGTTTCTTCGGCCTGGCCGTGCTGGTGTTTTCGATCTTGTGCATCATCTTGTACATCAGGGCCATGAAGGCTTTTCGCCAGCAGGCCGAGCTGGCGCGCAGAACGTGGGCCTGTGCTGCGGATGGTCCGCCGGTCGCTTCGCCGATTCCGATTGGTCCGCCTCCCCAGACGCCGCCCGATCCGCAGTCATGAGCGTGCCGCACGCCACCGAGCTTCCCGTTCCCTCCCCGGACCCGCGGATCGACGACCGCGGCCAGATCGCCGCAGACGTGCCCTGCCGGCAGTGCCAGTACAACCTGCGCGGTCTCGACCGCGAGGGCCGCTGCCCCGAATGCGGGGGCGCCGTGGCGTCTTCGCTTCAGAGTGACAGGCTGCGCTTTGCGAACCCGCGCTGGGTGGCCACGCTGGCCCGCGGGAGCCGCATGGTACTCGGCGGATTGGCGGCGGTGATCGCGGCGGCGATCCTCCTGCTGGTACTCCGTTCCGTGCGGGGAAAGCTGTACCGCGGTTCCTCGGCGATCGGCGCCCTGATCGACGCGCTCGATCCCGGATTGGCGCTGCTCATCATGCTCGGGGGGGCAGTGGTCTTCTGCGCCGGCATATGGTTCATCACGACGCCCGACCCCGCCGGACTGGGTGAGGACCGCTACGCCACGTCCCGCAAGTCCGTGCGCGCCGCGCTATTGCTTTACATTCTCCGGCGGGTGCTCGACGAGGTGTTGAACTTCGTGGGGCCAGTGCCCGTGAGCTTCGATCCCCTGTTGCGGTCCCTGTATCTCGTGTCCGCGCTGGCCGGTATGATCGCCGTGTTCGCGTACGTCCGGTACCTCAGCAAGCTGGCCATGCGTATCCCCGAGACGGCCCTGGTCCGCAGCGGGAACCGCCTGTTTCGCGCCTTGTTCGTGTTGCCGGCCGCGATGGTCGCGATCGCGATCGGCAGGACGAGCCTGGGCACAGGAACCGCAGCGCGTTTCTGGGCCACGCTCGTTGACGCGTGTATGACAGCGGCGGCACTGGGCCTGCTGTATTTGCTGATCCGTTTCCAGTACCGAATCGGCAAGGCGTGTCGCGAACAGGCCAAGCTGGCGCTCGAAGCGTACCGGGCCGAACCGGCGGCGGCGCGTCGCGCACGCCTCGAACCGTCGCGCGCCGTACCCGGCGAGGCCGAGCGATGAACGAACCGGCGGTGGCCCCCGGCCCCGCCCCGGACCCGCGGATCGCCGACCGCGGGCGGCTCGCCGCGGACGTGCCCGGCCGGCAGTGCCCCTACAACCCGCGCGGCCTCGACCGCGACGGGTGCTGCTTTGCGCTCCGCCGGGCCGACGCTATAGTTGCTCCCATGCGGAAAAACTACATCCTCGACGCGAACATCCTGATCCACGATCCGCATTCGATCTTCCAGTTCGCCGACAACACGGTCATCATCCCGGTCGGCGTCATCAGCGAGATCGACCGGTTCAAGAAGGAGCGCACCGACCGCGGTTACAACGCCCGGCAGGTCGTGCGGCTGCTCGATTCGCTGCGCGGCGACACGAATCTCGCCGCGGGCGTGACACTGGAGACCGGCGGGCGCCTGACCGTCTACTGCGAACCCGATCGGTTGCTTCAACCCGGCGACCACCACGCCGACCTCGAAATCCTGCGTGTGGCCCGGCGCATTCAGGAGAGCGACCCCGGCACCCCCGTCATCATCGTGACCAAGGACATCAACCTGCGCATCCGGGCCGACGCCGCCGGCCTGCGGGCCGAGGACTACACTTCCGACCGCACGCAGCTTTCCGATCTCTACGCCGGTCAGGTCGAATGCGCCGTGCCGCCCGAGCGGCTCGCCGAGTTCCAGCAGAGCGGCCGCCTGGCCCTGCCCGAGCAGGCGCTGTCGCCGAACGAGTACGTCCTGCTGCGGTCCGACAACGGAACCCGCACCTCGGCGCTGGCGCGGGCCGACGTGGACGCCGGGAGTGTCGTGCCGCTCCAGCAGACGCGCGGCTCGTTGTGGGGCATCAAGCCGCGCAACAAGGAGCAGTACTTCGCGATCGACGCGCTGATCGATGACCGTATCAAGCTGGTCACGCTGATGGGCAAGGCCGGCACCGGCAAGACGCTGCTCGCGCTCGCCGCGGCCCTCGAACAGACGGTGCGGCGAAAACGCTACCGGGGCGTGCTCGTCGCCCGGCCGATCTTCCCGCTGGGGCGCGACCTGGGCTATCTGCCCGGCGACGTGGGCCAGAAGCTCGAGCCGTGGATGAAGCCGATCGCCGACACGATCGAGTTCCTGATGGACGCCGGCGGTCTGGTCAAGGGATGCCGCGACTGCGAGGCGCTGATCCGCTCGGGGCTGATGGAGATCCAGCCGCTGACGTACATCCGCGGGCGGAGCATCTCGAACCGGATGGTGGTCATCGACGAGGCCCAGAACCTCACGCCGCTGGAAGTGAAGACGGTCATCACGCGGATGGGCCGGGCGGCGAAGGTCGTCCTCACCGGCGACCCCTACAAGATCGACAACCCCTACGTCGATTCGAGCAGCAACGGCTTTACGTACCTGGTCAACCGCTTCCGCTCGCAGGCGGTCGCCGCCCATATCGAGCTGCGCAAAGGCGAACGCAGCCCGCTGGCCGAGCTGGCGGCAAACCTGCTGTAGATGCGCCGGCCGGTGCCGGATACCCTGGCCACCCGCGGTGCGGGGAGCGTATCGACGCGCCGGGCAGCCGGAATCCCGCCAGCCGAGCTGCGCCAATGGAAGCGCAGCGCAGGCCCGGGCAAGGGCCACGGGGAGTCCAGAACTTCGGTGTTCTCATGATTGTGTTGGCGCACGTCCGTCCATGCTGCCTGTTGTCCGTGGGAATCATCCTGGCAGGCGGACTCGCCGCCGGACCGATCGCCGGGTGCGCCCCGGTCCGCTACGAGAACACCGCCGCGTTCATCGAGCATCCCATCCGCGCGCGGCACGACAAGACCTCGACGCTGACGTTCAAGGCCTGCGTGCTCGTTCCCGCCCGCGACGTTCTGACGCTCGACCCGCTCTGGCGGGTGATCTTCGGCGATCCGGCGTGGAACGTCGCCGACGGGCGGGTGGCGGACTCGTCGTTCTGGACGCAGCGCACGCCGACGCAACTCGAGCCGCGGCGCGTGGCGGCCGGCCCGTGCACGATGGTGGCCCCCCAGCCGCCCTTCCGCGTTCGCAAACTGCGGCGTGGCGGCGGAGGCAAACTCAGTTTCATCGGCACCGACGCCCGCGGGCGCACCTTCTTTTTCAAACCTGACGACCCGGAGTACCCCGAGCTCGGCACCACCGCCACGATCGTCGGCGCACGCATCCTCTGGGCGCTGGGCTACCGCGTTCCGCCGATCTACCTCGTGCGGATCGAAGGCACCGGCGACCCGCGGCTCGACGGGCGGCGCGCCACGGCCGCGCTTTTTCTGGACAACGTGCTCGGCCATTTCCACTTCGACTGGTTCCGCTATCGTCGCGAGGTGCGCGCCCTGCGCGTCGCGTCGGCCTGGATCAACGACACCGACCGCCTCGGCAACAACACGCTCGTCGTGCGGCGGGCCGGGCGGGCGGCCTACTACCTGATCGACTTCGATTCGTGCCTGGGCGCGTGGCAGGGCCGGCCGAAAGAGCCGTGGCGCGGCTTTCGTCGGCAGTGGTGCCCGCGGTTCCCGCCGCGGCCGGTGCCCGAGGTGCCGATCGTCTCGCCGGCGCTCGGACGGCTCGCCGGCCGCTTCGACCCGGCCGCGTGGCAGCCGCAGGCACTCAACAACGCGTTCGAGCACATGACCGCGGCGGACGCCGCCTGGATGGCGGCGCAGATCCGCCGACTCGGCCGCCCGCAGCTGGAGGCGATCGTCGCCCAGGCGCACCTGAGCGATCCCGCCGACGCGACCCGACTCGTGGAGATCCTGCTCAGCCGGCGGGCCGCGATCCTGGAGCGCTACGCGCCGGGCGACGGCGCGGCCCGCGATTCGTCGCCCAGCGCCACCTCGAACAGCAGGTAGCCGGTGGGCGTCATGCCCATCTGCTCGTAGACGTGCTGGGCGCCGCGATTCCCGGCCTCGACGTAGAGCCGCAGGCCGCAGACTTCGCCACCTTCGCGGGCGGCGGCGAGAACGTGTTCGTGCAACAGCCGGTACACGCCCTGGCGGCGCGCGTCCGGCTCGACGTAGACGCTCTGAATCCACCAGAACCACGCGTCGCGCCAGTCGCTCCATTCGCGCGTGACGAGCAACTGGCCGACGAGGCGTCCGCCGCGCTCGGCGACGTAGTACGTACCGCGGGCCGGATCGTCGAGCGCCCGTCGGACGCCGGCCAGTACGGTCGCCGGATCGAGCGTCCGGCGTTCGCTCTCGGCGGCCATCGCGACGTTGTGGGCGGCGATGATCCGCGCGTCCCGCGAAGACGCGCGGCGGACGGTCGTGGCAGCACTCATGCGGGTTTCCTCGGTGCGTGTTGGCGCCGGCTCGCGAATGGTGCATTCTGTCACCTCGTGGCCGGCGCCGCCAGAACTCGTGGGGAACCGGCCTTCGGCTGGTGGGGTCATGCCCTTGTCTCAGCCGGCGGCCGGGGGAACGGCGGGCAGAAGTGCAAAGTGCACAAGGGGACTTCTCGTGCCGGCGCGTTTGTGACAAATCGCTGGCCGGCGGGGGGGGTGGAGGACCGCGGTGATCGAAGACTGGACCGGCAAGCGCGTGACGGTCATGGGGCTGGGCCGCTTCGGCGGCGGCGTGGGAGCGATCCGCTGGCTCGCGGGCCGGGGCGCCCGCGTGCTCGTGACCGACCGCGCCCCGGCGGACAAACTCAGCGCCGCGCTGCGGAAAATCGAACACCTGCCGGTCGAGCTGCGCCTCGGCCGTCACGAAGAGCGCGACTTCGGCGACGCCGACCTGGTTGTCGTCAACCCCGCGGTGCCCGACGACAACCCGTTCGTCGCCGCGGCGCGCGACGCCGGCGTCCCGATCACCACCGAGATCAACCTGTTCGTGGAGCGCTGCCCGGCCCGCACTGTTGGTATCACCGGCTCGGTCGGCAAGAGCACCGTCACCGCGATGGTCGGCCACATTCTCGAACACGTGCCGCACGACGGCCGCGTCTGGGTCGGCGGCAACCTCGGCCGCTCGCTGCTGGAGGAGCTCGCCGAGATCACGGAGGCCGATACCGTCGTGCTCGAACTGTCGAGCTTTCAACTGGCCCGCACGCCGGCGGTTCGCTGGAGTCCGAACGTCGCCGTCGTCACCAACATCGCGCCCAACCACCTCGACTGGCACGGCACCTTCGCGGCGTACCTCGCCGCGAAGATGGGCATCGTGCGCTACCAGGACCCGCAGCGTGACGCGATCGTCGCGGGCGACGACCCCGACCTGCGCCGGCATTTCGACCTGATCTTCGGCGACATCGCCGGCATCTGGCGGTACGGGCTGGACGGCGATACGCCGCGGGCGGTCATGCAGACGCTCGGGTCCGAGTGCGACAACCGCCGGCTGCGCTGGGAGGGGCTGCGGCTGGCGGTGCCGGGCCGCCACAACCGCGAGAACGCCGCGGCGGCGCTGACGGTCGCGCACTGCCTGGGCGTCGGCGCGTCGGACGCGACCGCGGCGCTGGCGACCTTTCCCGGGCTGCCCCACCGCTTGCAGCACGTCGGCGAGGTCGCCGGCGTGCGCTACTACAACGACTCCAAGGCCACGACGCCCGAAGCGGCGATCACGGCGATCAACAGCTTCGACGCACCGCTGCTGCTGATCCTCGGCGGTTACGACAAGGGCAGCGACCTGGCTCCGGTGGCCGAGCTCGCCGCCCGCCGGGCGCGGTTCGCCGCCTGTCTCGGCCGCACGGGGCCGGGGCTGGTCGAGGCGATCCGCGGCGCCGGCGGCGCGGCGGAACTGTTCGACACCTTCGCCGGTGCGTTCGAGGCGTGCCGCGCGCGGGCCCGGCCGGGCGACGTGGTCCTGCTCTCGCCGGCGTGTGCGTCGTGGGGGATGTTCGAGGACTACCGCGCCCGCGGCGACCAGTTCGCCCGGCTCGTTCAGGCCAGCGCATGACTACCCGCGTCGCCGAACCGCCGGCCCGCGACGGCCGTGAGCTGGCGCTTTTCCGCCGGCGCCTGCTGGCGTGGTACGGCCGCAACGCCCGCGACCTGCCCTGGCGGCGCAGCGACGACCCCTACCGCGTCTGGCTCTCCGAGATGCTGCTCCAGCAGACGCGCGTCGAAACCGCCACCGCGTATTTCAAGCGGTTCGTCGCCCGCTGGCCGACGGTCGAAGCCCTGGCATCCGCGGAGCTCGACGACGTGCTCGGCATGTGGGCGGGGCTCGGGTACTACCGCCGGGCGCGGTTCCTGCACGCGACCGCCCGGCTGATTGCGGCGCACGATCGCGGACGCTTTCCCCGGGAGGTTGCCGAGCTGCGCCGTTTGCCGGGTGTCGGCCGCTACACCGCCGGCGCGATCGCGAGCATCGCCTTCGGCCGGGCGGTCGCCGCGGTGGATGGCAACGTCGCGCGCGTCCTGGCGCGCCTGGCGGCGATCGACGAGCCCATCGACACGCCGGCCGCGCAGCACCGCCTCTGGGCGCTCGCCGAGCGCCTCGTGTCGCCACGGCGGCCGGGTGCGTTCAACCAGGCGCTGATGGAACTGGGGGCGTCGGTGTGCCGGCCGGGTGTCCCGCGGTGCGCGGCGTGCCCCGTGGCGGCTCATTGCGCGGCGCGTCACCGCGGCCTCGAAGACCAACTGCCGAACCGAACGCGGCGCGGCGGGCCGGTGGCCCGGCGGGCGATCGCGGCGGCGGTCCGCCGGGGCGCGCGGTTTCTGCTCGTCCAGCGGCCGGCCGACGGGTTGCTGGGACGGATGTGGGGTTTGCCGTCGGTCGAGCTCGGGCCGCGCCAAGCGCCCGAAAGCGCGTTGCGCGACCACGTTGCCGGCCGGCTCGGGCTCACGATCCGCGTTGGGCGCCGCTGCGGCACCGTCACGCACGTCTTTACGCACCGCCGACTGCGGCTCGACGTCTGCGAATGCACGGTCGAGCGCGGTCGCCTGCGGCCGCGCGGCTACCTCGCGGGCCTCTGGCTCACGCCGGCACAACTGCGCGCCCACCTGGCCACGCAGCCCCGGTCCGATCGCGAGATCGCGGCGAGCGGGAAAGACGGCGGCGCGGCCGGCGCGGCCAGCGCAGGCCGGACCGAGGGAACAACACGTGCCGCGGGCTTCCGGCCGCGCCGTCCGGCGATCTCCGCCCTGGACCGCAAGGCGCTGGCACTGCTGCCCGCGCTCGCCACGTGAGGCCCCAACACATTCTGCCGGCAGGCCGCCCCCCGTGGTGGGTGAATCGCACGCGGGTCGAGGCATTCGCTGCCGGTCGGCTCAGTTCAGCGAGGCAATCAGGGCTTCGAGGTGGGCGAGTTCTTCGCGCGCCAGCAGTTGCTCGCGTGGGCTCTTTTCACGCTGAAGATAGGCGGAGAGGTACGCATACGCCGCCCGGACATGGCCCCGGCGATAGAGCAGCCCGGCCAACTCGTGTTGCGGGCGGGGGTTGTGCGGATCCACCGCCGCCATGCGCCGGAGTACGCGAGCGACGCCGGGCCAGTCGTGCGCGGCGATGTAGACGTTGCGCAGGTTGGCGAGCAGACGCAGCAGGATCGCGCGCGTGTCGATCGGTTTGAGGAACTCGGGCGTGAAGCGCACGCGGCCCTCGAAACAGTGTTCGAGAATCTGCTGGCAGTCTTCGACACGCAACGTGCGGCCGTCACGAAACGGGTCGATGAGCACGAAGCGCTCCTGGTCGTCCAGGCGAATCAGGAAGTGGCCCGGCAGGCTCAGCCCGCTCATGGGCCACTTGAGCCGCCGGGCGACTTCGAGCCATACGATCGAGAGGCTGATGGGAATGCCGCGGCCGCGTTCCAGCACGCGGTTGAGGTAGCTGTTCTCCGGGGCGTAGTAGTCCTGCTGGTCGCCGTTGAGGCCGAACTGCCCGACGATCACCTCGCGCAGTGCCTCGTAGCGCAGCGGAGCGGAGAGTCCCGGCCGCCGATCGGCGACCTCGCTGGCCATTTCATCCAGCCGGCTCAGATGGGGCGCAAGCGTGAGATCCGGGTATGCGTCGCGGGCCAGGTGCAGCGCGGCGCAGTCGAGGCGGATATCCGCCGTTTGCAGCTCCATCAACGCATCGAACGGGTGCATGGCCTTCGTTATCAGACAGCAGCAAAGCGAACAACCCCGCCAGCCCGTGGCCGGCGTTTGCGCGGTTGGCTCCCCATGCCAATGTTAGGCGTCGTGATGCCGGATTTCCCTTTCTCCTGGGCGAAATCAGCCGATGCCGACCCCGGATCACGTAAAATGACCGGCATGTGCGAGCAATCCACGCCAGATCGGCCGTCTCCGCGCGGTTATCGGGCCGCCGCTGTGATGGTGAGCGTGACCCTGATCCTCTGCACGGCCGCGATCGTCTTCCGGACGGCGCTGCGCAGCCGCTACTGGGCCTGGAAAATCGAACACGCCGCGGAGCCGGCCGAGCAGGTGGCGGCGCTTGCGCTGCTGTGCAACGCTGGTGACGGTGGCCGCTGGGGAGTCACGGTGCTGCTGGAAGATGCGCGCCCGGAGATTCGCCAGTGCGGCGTACTCGCGTTGCAGTACGCTTCGCCGGACTGGTCGCGTCGGCGGCTCGTCGCGGCGCTGCGAGACCCCGACTCGGACGTGCGCGGCCTGGCGGCGCTCGGGCTGGCCATGCTCCATGATGACCGCGTGATTCCGCAGTTGCGCGCCATGTACACCAGCGGGACCGACCAGGCGGCGGTCGGCGCGTGCCTGGCGCTGCAACGGCTCGGGTCGCCGGCGGCGCAGGCCGTGCTGGCGAAGCTGGCCGATACGCCGGGGACGCCGGCGCGCCGGGCCGCGCTGATCGAGGCGCTCGGGGCCACCGGCTCGACACAGGCTGCGAAGGCACTGCTCGAGCTGCTCGACGACCATCGGCCGTGCGGCGCCCCCACCGAACGTGAGCGTATCATGCGCAAGCTCGGCCCGCTGCTCGCGGCACGCGGCCTGGCGTCGGCCCCGGCCCCGGCGCCCACCAGCCACTCCGAACAGACGATCGCGGAGCGGGCCGCGGAGGCGCTCGGTCGCATCACCGGCCTGGTCCCGCGCTTCGCATCCGACCAACCTCCCGCGCAGCGAACGGCCGCCGCGCAGCAGTGGCGCGCCTGGATCGCATCGCACGGGAACTGAACACGCCTGCGATTGGCCCCCAGCGGCTTTGCGCCCGCTTGACAATTCCGCTGCCGCGGGGCGCAATAGGGTCTGCCGGCTGCGGAAGGGAGTCCGCGGTCGTCCCCCACAGCAAGGAGCTCGCCGCCATGACCGAAGCATCCGGATCGGACCCCGACAGCCAGACCATCGATCTCGGTCCGCTCACGCTCGCGCGTCGGGGCCGCACCTGGTGTTTCACGCTGACGACCCCGCACGAGATGACGCTCGAACTGCCGCCCGACTACGAACGCGCGCTGCGCCGCGCGCTCGAGCCGCTGCTGGAACAGGGACCACCGCCCGAGGTCGTGGTGGACCTGCAGAACCTGCCCGGAATCAGCAGCCGGCACCTGGGACTGATGCTCGCGCTGCACAAGGCGCTGGGGGAGTGTTGCGGGCGGGTACGCATCGCGGGCGCCAGCCCCGCCGTCCGCCGACTGCTCGACCTGACCCGCACCGAACGGTTCTTCGAGCTGCAGTAGCCCGGCGGCGCCGCGCCGCAGGGGCGCGGACGCGCCACGATCCGTTGCTTGCAGGTGGGATTCCGTGACGATCGGCAGCAACATTCCGCGTGTGGACGGCCTCGCCAAACTCAGCGGCGCCACGCGCTACATCGACGACCTGACGCTCGACGGCATGCTCGTCGGCGGAACCGTCCGCAGCCCCGCGCCGCGCGGCCGCATCCGCCGCATCCGTTTCGACCCGCTGATCGACTGGAGCGAGTTCACGATCGTCGATCACCGCGACCTGCCCGGCCCGAACGAAATCGCGATGATCGAAAACGATCTGCCGGCGCTGGCCGCTGAGCAGGTGCGCCACAAGTACGAGGCGGTCGCGCTGCTGGCGCACCCGGACCCGCGCCGGCTGCGCGCCGCGCTGGCCGCGGTCCACGTCGAGGTCGATCCGCTGCCGGCCGTGCTCGATCCCCGCCCGGACCCGACCCCGGAGCAGGTCCAGTACGGCACCGACAACGTCTTCAAACGGATCGACATCCGCAAGGGGGACGCCGCCGCGGTCCTGGCCGGGGCGGCCCGCGTCGTGGAGGGTACCTACCGCACCGGCGCCCAGGAGCACGTCTACCTGGAAACCCAGGGTGTCCTCGCGTCGTGGGAAGACGGGCGGCTGGTCGTCCGCGGCACGCTGCAATGTCCCTACTACGTCCACAACGCGCTGGTCCACCTGTTCCAGTGCGAACCCCGTCGGGTCCGCGTGATCCAGACGCCCACCGGCGGCGGGTTCGGCGGCAAGGAGGACTACCCCTCGGTGCTGGCCGCCCACGCGGCGTTGCTCGCGAGCAAGGCCGGGCGGCCCGTCAAGATGGTCTACGACCGTGCCGAAGACATGGCGGTCACGACGAAACGGCACCCCGCCTTCGTCCGCCACCGTACCGCGGTCGCCGACGACGGGCGGCTGCTGGCGATGGAGATCGACTTCCTGCTCGACGCCGGCGCGTACGTCACGTTGTCGCCGGTCGTGCTCAGCCGCGGCTGCATCCACGCCGCGGGGCCGTACTTCTGCGAACACATCCACGTCCACGGGCGGGCCCGGCTGACCAACAAGCCGCCGTTCGGGGCGTTCCGCGGCTTCGGCGCTCCGCAGGCGTTTTTCGCGCTCGAACGCCACATCGACGAGATCGCCCGCCGACTCGACCTCGACCCGGCCGCGCTGCGCCGCAGGAACCTGCTGCGCGACGGACAGGCGATGGCGACCGGGCAGGTCGTCCGCGACGAGCCCGACCTGCCGGCACTGCTCGATCGGGCGCTGGCGGCCGCCGACTGGAGCGGCCGCCGGGCGGGGCACCGGGCCGCGCGCGCCACGCATCCGTACCTCCGCCGGGGGATCGGCCTGGCCTGCTTCCACCACGGCTCGGGCTTCACCGGCGCAGGCGAAACGTACCTCTCGTCCGAGGTCGAAATCGCGGCGCTGCCCGACGGGACCATCGAGGTGCGCACCGCGCAAACGGACATGGGCCAGGGCACACGCACCGTGCTCGCCCAGATCGTCGCCGACCGGCTCGATCTGCCGGTGGACGCGGTGGGCGTGGCGACGCCCGACACGGCCTGTGTCCCGAACAGCGGGCCGACCGTCGCGAGCCGCACCGTGATGATCGTCGGCCGGCTGCTGGAACAG
>CAYRXN010000112.1:0-14205 GCA_964428275.1 uncultured Planctomycetales bacterium | reverse complement strand
CGGCTCGACCCGGATTCCGAGCGGCGGCTGGCCGAGGGGGCCGACGTGGTGCGGCCGGCCGACGCGCGCGAGCAAACCCTCTGCGAAGCGGTCGCGTTCTGCGACGCGATCGTCGCCCGGACGCACAACCGCATCACGCGGCGGCTGCTCGAGGCCGGCCGGAACCTGCGGGCGGTCGGCATCGCCGGCGTGGGGCTCGACAACGTCGATGTCGTCGCGGCGGAGCAACTGGGCATCCGCGTGATCCACACGCCCGAAGCGTCGTCCGACGCCGTGGCGGAGTTTGCGATCGCGCTGATGCTGCAACTGCTGCGGCCGGTTCCCCGGCTGGCGGCGCGCTATCGGCAGGGGGAGTTCCAGACCGTCCGCGACCGGACGCACGGGCCGGAGCTGCGCGGGCTGACGGTCGGGATCCTGGGCATGGGGCGGATCGGCGCGCGCGTCGGCCGGATCGCCGCCGCGGGGTTCGGCGCGCGGGTGATCTACAACGACATCGTCGAAGTCGGGCCGTTTACGTTCGCCGCCGAGCCGGTGGACAAGCCGGCGCTCTGGCGGCACAGCGACGTCCTCACCCTGCACGTGCCGGCGACCGAACGGACGCGCGGGATCATCGACGCCGACGTGCTGCGCGCGATGCGTGATACGGCGTACCTGATCAACACGGCGCGCGGCGTCGTGGTGGACACCGCGGCGCTGGCCGGTGCGCTGAAGTCGGAGACGATCGCGGGCGCGGCGCTGGACGTGGTGGACCCGGAGCCGCTCCCGCCCGACCACCCGCTGTTTCACTGTCGCAACTGCATTCTGACGCCGCACGTGGCCGCGCGCACCCACGGCGGGCTGCGCCGGATGTACGCGGTGGTGGACAAGGTGCTGGCGTACCTGCGTGGCGGGGAGTAGTCCCGGAGACAAACCACCTGCCGGCGGCATCGCTTCGCACCGTCCTCGACGCCGCACCGCGCTATGTCGGCTCGGCGCCGCGCGGGGCTTGTTCGCTGCTGCGGATGCGAAGGCCGACCATGGTCATGTCGTCGGCCTGGTCGGCGAGGCCCGTGAAACGGCGAACCTCCCACATGATCGCGCGGAGTGTGAAGTCCGGTGACGCATCGGCATGGGCGCGCAGGGCCTCGCAAAGCCGGGCGCGTCCGAAGACGTCGCTCTGGAAGTTCATCGCCTCGACGATGCCGTCCGTGTAGAGCAGCACGAAATCACCCGGTCGGATTGGCACCGTGTGCTCGGTGTACGGCTCGTCCCCGTCGATCCCCAACACGAGATCGGCCTGATCGGGCTGCGTGATCCGCCCGTGGCGCAGCAACATGAGCGGCTCGTGGCCGGCATTGACGAAACGGAGCGTGCGCGCCGTCTGATCCACGGCGATCAGCAGCATCGTCACGAACTCCGAGGAAGTGGTGACGCGCAAGACGTGTTCGTTGATGTGGGCGGCGAGCTGGGCGAGGTTCGCACAGTATTCGGAAGCCGCCCGCAGGGCCCCGCGCACCGAAGCCATCAGCAGTGCCGCCGGAACGCCGTGACCGACTACGTCGCCGACCACCGCGGCGAGCCGGCCGTCACCCAGCGTAAACAGGTCGCAGAAGTCGCCGCCCACTTCGAAACTCGGCTCGAAGACCCGCGCCGAGTCCACGTGCGGATGCGGCGGCGGAGGCAGCCGCATCATCCGTTCCTGAACGGCGCCGGCGGTCTTGAGCTGACGCTGGAGCAGGGCCGAACGCAGGCGTTCGTCGAACAGCCGGCTGTTCACCACGGCGACCGCGGCCTGCGCCGCCACCGCACGCAGCAACTTGCGCTGCTGCGTGCGAAAGCGCCGCCGATAGCTCGAATAGACCCGCAACACGCCGATCGCTTCGCCGCGATACATCATGCCCGCGACCAGGCCGCTGACGATCCCGAGTCGCTGGGCTTCGTCGAACCGGATGCGCGGGTCGCGGGTCGCGTCCTCGATGTAGACGATGCGCCCCCGGAGGGCCTCGTCGTCGATGGGGTTGTCCGACCGCAGAATCGTGGGCTCGTCGTCGTAGCGCTCGCGGACGTTGCACCCCGCCCGAACGGTCAG
Organism: uncultured Planctomycetales bacterium; assembly: GCA_964428275.1. Taxonomy (GTDB): domain Bacteria; phylum Planctomycetota; class Phycisphaerae; order UBA1845; family Fen-1342; genus JALSRY01. The sequence goes on along the minus strand of CAYRXN010000112.1, from coordinate 12,137 downwards.
TTCGCCGGTGTCCGGATCGTACAACCGCAGACTGCAATACTGGACGTTCATCACGCGCGTGGTTTGCTCGACGATGTGGTCGAGCACGGTTTGCAGGTCCTGCTCGCCGCTGAGCAACTCGCCGATATCACCGAGCAGGGCGAGTTCCTCCGCGGCGGCGTCGAGCCGGGCTTCGTTGAGACACCACGCCGCGAGCATGCGCGAGGCCCAGCGCGCCAGGACGACCGGCAGCGTGTCGCCCCGCCGTTCGAGCAGCGGGGCACTGCGAACCGTGCGCTGGGATGCGGCGGCATCGGGCCGGACAATGGTATGCTCGCTGTCGCGGTCGTTGCGGAACGCCCCCAGGGCCACGAAGCCGGCCACCTGACGGTGAATATGGACCGGCACGACCAGCGTGCACCAGCGGCCGTGCGGGACGAACGCCACCGCGGCCGGCGGCTCCCGAGCGGGCAGCAGCTTGACCAGTTCGAGCCGCTGGGGCAGCGCCGGCAACACCGGATTGGCCGGGTCGTCTTCGGGTCCGCCGGTCGAGGTTGCGATCAACCTGCCGCGGGGCGAGTACGCCGAGGCGCGCAGCCCGCCCGCCCGGGCAATCCCACTGAGAAAATCTTCGAGCACGGCGGGATCGATGAGTTCGCGCAGCACGGGCAACCTGTGGGTCACAGCAACCACCGGCGGCCACGCCGCACGCGCCGATCCGTCCGGTGGTTTCCGCTGAGTGTACCGCAGCGGCCATGCGGGCTGTAGCCGACCGCCCCCGAACGACGTTGGGGCCCGCAGCCCCGACCACCTATAATCGCGCCGGGAGCGCAAGCGCGCGGGATACGGAGGTTGAAGCCATGGCACGGGAAACCTGGCTTGTCACCGGAGCGACCGGGCAGCTTGGGGGCCATCTCCTGTACGAACTGGCCCGCACGCGGCCGGCGGCCCGGGTGATCGCCGTGTCGCGTTCGCCGGCAGCGCCGCCCGTGGGGGGAGCGGCCGAAGTCGTCGAACTGGCCGACACGGACGCGCTCCGGGAGGTCATCCGTCGCCACGGTCCAGACTACGTCATCCACGCCGGTGCCATGACCGCGGTGGCGCAGTGCCACGGCGCCCCCGGGCTGGCCGAGCGCATCAATCGCGTGGCGACGCGGGTATTGGCGGAGGCCGTCGCCGACCGCGGAGCGCGGATGGTCTTCACGTCCACCGACATGGCCTTCGCCGGCGACAAGGCGCCGTACCGCGAAAACGATCCGCCCGACGCGACGAGCTGCTACGGGCGGTCGAAGGTGGCCGCCGAACAGGACATCGCGGAGCTGGCCGGCGTGCTGACCGTCAGGATCCCCCTCCTGTTCGGCCCGCCGCGCAACGACCGGGCGACGACCTTCACGCGACAGGTCGCGGCTTTGCGCGCCGGCGAGCCTCTCCGACTGTTCACGGACGAATACCGAACCCCGCTGTTTCTCCCGGACGCGGCCCGCGCCCTTGTGGCGCTGGCCCGGAGCGATCTGGACGGGGTCATGCACGTGGCCGGCCCGGAGCGCCTTTCGCGTTACGAGTTGATCGAGCGCGTCGCGCGCCGGCTGAAGATCGACAAACCCAACCTGATCGCGTGCTCGCGTCTGTCGATCGAGGCGGCCGAACCGCGGCCGGAAGACCTCTCGCTGGACGGTTCGACGTTCGTGGCGCGCTACCCCGCGCTGGCACCCCGCCCCGTGGAGGCCTGTCCGCTGGAAGACTGCTGAGTCGCTGCGCGGACTTCAGGCCCGCGGCTCGCCGGTTGGGTTTCTGTCACCACCGTTGACCGGTGCCACTGCACAGGTTCGAGGCTTCGCCGCCGCCGGGTCCCGTTGTTCCGTTGCCACGTCATTACGTTGCCACTTTGTCGCTCGGTCCCTTCGTCTCCTGACCCCTCTTGTCGCGGCCGAAGGGCGCGCTGCGAAGCTCCTGTCTTCCCCGGTCGTCCCATGCTTATCGGTCCGTCCCGCCGACGGGGCAGTTTTGGGGGTGGGTTCTAGGCAACCGGGGCGGCGGTGGTATACTCGCCCGCGGACCCGAGCGGCATCTCGGGAAGCGTCGGGGCAGTTCTTCAACGACCTGAGGCGCGGCGGGTAATCGTGCCCCCGCATGCAAGGCTTGCAGTCGTATGGCGTCCGAAGCATCGCCACCCAACCGGTTGCGTTACCTCCTGCTGGCCGGCCAGCACGCGGACCGGCCCGAGCTCGTGGAGGCGTTGCGCAGACTCGCCGCCGTCCGCATCGTCGAGTCGGCCGACGAAGCGCTGGAAATCATCCGCAGCCAGGGTTGCGACCTGGTCATCTGTCCCGCCACGCAAATCGTGCCGCTGGCCCGCGCGGCCGGACACATGCGCACCGAAAACTTCCTCGAAGAAATCGGACAGGGGGCCTGCGTCGTCGGCCGCGACGGCCGGCTGATCTGGGCCAACGAGCGCCTGCGCTCGTATCCGCCGGCGATCGTCGACGCGATCCGCGAGGCGTGCGTGAACCTCTGCCGCGAGTTCGCCGCCGAGCCGCCCAGCTCCGATCCCGTGCGCATCAAGAGCCGCACGATCGACGTGGACGAGGACTACCGTTTCGACCTGACCGTCTCGGCGCGTCTGGGGCTGGACGGCCGGATCGAACAGGTCGTGGCCCTGGCCTGGGACATGACCGAAACGAAGCGGCTCCAGGAGAAGATCAACGCGATCGACGCCGCCGGCCGCGAGCTGGTCAGTTGGGACACCGAAGCGCTTACGCAAATGGACGTGGCCGACCGGCTCGAAACGCTCGAACGCGGCATCGTGACCTGCTGCCGCGACCTGCTGCATTTCGACAACTTCGTGGTCCGCGTGCTGGACAGGCAGACCAATCGGCTCGACACGATCCTGGCGACCGGGCTGTCGGAAGAAGCGCGCTCGCTGACGCTCTACGCCGAGCCCGAGGGCAACGGCATCAGCGGATACGTGGCCGCGACGGGGCGCTCGGTCCTGTGCCGCGACACCAGCCGCGATCCGCGCTACGTACCCGGTCTGGAAGACGCCCGTTCGTGCCTCACCGTCCCGCTGATGCTCCAGGACGAGGTCATCGGCGTGTTCAACGTCGAGTCGCAAAAGCCGGCGGCGTTCAACGAGCAGGATCTCCAGTTCGCGGAGATTCTGGCGCGCCACATCGCGCTGGCGCTGCACACGCTGGAGCTGCTGGCCGTCGAGCGGCACGCCACGACCGACCAGCTCGCCGCCGACGTGGACGCCGAAATCGCCCGCCCGCTCAACGACATCGTGGCCCGCGTCACGCGGCTGATGGAGGAGTACCAACAGGACGCGGAACTGCGCGAACGCCTGCGGACGCTGCTGGACGACGTGGACACGATCAAGCGGGCGATTCACTCGGTCACCGAGCCGCAGGGGATCACCGGACTGATCCGCGAGCCGGAGCACCGCGACCCGCTCATCAGCGGCAAGCGGATCCTGATCGCCGACGACGAGGAGATCATTCGCGACACGATCGCCGATGTGCTCGCCAAGTCGGGGGGGATCACGGTCGCGGCCGGCGACGGTGACGAGGCGATCGCGATGCTGCGCGCCCAGCCGTTCGACCTGGTGCTGTCCGATATCAAGATGCCCAACCGCAACGGCTACGACGTGTTCGCGGCCGCACGCGAGGTCAACCCGGACTGTCCCGTCGTGCTGATCACGGGCTTCGGCTACGACCCGAACCACACCATCGTGCGGGCCAGCAAGGAGGGCCTCGCCGGCGTGCTGTTCAAGCCCTTCAAGGTCGAGCAGCTCCTGGAAGAAGTCCGCAACGCGCTGCGGCCGCGCCAGAAGGCGTGACGCCGGCGAAGCGCTCCGGCCAGTGCGTGCACACCTCTTTCCGTCCATTCCTCAGTCGGCCCGCGATTCCTCCCGTGTCGTCTCGATGCGGATGTCGTGAGACGCGAGCTCGGCGACGTATTGTTCCAGCGGCAACGCGCATTCGAGCGGACGAGCCCCCGGCTCGATCAGCCCGCGGGCCTGCATGCAGGCCACCAGCGCGGTCGGGAACGCGGTCGTGCGCTCCATCGCGGTCAGTCCGGTCTGCTCGTCGTACCGGTCGAGCAGGTCGAACCGCAGCATCGCCGGCCGGCCGGCCCGCGTTCCGCGGACGGTCACGCGCAGCACCGTCACGTCGCGCACGTCCGGAAACGCGAGCCGCTGCTCGAAGAGCTCACGCATGAGCGCTTTCGGTTCGATCACGCGGCCGCCGGGCAGTTCCACGCGTGGCTCGAAGCAGCCCAGGTCGAACAGGGCGCGCACGATCGCGAAGTGGCCGGGGTAGCGCACGGTCTTGTAGTCGTAGGTGCGCACGCGGCCCCGGAACGTGGCGGGACAGGTGCTCGTACCTCCCGAGGTCACCGCCGCCTCGCAGCGCCCGACCGGCTCGGGCAACTCGATCTGCTCGATTTCGGTGAGGGTGGGGACGTGCACGATCTCGCCGTCCCGGAGAAACTCCGCCTGGCCGCTGTATTCGTTGATCAACCCCTGGAAATTGAACAGGAGCTTGTAACCCAGCGGGCCGACCGGTCGCTCCGGAAGACCGCCACAGCGGATATGCGCGTCGATCGGCGGCTGGAGCTGACCGATGCCATGGGCCGCCAGAATGTTGCCGAGGCCGGGCGCCAGGCCGCAGTCCGGCAGGATGCTCACACCCGCGCGCCGGGCCCGGCCGTCGCGCTCCAACTGGGCGCGCACGACCGCCGTGTTGCCGCCCAGATCGCACAGGCTCACGCCGGCCGCGATCGCCGCGTCGGTCAGGGCGACGTTGAAGCGATACGGGACGGCGGAAACCGCCACGTCCGCCCCGCTCATCGCCGCCGCGACTTCGACCGGACGGCCGGCGTCACAGAGGCGCGACACGAAACGGCAGGTCGTGCCGGGACACAGCGTGTGCAGCCGCTCGAGGCCCTTTCGCAGCACGTCCGGGTCGCAGTCGGTCAGCGTGATGCGGTCGGCCTGCCCGTTGCGTATCAGGTCACAGGCCAGCGCAATTCCCTGCCGGCCGGCACCGAAGATCACGTAGCTGTATCCCATGACTTGCTCCTGCGGCGATCTGCGTGCATCCTGATCGACGCTCCACCGGATTGCAACTGGCAACTCCAGCAGGACCGAACCTGTCCCGCCGTTGTCGGCGTGGTCGTTCGACAACGCTTGTGGCCGGCGGAAGTTGCGAATAAAAGAACGCTGATGGCCACGCATGATGGGACATTCTCAACGCCGATCGCCGCGCGCTGGGCGTCTCTGCTCGGTGTGCTCGTGACGGCCGGCGCCGCCGGCGCCGCCCCGCCGCTGCGGTACGCGATCACGCCCGGCAACCAGCTCGTCTACGAGCGGCGCGTCCAGGTCGAGTCCGCGGCCGACGGAAGCGTGCTCGAGCGCTACACGCAGCAGTTGCAAATCTGGGCGCTGAAGCGCGAAGAGGGCCAGCTGCTGCTGATCGCCGAATCGCTGCGGGCGCTGGGCACCCGCCCCGGACCGGCGCGGGGCGTGGTCTTTCGCATGGACTACCGCGGGCGGCGGCAACTGGCCGGCGAGGTGCGGCCCGTCGCGGCGAAGATGCCCGAAGTGTTCGATCTGCTGCCGGTCTTGCCGCCGGCGTTCGACGCCGGCCGGCAGTGGCGGACGGCGCCGGACCTGTTCGGCCGGACCTGGCGCTGCACGCGGCGCGGCAGCGACCCCGCACAGCGGAACACGCAACGCATCGACTACGTCGTCGAGGATCCGACCGGGATCTCCGGCGTCTGCCAGATCTCCGAGCAGGGCTCGTTCTGGTTCGACCCGGACAGCGGACGGGTGGTGCGCCTCGAATCCCGGCAACGCGACCGGCGGCGCCGGCGACGAACGAGGGTGGTCGTGCGTTTGTTCGAGGAACGCCAGGTATCGCCCGAATGGTGCCGGCAGCGGGCCGCGGAAGCGAACAAGTACCTGTACACCCTGCGCCTCGAACAGCGTCTGCGCGACCGGATCGGACAAGAGCCCGGGAAGATCGACGCGCTGCTGGGCGGACTCGATCGCATCTGGACCGAGCGGTTGCGCGTGATGCCATCCCAGGGGGGCTCGCCGTTGCGACGCTGGGCGCGTGATCAGCGCCGCCGGCTCCGCGCGCAGGCCGAGGTGCTGCGTGCGCAGGCGCGCGTGGCGGCGCGCTGGCTCGCGCGTCCCGCGAGTCTTCCCGCCGCCAGCCGACCGGCCGACCCGGACGCCGGCGCGCCGGCGCGTTACGTGGTCGTGTGCTACTGGCGCAGCGACTGCATCGATTCGCTGCGGGCTTTGCAGACGCTGCGCGCGGCGCGTGCCGCGCTGCCGGCGGAGAAGTTCCGACTCGCCTGTGCGCCGGCGGACGCCGCGGCGAACGCCGACGAAATCGCCCCGCTGTGCGGCGATTTGCCGCTGGTGCCCCTCGCGGGCGGCGATTCGATTCCGGCGGCGGCGTTGCCGGCATTTCGCGTCCTCACGCCGGACGGGCGGACGCTGCGGGCGTACTTCGGCGCGCAGCCGGCGCTGGCAGACAAGCTGCGCACGCTGGCGGAGTGATCCCGGCACCGGCCCGCCGCGCGTGTCGCTCTTTCGGGCCGGCTTGCTATACTGCGATCGGGTCAGCCGCGGCGGCCCGGCGAGTCTGGCCGGCGCGACGCCCCGAATCTCGTGACGAACTCCCGCGTGCGGAGACGTTGTTGTTTGACTTGCGAACCCTCCCGTACCGCCCCCGCGGTCGGGGATGGGTTCCAGCCGACCTGGAAGGGCACTCATGCAAAAGAAGGGCTTGATTCCGCCGCACGGCGGGGAACTGGTGAACCTGGTTGTTTCGGACGCTCGGCGGGCCGAGCTGGAACAGGCGGCCGCAGCGCTGCCCAGGATCGTCCTGCAGGACCGGGAACAGTGCGATCTCGAACTGCTCGCGATCGGGGCCATGAGCCCGCTGACGGGCTTTGTCGGCGAGGCCGACTTCCACGCGATCTGCGACAAGATGCGTCTGGCCAACGGCGTACCCTGGTCGATGCCGATCACCTGCTCGGTCGATCAGGCCACCGCCGACAAGCTCGATCCCGGCGCGCCGGTGGCGCTGACCGACGGGCAGAATCGCCTGCTGGCGGTCATGACGATCGAAGAGAAGTACGCCCACGACAAGCAGAAGGAGGCCGAAAAGGCCTACGGGACGACGGACGAGGCCCATCCGGGCGTCGCGATCGTCTACGGACAGGGTGAGGTGTGCCTGGCGGGCAAGCTCGAAGTGCTCACGCCGCGACACGACGTCGAGTTCCCGCAGTATCGCCTGACGCCGGCGCAGACGCGGGCGGCGTTCGAGGAGCGCGGCTGGCGGCGGGTGGTGGCGTTCCAGACGCGCAACCCGATCCACCGGGCCCACGAGTTCATCACCAAGTGCGCGCTCGAGATCGTCGACGGTCTGCTGATCCACCCGCTGGTGGGCGAGACCAAGGCCGGCGACATTCCGCCGGATGTGCGCATGAAGTGCTACGAGACGCTGATCGCCAACTATTACAACCCCAAGCACACGATGCTGGCGGTCTGGCCGGCGGCCATGCGCTACGCCGGCCCGCGCGAAGCGATCCTGCACGCCCTGATTCGCAAGAACTACGGTGCCAGCCACTTCATCGTCGGCCGCGACCACGCCGGCGTGGGCAGCTACTACGGCACCTACGACGCGCAGAACATCTTCGACGAGTTCGAGCCGGGCGAGCTGGGCGTGACGCCGCTGAAGTTCGAGCACGCGTTCTGGTGCAAGAAGTCCGGCGCGATGGCCTCCGACAAGACCACCAACAGCGCCAAGGAGGATCGGGTCTTCCTCTCGGGCACGAAGGTGCGCGAGATGCTCAGCCGCGGCGAGCGCCCGCCGGTGGAGTTCACCCGCCCCGAGATCGCCGACATCCTGATCGCGTCGATGAAAGCGAGCTGAGCAGACCCGGTCACGACGCGTCGAACGGAAGCAAGCGCGGCCGGGTCGGCGCTCGCCTGGGCCGTGCGGGGCCGAGCCGTCGCGCCGGGGGCTTCGGTCCGCCGGCGGCGAGCGGCGGCTCAGGTGCCGGACCGCTGCGGCGATGGTCCTGCAATGGCGCCGTGCGCCCTGCCGCAACGAAAAAGAGCTGCGGGCCCGGGGCCCGCGCGGCGTCGCGCCACGCTGAGCGTTGCAGGATCGCGCAGGGCAACAGAGCGACGAGGCGGTGGCCAGGCGATGCGATCTCGTGACCCGCGCAGAGTGGCGATGGGGGCCAGCCTGCTGGTGTCCGTGCTGATGCTGGCAGGCAAGACGGTCGCGTTCTATCTCACCCGTTCCGACGCCGTGCTCGCCGACGCGGCCGAATCGATCATTCACCTCGCGGCCACCGGGCTCGCGGCCTACAGCCTCTGGTACGCCGCCCGGCCGTCGGACGCCAACCATCCCTACGGCCACGGGCGGATCGCCTATTTCTCGGCGGGATTCGAGGGAGCCCTCGTGCTCGCGACCGCCTGCGCGGTGATCTACGTGGGCATCACGCACCTGCGGGCGCCCGACGGACCGCGGAATCTCGGCGTCGGCATCGCGATCGGCGCCGTGCTCGCGGCCACGAATCTCGGGCTGGGCCTGGCGCTGTTGCGCGTCGGGCGGCGTCACAACGCGCTCGTGCTGATCGCCAACGGCAAACACGTGCTCACCGACGTCTGGACGACCGCGGCCGCGATCGTCGGCCTCGTGCTGGTCCGGCTCACGGGAATCGCCTGGCTCGACCCGGCCGCCGCGATCGCCATCGGCGGGCTCATCATGTTCTCGGGCGTCTCGCTGCTGAAGGGATCGTTCGCGGGGCTGATGGACCAGGTCGATCCTCAGGTGCTGGCCAGGCTCGGCGAGGCGATCGGACGGCACGTTTCCAGCGGCGAACTCAGCGGGTTCCACCAGCTCCGCTGCCGGCGGCTCAACGAGGAGCTGTGGGTCGATGTCCACCTGCAGATCCCCGGCGACGTGACCACCCACGAGGCCCACGCCCGGGCCACGAGGTTGGAGGAGACGGTACGCACCACGTTTCCAGACTATTGCGTGCACGTGCTCACACACATCGAGCCCGATGAGCACGACGCCGCCCACCCCGACGGCTACCGCGAGCCGCACGACCCGCTTTCTCGCCACTGATCCGATACCGTCACGCCGGCAACCGGCGCAGCACCCGCGCGATGGGCGCAATGTTGAGCAGCGAGTCGGAGGTTCGAGCCGATACGCACCGGGTAGACAAGGATGTCGAGCGCCCGCATGAGGATACGTGCCCTACTCCTGTTGCTTGTCCTGACCTGTGTGGCCGGCGCGCGCGCCGCCGAGCCGCGCTGCTACCTGGCCTCGCGGTCCGTGCTCTTGTCGTTCGACGTTGGCGATGGCGCCCCGGTAGACCGCGTGGAAGCGTGGGTGACGACCGATAACGGCAAGACCTGGAATCGCGCGGAGGTCACCCGGGTCTCCTCCCGCGCCGTCCGCTACGAGGCCCACGACGACGGAACCTACGGTTTCTTCCTGGTACTGATCAACACTTCCGGCCGGTCCGCCGATCCGCCGCGGCCTGGCACGGTCCCGCAGATCGTGATCGTCGTGGATACAGAGGCGCCGGTCGTACAGATTCACGGCGCCCGGCAGGCAGGACGGGACGCGGTCAGGCCGGCACTCCGGCTCGACGTCTCGCTGATCGAGGAGCACCTGGGCAGCGGCGGCGTGCGCGTGTTCTACCGCGCCGCGGGCGCACCCGAGACGCAGCCGGCCGGCACGCCCCCCGGGCCGCCACCCTGGCACGATGGGGGAGTCGTTCCCATCGCCGGCGATGTCGTCGAGTGGCCCGTCCCCGATTCGCAGCCGGCGGCGATCGACCTGCGACTCGTGGCCACCGACCTCGCGGGTAACCGCGGCAGCGACGAGATCTTCGGCGTACCGACGACGGCCCCGGCCGAACCACTTGCCGCTGCCCGAGCCGCACCGACCACGAACCCGCGACCCGCGCTCGCGCCCCAGACGGGCAGCGCGCAACGCACCGGCTCCGGCGCAGCCGCACTTCGAGAGCCCGGCCCCGAGGGCAATGCGCGCCGCTCTTCCGCGGCCGGTCGCGAAGCCGCCTCCCAGCCGGCGGGGCCTTCGCCGGGACCCGCCGCCCCCCAGCTCGCCAGGGCGCGCGCGTTGCAGCAGCAGGCGCGGCGGTTTCTGGCCGAAGGCAAGTTCGCACTGGCGGGAGCCCGACTGGAGCAAGCCTTGCGCCTGGTGCCCGGCGACGCCGACCTGCACGTCGATCTGGGCGGCGTGTTCTTCCGCAACCGGCAGTACGACGAAGCCCGCCGCGAGTTTGCGCGGGCCCTCGAAACCGCTCCGGATCATGCCCGAGCGCTCGAAGACCTCGCGCTGGTCGAGGCCGTGCAAAACCGTTACGCTAGCGCCCGCGCGCACCTGCGGCACTTGTTGCGCGTCGAGCCGCGGGCCGGCCGCCACTGGCTGCACTTTGGCGACGTGGAGCACATGCTCGGTCACGCCGCCGAGGCGCGCGCCGCGTGGCAACAGGCGTTGCGGGTCGAACCGACCAACGCGTCCCTCCGCCAGAAAGCGGAGAAGAGACTGAAACTTTTCGGCGGGCCCACGCCGAGCGCGCCCGGGCCCTACGCCGCCGGCGAATTGCGGACCCATGCCCCCAGCCAAGAAGACCTCCCGGACGCCGCCTCCGATCGTCGTGATCTACGGCGATGAGGACTTCCAGAAAGCGAAAATCCTGCACGCCGTGCTCGATCGGCTGCTGCCGCCCGAAGTGGATCGCGCGATGGCGCTGTGCGAGTACGACGGCACGCAGGGCGAGGAGCAGGGGGGGCCCGCGCTCGCGACCGTCATGGACGACCTGGCGACGTTGCCTTTCCTGGCCAAGCGGCGGGTCGTCGTCATTCGCGACGCGGACAAGTTCATCACCACCCACCGCCAGCGCCTGGAACGCTACTTCGACGCTCCCGCGCCCACCAGCACACTCGTGCTCGTGTGCCGCAGCTTTCCGAAATCGACCCGCCTCTACAAGGCGGCAACGGCCTGCGGCTACCTGAGGGAATGCAAACGGCTCAACCACCGCGGCCTGATCGACTTCGTCATCGGGGCGTTCGCCGAGCAGGGCAAACAGCTTGACCCGGCGGCGGCCGCCCGGCTGGTCGATCTGGTCGGAACCGACCAGGGCATGCTCTCCGGCGAGGTCGAAAAGCTCTGCCTCTACGTCGGCGATCGGTCGCGGGTCACCACCGACGATGTGGCCGAACTGGTCGGCCTGTCGCGCGAGGAAAAGGTCTTTGCCGTGATGGATGCGGCGGCGCTCGGTCGGCCGGCCCGGGCACTCGAACTCTGGCATCAGGTGATCTCGAGCGACCCGGCCGCAACGTTCAAGGCCGTCGGAGGCATCGCGTTCAAACTGCGCAGCTACCTCAACGCCCACCAGCTCGTCGGCGAAGGTCTGCCCGTGCGCACCGTCGCGCCCAAGGTCATGATGTGGGGCCGCGAGCGGGAGTTGCAGAGCATCCTCCGGCGGCTGCCGATCGGCCGCCTGGAGCGAACGCTGGCCGGCCTGGCGGACCTGGACGCACAAGCCAAGGTCGGCAGCCGGTCGATAGAACACGGTGTGGAAGCGCTGTTGCTCCGCATCGGGACGCAGGTCGCGCAAGGCCCCGCGCCCCCCAAGTAACACCGCCCGATAATACTCCACGGATGGACGGAGAACTCGCATGGAAGCGAGGTTGATGCCCGGATGGCGTCCCGGCCGGCCGCCCGAAGCGGCCCACACCCGCGCCCCGGTCGATGCCTGCGCGCCGCGGACGTTTGCCGGCGCCCTGCGGCTGGTCGTGGTCTGCCTGGTTCTGCCAAGCGCTGGCGGATGCACGCTCTTTGGAACCGGGCCCGCTGCGGGCCGGAACAAGACCCCTTCGCCCGCCAAACCCGTCGAACCGCCGCAGATCGTCGAACGTGCCGCCGACTCGTCCGCCGCTTCGGCCGGCAACCCCAAGACCGATACGATGGGCGCGATCGAACAGTGGGCGGCCCGCATGCAGCAACCCGCCGAGGTCCCTTCCGGCGACGCTACGCCGGCAAGTGACGCCGGCGCCGCGCAGGCCGGCCGATCTTCCAACGTAACAT
>CAYRXN010000111.1:0-12713 GCA_964428275.1 uncultured Planctomycetales bacterium | reverse complement strand
CCTTCGTCCCTGTGTCCCTCAGTCCCTGCGTCCCTTGGTCCCTTAATCCCTTAATCCCTGAATCCCTGACTCCCTCGGTCCCTTTGTGAATTGCGAATGGCGAGTGCCGAATGGCGAATGGCCCTTCGGCGCCTCACCCCCTTCGTCCCTGTGTCCCTCAGTCCCTGCGTCCCTTGGTCCCTTAATCCCTGAATCCCTGACTCCCTCGGCCCCTCCGGTTGCGGCCGAAGGCGGCGCGGGGTTCCCGTGACAGCGCCCGGGCGGTGCCGTTGCGGTCGGGGGCGCTTTTTCACACAATGACGCCTGTCGCCCATGGTCGCCTGCGGTCGCGGTTCGAACCATCGCGGCGGACCGTCAACTGGAGAATCCCGTGAAAAACCGACCTTTCGTCATCCTGATGGCCGTCGCCTTCGCTGCGGCGGGCTCGCGCCCGGCTGCGGCTCAGGCGCCCGGCCCGTCCACGCGGCCGTCCGCGCCCCGCGGTCGGTCCGCGGCCCCTGCGAGCCGGCCCGCCACGCGTCCCGTTGCGCCGACCCGCAAGCTGCGCCTGGCCGGCCGAGAGAACCGGCCGCGGATCGAGCTGAGCAGCCACCTCTGGGACTTCGGCCGCCTCTGGTTCGGCGACCCGTGTTCGACCCAGGTGCGGATTCGCAACGCCGGCACCGCGCCGCTGAAGATCCTCGCGGTGAAGTCCTCGTGCGGCTGCACCGTGGCCCGCCTGAAGAAGCGCACGCTCGCACCGGGCGAATCGGTCGCGATGACGGTGACCTACAACACGCGCAAGAACGTCAAGAAGGTACGCCAGCGGATCATGATCCGGACCAACGATCCGGCGCAGCCGACCGCCGTGCTCGATGTCCGCGGCGAGGTCTGGCACGTGTACGACGGGCATCCCGTCCCGCGGATCGTGTTCGGCCAGGTGCAGCCGGACACCGTCCTGACCGAGTCGATCGAGCTCACCTGCAACATGGACAAGCCGGTTCCGCTCAAGCTGCGCCCGCCGGGCCGGGCGCAGCCGTTCGAGATCCGCCTGACGGAGCTCGAGCCCGGCCGGCGTTACCGCCTGACGGCGACGATCCGCCCGCCGTTGCAGCTCGGCATCAACGCGGTCGCGGCCGTGCTGGAGACGGGGTTGAAGAAGATTCCGACGATGGTGGTGCCGGTCAACGCGTTCGCCTGCGAGCGTGTTTCGGTGACGCCGCCGCAACTGAGCGTGTACGAGGCCCAGACTCGCCCGGGAACGCGGCTGCTGCGGGTCAACTACCTGAAGGACCATCCGATCCGGGTCACGAAGATCGAGTGCAGCATCCCCGCCTTGCGGGCGAACGTGCTCACCAATCCGCCGCGCTCGTCGCTCAAGACGATCTTCGAAGGCGTGACGATCCGCGTGGCGATTCCGGCGTGGGCGGACCTGCCCGACCAAGGCGCGACCGTGACGATCTACACCGACGACGCCGACCCGCGGTTCGCGAAGCTGGTCGTGCCCGTCGAGAAGCGCCGCCCCCACCGGCCGACGTCACGGCCGATCAAGCTCCGCCGCACGGGGAAGGTTCCGGCCAGGAACTGACGCGCCGCAGCCGATTACCGGAGGAGACGACATGCCGCCAGCCGCCGTGAGTACGCACACCGTCGTGGTGATCGCTGCGTTTTCGCTCTATACGCTCGTGATCGTGGCGATCGGGCTCTATGCCGCGAAGTTCTCGCGCGACTCCGACGAGGATTTCTTCCTGGCGGGGCGATCGTTGGGGAGCTGGGTGGCGGCGCTGTCGGCGTCGGCGTCGAGCGAGTCGGGCTGGGTCACGCTCGGGCTGGTGGGGCAGGGATTCGCCCTGGGAGCAAGGGCCTACTGGATCATCCCGGGCTGCCTGCTGGGGTTCCTGTTCAACTGGTACGTGATCGCGGGGCGCATGAGCGATCGGGCGCGGGCGCTCGACGCCCTGACGCTGCCCGACTTCCTCGCGTTCAGTTTCGGCGAGCGCCGGCCGGTGCTGCGCACGCTGGCCGTACTCATCATCCTCGTCTCGATGCTGGCCTACGTGGCGAGCCAGATGGCCGCCGCCGGCAAGGCCTTCGAAGGGGCGTTCGACATCAACTACCGGCTCGGCGTTCTGATCGGGGCGGCGGTGGTGCTGGTCTACACGGTCAGCGGGGGATTTCGCGCCGTGTGCTGGACCGACTTTCTCCAGGCCCTGCTGATGGTCGGGGCGCTCGTGCTCTTCCCGATCTACCTGCTGATCACGCACGGCGGTCTGGTGTTCGTGCACGGCCAGCTCGCGGAGGTCGCCGGTCCGGCCGCCCACGAGCCGGCGGGCTACCTGCTCGATTTCTGGCCTCAGCTCGGCGGGCTGGCGCTGGTGGGCTTCCTGCTGGGGGCCAACGCGCTGGGGATCAACTTCGGCTATCCCGGCCAGCCGCACGTGCTGGTGCGGTTCATGGCGCTCAAGGACCGGCGCGAGGCGCGCATCGCCGGGGCGGTGTCGTTTGTCTGGGGGCTGTGTGTCTACTGGGGCGCCGTCACCGTCGGCCTGTTCGCCCGGGCGATGTTCGAGTCGGGCGAAACCTGGGCCGCCGCACTCAAGACCGACCAGGAGATGAGCCTGGTCATCTCGGCGATGCACCTGTTGCCGGGGGTGCTCTCCGGGCTGGTGCTGGCCGCGATCCTGGCCGCGATCTGCTCGACCGCGGACAGTCAGCTCGTCGTGGCCGCCAGCTCGGCCGCCAACGACCTCTACGCGCGCATTTTCGACCGCAGCGGCCGGCGGGCCCACCCGTGGGTCAACCGCCTGACGGTGCTGGGCCTGGGGCTGCTCGCAGTGCTCATGGTCGTCGATCAGCGCGTCAATGTGTACAAGTACGTGCTGACCTACGGCTGGGCGATGCTCGGGGCGGCGTTCGGCCCGCAAGTGCTGCTGCTGTTGCTGTGGAAGCGCGCCAGCTACGCCGGCTGCCTGGCCGGGATGCTGGCCGGCTTCGGCCTGGCGATCCTCTGGCCGCAGTTCTACGATGCCGGGGCCACCGGCGTCGAGGTCTACAACCTGCCGCTGGCGTTCGCAGCCGCGCTGGTCCTCAATGTTCTGGTCAGCCTGATGGTCCCCGGCCGGGGGCAGGTCGCCGCGAAGGCCGGCCCCGGCGAAGCCCCCACCCCCGACGCGTGAGGAAAACATGCCCGCACCCCGATGCGCCGTGATCTTCGATCTCGACGGCGTCCTGACCGACACCGCCGAGCTGCATTACCAGAGCTGGCAGTGGCTCATGGATCAGCTCGGCGTTCCGTTCGACCGGCAGGCCAACGAGGCCTTGCGCGGGCTGAGTCGGCCGGAGAGTCTCGAAGTCATCCTCGGGCCGCGCGCGGCCGAGTTCAGCGAGCAGTGGAAGCAGGACGTCCTCCGCCGCAAGAACGAGAACTACGTCGAGCGCGTCCGCCGCATGACGCCGGCCGACCTGCTGCCGGGGGTCGAGCGGCTCCTGCGCGCGTTGCGCGGGCGGGAGGTGGGTATCGCGGTGGCCTCCTCGAGCCGGAACACGGATCTCGTGCTCCAGCGGCTGGGCATCGGCGCGCTGCTCGATGTGGTCGTGGACGGCAACGACGTGCCCAGGTCCAAGCCGGACCCGGCGGTCTTTCTCGAAGCCGCCCGGCGTCTGGGGCTGTCGCCGCCGGCGTGCGTCGTGGTCGAGGACGCCGAGAGCGGCGTCGCGGCGGCGCGGGCGGCGGGGATGCGCGTGGTCGGCGTCGGGCCGGCGAACCGCGTCGGCCAGGCGGACCTGGTCCGGCCGGCCGTGGCGGAGGTTTCGATCGAGGACCTGCTGGCTTTGCTGGGCAAGCAGTGTGCATAACGCTGCCCGCCCGGGCGCGGTCCGATCGGCGGGGGGGCGGTGGCGCCGCGATCGCAACATGCTTTGGGACACGGGGTTGCGCGTCTTGGGCGTGGCCGCCGGCGAGGTGGGCGTCGTGCCTGTAATATCGGACGTCGCACGTCGGACTGGTTCTGCCTAATCAAACATCTGCCTTGCGAAAAAAAGCTTGACGTCGCAAGCGGGGGGCCATTAGCATACAGGGTACAGGACGCGAGGAAGCCGTATCTCCAGTGGGCGCGAGGGGTCGTTACATATCTCGCAGGGGCCCCGAAGTTCAGTTTTCGATGTCGGCTTTCGCGCGTCAGGAGTGCAGGAGCGGGAGAGGATTCATCCCAACGATCGTGCCTCGACGAAGTCGGCGCGGCCAACCTGCACGAGTTTGATGGAGCGGACAAGAGGTGTTCAACTTGCTTGCCATGCGTGATGGCGCAAAAGAAGTCCAGTAGTTTTGTGAGGAGGATTTAGCATGAAGAAGGGTCTTGTTCTGATCGCGGCGCTTGCGCTGGCCGTGCCCGTGCTCGCTCAGCCGGCGGCGATCGACCTCGGTACGTTGACCAGCGACACGAGTGTGTCGGGTGTGCTCAACCCGGCGGAAGTGGTCTGGTACGAGTTCACGATCGGTGATGTGGCTTACATCGACATCACGACCAATGACAGCACGGGTGTCAGCGACAGCGAACTGGGTCTCTACGACGACCTCGGCGTCTTCGTCGCCACCGACGATGACGATGGTTTCGGCCTGCTGAGCACGCTGAGCTTCAACGACGGTTCCGGCCTTGCGCTGGGCGACTCGTGGAACCTCGGTGGTGACGGCATCGCCAACGGCGAAGATGGTCCGCTGCCCGCCGGCACTTACTACCTGGCCTTTGGTGGCTACAACACCACCTACGGCATGGACAACTGGGACGTCACCAGCACGTCGTCGCAGGAAGGCGACTACACGATCACGTTCTACGTCCCCGAGCCGGCTTCTCTGATGCTGCTCGGTTTCGCGGGTCTCGTGGCGCTGCGTCGTCGCTAAGCCGCAACACCATCATCCGCGTCCGGGTTCTCTGAGCCGCGGCCGCGGTTGGAAGCAAACCACACGGGAGGTTCCCTTGCGGGGGAGCCTCCCGTTGTCTTTCTTGGGTCGGCTCGCAGCGTCGTTCGAAGCCGGTGGCGTTCTGGTATTCCCCGGCCCTACCGGACGCGCGTCCCGGCTCGATGCGCGCCGGCTTCCTCCACGAGCGTCTCGAACAATGCGAGCTGCTCCGGGCGGTCGATCAGAAACTCGGGATGCCACTGGACCGTAAGCAGGAAACGCCCGTCCATGTCCTCCGACGCTTCGAGCACGCCGTCGGGCGCAAACGCGACGCCGCGCAGCCCCCGGCCGGCGTGCTGTGGATCCACCGCCTGATGATGCCGGCTGTTGGTTTCGAGTCGCAGGTTGCCGAGCACGCTTGCCAGTCGGCTTTCGGGCGAGACGGACACTTCGTGGAACGCATCGTCGTCGATCGCCAGATGGTGCGCGATCGCCGGCGTCAACTCCAGGTCATCCACGTGCTGCCACAGCCGGCCTCCGCGTGCCACGTGGACGATCTGATGCCCGAGACAGATCGCGAGCGTCGGTGTGCGCCGACCTTCGACCCGGGCAAACAGGTCGAACAGGAACGAGGCGTGCAGCGGGTGCAACGTCTCCGTGCGAGCGTGTTTTTCGGTGGCGCCGTAGCGCCGGGGGTCGATGTCGCGGCCGCCGGAGAGCAGCAGCCCGTCGCACGCCGCCAGCATGGCGTCGAGCATGGCCGCGTCGTGTCGTGGCGGCACCGGCAGGACCAGCGGCACGCCCCCGGCGGCAACGACCGCGTCGCTGTACTGCGCCAGCAGGCAGCTTTGCAGCCGTGACGGCTCCAGACCGTTGTACTCGAAGTTCGCCGTGATTCCGATGACCGGTCGCATGCCATCTCCCGCGTTCCCGATCCATCCGTTCGTCGCCTGCACGCGCTGGCACGGTGCGGCACCCTGACTGGATACTATCAGGGCGACCCCGGGTCGGTGCCACCCTTCTCATGCACACGGGGCCAACCCCTTGGGTCGGCCTTTCTGCGGCCCGTCCGCCTGTCCTTCTTATTGTCGAGAGGACGCGGCCGCAAGAGTCCGTCTCGCCGGCGCCCGCGATCCGGGACACCCGTCCGGCCGGCGGTATAATCCGGCGCTGAGCCGGGGTACGGGAACGTTCGGGCGGAGGACGACGTTGAAAACACTGGTCGCCATACCGGTCTACAACGAGCAGACGCATCTGGAAGGGGTTCTCGGGGAGGCGCGCCGGTTCGCCGATCACATTCTCGCGATCAACGACGGCTCGACCGACGCCACCGCTGCGATCCTGGCGCGGCAGCGTGACATCGCGACGATCACGCACCACGAGAACCTCGGCTACGGCCGCAGCATCATCGACGCGTTCCGCTACGCCGGCGCCCACGGCTACGACTGGGTCATCACGATGGACTGCGACGAGCAGCACGATCCGGCGCAGATTCCCGCCTTTCTGGATGCCGCCGCCCGCGACGACGCCGACATCGTCAGCGGCTCGCGCTACTTGTGCCCCGACGGCGTCGGCGACCCGCCGCCCCCGGCCCGCCGGCGCATCAACCACACGATCAACGCGCTGCTCCAGCGCGTGCTCGGCCTGCGGCTGACCGACTCGTTTTGCGGCTTCAAGGCCCACCGGGTCACCGCCCTGCGCCGGCTGGCGCTGCGCGAGCCCGGCTACGCCTTCCCGATGCAGTTCTGGGTCCAGTGTGCCCGCCACGGACTGCGCATCCGTGAGATTCCCGTGCGGCGAATCTACCGCGACGCGAGCCGATCATTCGGCGGCGAACTGGACGATCCCGATCTGCGTCTGCAACACTATCTGCGTGTGTTCGCGGACGCGCTGGCCGCGTCGGGGAACCCGGCGAGGGGAGAGCCATGTTGCGCGATGGCGCCGTGCTCCTAGACCGCGCGCTCGACTGGGAGCGCCTGCGGACGCCGACCGGACACCTCGACGTGCTCGTCGAGCCGGCTCCGGAGCAGATCCGGCGGGCCGTCGGCGCCCCCCGTGAGCCGGCGCTGCGTGGCGTCCGGATGCTCGACGTTCCGCTGGTCGAGCTGTGCCGGCGGTTACGCGAGCGCCTCGGGCTGCGCGGCCCCGTGATCCTGACCGGCCACCAGGCCGAGTTCGGCCACGCCGGCGTGTTCGCCAAGACCATCGCCGTCGATGCGCTGCTGCGCTCGCTCGGCGGCTGCGGCGTGTTTCTCTCGGTTGATTCCGATCTGCCCAAGCGCGGGCACCTCGCGGTCCCGCTCGTGGCGGAGGGACACCTCCGCCGGCGCCTCGTCCCGATTCCCGGCTGCGATCCGCGTCTGCCGCTGGATTCGCAGCCCGCCGTCCCGCGCGAGGTGTGGCGCGCGTTCTTCGCCCAACTCGCCGCGTGTACCCGGCGGCCGCAGGACACGCTGTTGCCGATCTTTGCGAGCGGGCTGGCCGCCGCCCGGGGCGAGCCACTCGACTTTCGTGCCGTAGTCGAGCTCGGGCACGCGGCGGTCGAGCGGGCGCTGGGGCTCGCTTCGCCGAACCACCTGCGGGTGTCGTCGCTGGTGCGCATGCCGGAATTCCGCGTCTTTCTCGGGGACATCGTCCTGCACGCCCGGCGGTTTGCCGAACACTACAACGCGGCGCAGCGGGCGTACCGAATCCGCCACAAGGTGCGCAACCCCCAGCGGCCGGCGCCTGCTTTGAGTATCGAGCGTGATCGGGTCGAGCTGCCGTTCTGGATCCGCCGGGCGGACCAACGCCGTCGCCGGCTGTTCGTTCGGGTTTCGGGTGATCGCGTGGGGTTCTTCGCCGACGACGAGCCCGCCGGCTCGGCCGACGCGGCAGCGCTCGGTCGCGCCGTCACCTCCGCCGGGCCGTGGGCGCTGGAGTGTGCCGGCTGGCAGGTGTTGCCCCGCGCCCTGGCGCTCTCGGCTTTCGTGCGCCTGTTGCTGGCCGACCTGTTCGTACACGGCATCGGCGGCGCGAAGTACGACGAAATGACCGAAGACTTCTCCCGTCGGTTCTGGGGTGTGCCGCTGTCGGGGGCCTGCTGCGTCTCGGCGACGCTGTTTCCGCCGCTGCCCGCTACCGGTGTCAGCGACGAAGCGCTCGCCCGCATCCGCCACGCCAGGCGCGACCTGCGCTATAACCCGCAGCGCTACCTCGACGATCTGCCCGCCGAGCTGCTCGCGCGGCGGGCTGCCCTGATCCGGCAGTCGCGTGCGCTTCGGCGCGAGCGGCCCCACGACCGCGTCGCCCGGCGGCGCGTGTTCCTCGAATTGCGGGAGATCAACCGCGCGCTGCTGCATGCCGATCCCCGGCGATCGGCAGCGCTGGAACGCGCGTGGCGGGAGACGCAGCGCCGCGCCCGGTCGGACCGGATCGCCCGCGACCGAGAGATGTTCTTTGCGCTGCACCCGCGCCAGGCGATTGAGCGCCTCTCGGAGCGTCTGCGCGCCGTGGTGTCCGGCCGGGGTTGTGAGGGGGAGGCCTCGTGAGATCGTCGCGCAAGTTGCTCATCACCGCCGGTCCGACGCACGAGCCGATCGACGGCGTCCGCTATGTTGCGAACCGTTCCAGCGGCCGGCTCGGGATCGCGCTGGCCGAGGCGGCTCGGGAGGCGGGCTGGGCGGTCACGCTGTTGCTGGGGCCGGTTTGTGCGGCCCCGCCGGAGGGTGTGCCGGTGCGCCGTTTCGAGACGGCCGCCGACCTTGCCCGCCTGCTCGACGAGCACTTTCCCGATTGCGACGTGCTCATCATGGCGGCCGCCGTCGCGGATTATCGGCCGCGGGCCCCTCATGCGGGGAAGCTTCCGCGCACCGGCCGCCCGCTGGTGATCGAGTTCGAGCCGGTTCCGGACCTTGTCGCCGGGTGCGCGCGAAGAAAGCAGGCCCACCAGTGCATTGTCGGTTTTTCCCTGGAAGAGCCCGACCGGCTTTCCGAGCGTGCCGCGGCGAAGCTGCGCGGCAAGGGACTCGATGCGATTGTGGCGAACCCGCTGGCGACGATGGGCGCGACGGATATCTGCGCGACGATCCTGACCGCCGCCGGCGAGCGCATCGTGCTCGGGGGTGGCAAGGACGGCGCCAGAGCGATACGCAAGGATGCGTTTGCGCGCCAGCTGGTGGCGTGGATCGACGCCTGGAGCGCTTCGGCCGAGACCTGAACCCCTGGCGCTCCCGATGTCGTCCATTGGGCTGGCGGGTCTGATTTCCAAGGTCCGCTTCAGCCAGTTCGGCCGTGGCGTTACGAACCACACGGACCTTCCTGACCGATGAACCCCCTATCGGGGGTTGACCCCCGCCTATGGACAGAAATCCGCCACGCGAAAGGGGATGTCATGCGCACCGGTAGAATGCTTGCGTTGGCTGCGGTCGGGCCGCTGGTCGCTTCGGTCATCATGCTGTTGGTTGTCGCGGGCTGCCCGCAAGAAACTGCCACGTTCGGCGCGGGGGCGGGGGCCACGGCTGCCGCCTCGGGAGCAGCCGATACGGCGACCGAAGACGGAAGCGGCGGTAGTGGCGACGCCACCGAGCCGCCCAGTGCGCCCGCGACCGGCGATATGGGGACGCTGATCGTCGATGCGCTCGACAACGCGGAGAACCGGTACTTCGACGTCTACGAGTTGCCCGGTGAGCAGTCGCTGATGACCTACCAGGCGGCGGACGAGGGCTTGTCCCTCGCGCCCGGTCTCTACCGGATTACGCAGTACTTCAACGCGGCGTTTCACTATGCCGACGGTGTCCAGATCATCGCGGGGCAAACGACGACCGTGACGTTGGGGGCGATCAAGCTCGTCACACTCGATGGCGCGACGGGTGAGTACTTCGACATCTGGGATCCCACCGGTCAGACCAATTACGCTTCCTACAACGCGCCCAACGTGCTCATCACGGCCCCGGCGGGCACGTTCGTGCTCCGCGAGTACTTCAACGCGAGCTTCGACTACGCCACCAACGTCGTCGTGACCGAGGGTGAAGTCACGACGGTCGAGATGGGGGCGATTCGACTCGTCACGGTCGAAGACGCCGGCTATGGGGAATACGCCATCTGGAGCGAGGACGGCGGTTCCGTGTATGCCGCCTACAAGTCCCCGAACGAGCTGGTCACGGCGCCGCCGGGCGTGTTCACGCTCAAGCAATACTTCAACCCGGCGTTCACCTACGCCAGCGATGTCGTCGTGCAGGCCGGTGAGGTCACGACCGTCACCATGGGCGCGATTCGCTACAACGGGACGATGGACTACGACATCTACCTGGACGGCGACCTGGTGCGCAGCTACAACGTGGCCGGGACAACGGTCACGGTTCCGCCGGGCACCTACCTGTTGACCAAGTATTTCGACGACGAAACCGTGATCGCGACCCACGTCGTCGTGACCGCAGGTGCCGTGACCGAGGTGCCGTAGCCGCGGGGCGGGGGCTGATGCGCAGGTGGGGTTGCTACTCGCGGCCCGATGCCGGTCGGCGGTCGCGCCCCGCGTGCTCTGGGCGGACCAGATCGCGGTAGGCCGCGTGGAGATTGAGAATCCCGTTGGCGTCAAGCTTACGCTGTTTGCCTGAGGGCGGATGGCGCAGACGCTGGATCTGGGCGGCCAGCCGGTCCGCCGTCTGTGTGTTAAACTCGGGCAGACTCGCCAACAGGCGCCGATCGAGTCGGGCGCAGCGGCGCAGCCGATCGACGATCTCGCCGGGCGCAGGCTGGGCGGGCAGGACCGCCCACAGGTAGCACGCGCACGCGCATCCGACCGCGGCCGCCGGGCACGTACCGCCGGGTCCGTTGGCGTGGTAAGACGGAGCGATCCAGTTCACCGCCTCGGAGTCTTCAGGGCCGCGATCGCTCGGCGTGACGATTACGCCGGGCGTTCCCCGACGCGGCAGCGGCGCGACGGTCACGAAGTGCCCGATCGTCCCGCAGGACCAGGGGCGGTGCGCGCTGCCCTGCGGCGTTTGGCCGGTCGGGTGGCCCCCGTGCTCGACGTACGGCGAGATGAACAACGCGCCCGGGGACTGTCGGATGGCCCGCGTGATGCGCCCGGCGCCGGGGCCCCAGAAAGACTGATACAGCGCCACCACGTCGCAGGCCTGCGCCGCGGCGCGGAACTTGTCGGCGTAGTCATCGAACGATGGCCCCGCTTGCCACACGTGCAGATCGACCCGCACGCCGAGCGGTTGCGTCAGGTTCAGGGTGATGCGGGCCATCTGCGTATCGTGTGTGTTTCGGTTCGGGTCGGCGCAGTCGTGGTAGGTGATCGTGTCACGGTCATCGAGCAGGTCTTCGAGGTATCGTTGCGATACGCCGTCCTGTCCCACGATCCCGAGCCGCACGCGCCGCCACTTCGGCGCGTGCCGCAACCGGGCCAGCCTGGCGGGCGTGTCGCACCCGAGCAGGTGCAGCTCCCAGGCGGCATCCGGTGCCGGTACGGCTTCCGCCCGGCCGGCGGGCCGCGTCGTCGTTTGCCGCATCCGGCGCGCTTCATAGAGCACCGTCGGGCTGCGCTCGCTGATGGTGAGCAGGGCCGAGCCGTCCGCCGCATAGCAGATCGCTTCGCCCTGCGGTTCGGCGGCCAGTGTGAGCGCTCGCGGACGCGTCGCGATAAGCCGGAGGAAGCCATCGGCTTTCGTGCGTGTGGGCAGCGTCCACTCCCAGCCGCCGATGTAGGTGCGCACGACCAGCCGCCGGCCGTCAGGGGTGATGTCCGCGCCGGTCACCATTCGGGCGATGGGCAGCGTTGCCGGCGGAAAACGCAGCCAGCCCACCTTCCGCAGCGTGACCGGCTGCGGCGCGGACCAGTCCGCCAGCCGATACGCCCCGCAGCGTCCGTCCCAGCGCTTGGTCAGGACGTAGCCGGCGCCGTCGAGCGGATCGACGACCAGCGCTTCGGCGTCGCGGGGGCCGTCCTCGTAGCGACAGCGAACCACCCGTGGCGTGACCGCGATGACCTGCGACCCGCGCGCCGCAAGGTCCGGCTCGGCAAAACGGTAGATCACCACCTCCGGCCGGCGGCGCTGGTTGTCGCCAATGTCGGCCACGCACACGTCCCACCGCTTGCCGCCCGTACCGGGGGCCATCGCGATGTCCTCCCAATCGACGTTGCGCGCCCCGCGCAACCGAAGCGTCGCGACGATTGTGCCCGTGCGGTTCAGGACGTAGATCTCCGGTCGTCCGGCAGAATCGTTGTGGACGTAGTACAGGCCCGGGTAGCGGCGGGAGGCGACGATCCCCGAAGCTTCGTCGATCCGGCGGTCGGTGACCCGGCAGACGGCCCGGGCCGGATCGTAACCGGTCGCCGGCCGGGCCGGTTGGTCCGCCCATGCCAGCGGGTCGGCGGCAAGCAGCAGCGCCGCCGCGATGACACGCGGGAGGGTCTTCGTCGGCATCGGGTGCATCGCGTTCACGCCGGAATCCCGGCCCGGCTCGATTGCAGTCGCGTTTGCATGTTCACAGTTTCGGTACTCGGGTAAGTAGCGAATTACGAATCGTGGATGACGAATGGCGAATGCCGAATGCCGAATGGCGAATTATCTCTCGCTTGGTCGTCGCCTTCGTCCCTTGGTCCCTTAATCCCTGACTCCCTCGGTCCCTTTGTGAATGGCGAATGGCCCTTCGGCGCCTCACCCCCTTCGTCCCTGTGTCCCTCAGTCCCTGCGTCCCTTGCCCTTCGTCCCTCCGCCCCCGTGTCCCTTGATCCCTTAATCCCTTGATCCCTGTTCCCTCCCCGCCTTCGTCCCTCGGCCCCTGCGTCCCTTGCCCTCTGCGCCTGTTGCGGCGACGCCGCCTGGCCCGTTTCTCTCAGCCGTGTTTC
>CAYRXN010000110.1:0-10584 GCA_964428275.1 uncultured Planctomycetales bacterium | reverse complement strand
GAACGCCTGGGCCAGCCGCTCGCGCCCGGTGAGCATCAGCCCCCGCCGGGCCCCCACGCGAATTCGTTCGGCGTCGTGGAGCAGCTCGGCGAAGCGGGCGTCCTCGCCGGCGGTGTTCTTGAGCACGTGGACGGTGAGCAGGATGATGACCTCTTCGCGGACCGTCTGGTCGGACTGCCTGCTGAACAGCGCCCCCAGCCCCGGCAGGTTGCCCAGTACGGGAACCTGGCTGCGCGAGCTGACGGTGCGTTCCCGGAACAGCCCCCCGATCAGCACCGTGTGGCCGTCTTCGACGATGATGTGCGAATGGGCCTCGGTGGTTTCCTCGAACGGCAGGTTGGCGGCGGTCAGTCCGCCGTTGCTGTCCTTGGGCCAGACGGTCAGGCGGACGGTGCCGTCGTCGTTGATCACCGGGCGAAAACGGATCTGCGTGCCGGTCTCCAGAAACTCGACCTTCTGAATCGCGGCGGTCTGGGTGACGGTGGTGGTCAGGTAGCCGTCGCGGCGGCCGACGATCACCTCGCCGGGCTGCTTGTTGAGCGCGATGACCTTCGGGTTGGCCAGCACGGTGACGTCGGTGACTTCCTCGAGCGCGCGGATGAATGCCGCCACGTTGTTGTGAATGATGCCCAGCGTCAGCCCGCCGCCGGGGAAGTTGCCGATCATCTGCGTGTTGACGTTGAGCGTCGTCTTCTGCAACTGGTCGGGCGGCAGCGGCCCGGTGGTCAGGTTGGCGCCGGCGGCGCTGACGCTGTTGACGTTCTGGAAATCGACGCCGCCGAGGTAGCTCAGGTCGATGCCGAGCTGGTTGTCCTCGTTGAGCGTGGCCCGCAGGATCGTCGCCTCGACCAATACCTGCCTGGGCCGCACGTCGATCTGGGCGAGCAGCTTGGCGATCGCGTCGAGCTGCGGCTTGTAGTCGCGGACGATCAGGTAGTCCGAGCCGGCGTCGGTGTAATCGGCATCCATCGACGCCGCCGACACGTCGCCGCCGGCCTTTTTCCCGGACGTTCCCACCTCCGCGATCGAGCCCGCGGGGCTCAGCAGCGGCTTGACCGCCTGGGACGCTTCGGCCCGCGGCAGGTAGCGCAGCCGATAGACACGCGCCTGGGGCGGGGGGCCGTAAGCCGACATTTCCTCGGGCGTGCCGACGTAGATCACCGGCCCGACCTTGCGATACTCCAGATGGTTGGGGGTGAGGATCGCATCCAGCGTCTGTTCGAGCGTGAGGCCGTAGAGGTTGGCCGAGACGTTTCCGGTGATCGACGTGCTGGAGACGATGTTGGTACGGGCCTGGTAGCTGAGCATCTCCAGTACGGCGCTGATCGGCGTGTTGCGCACGTGCACGTCGAGCCGGCCGGTTTCGGAGATCGTGATCGAGTCCTCGTCTGTGGACGCCTGGATGGGCGTGCCGGCCGCGCCGGTCTCTCCCGCGGGCGCGGAAACCGCCGCGAGGGCCGCGACGGCGAAGACCACGAGCAGGGGAGCGGCCAAACCGGGGCGCCGGCACGAACTGCCGGCGGCGGACGACATCCGTTTCATCCACGTCATGGACCAACCTGCCGATCGAGCGGCGCCGGGCGGGCGGCTTGCGGGCCCGCGGATGCGCCGGGTCAGAGCTTCGTGTGGCGGGGGGGCTGGTTGTTCAGACGCTCCGCCCCCACCCCGGGGTCTGGATATCAGACCTCAGTTACTCAAATCGGCCGCCGGTGGCCAAAAGTTCAGCCAAATGCCCCCCGCGCGGCCTATCGAAGTCCCGGCGTCTCTCGAACGATACATCCGAATAGCGGGTCGCGCGCCCGCATGGGAGCAGATGCGCAAATGGTGCCGATCGACTGGATCGTGACGACAGGTTTCCGCGGGCCGTGCGGCCGCAGCCCGGCCCGGCGCGGCGGCTTTACGCTGATCGAGTTGATGACCGTGCTGACGATCATCGCGATCCTCGCGACGCTGGCCGTCCCGCGGTTCTCGGCCTCCATCCAGCGCCAGCGGCTCGACGCCGCCGCCAACCGCATCGTGGCCGACCTGCGGCTGGCCCGGCAGCATGCCCGGGTCGCCAATGTGTCACAAACGGTACAGTTTTATCCCGCACAACTGCAGTACGAACTCGTTGGCATGGCGAGTCCGAATCATCCGGACGAGGCGTACATTACGGACTTGTCGGTGACGCCGTACGAGATTGCTGCGCTGAGCGCGAACTGTGGAGGTGACGCGCTGATCACGTTCGACATATATGGCGTTCCGGACAGCGGTGGCACCATCAGCGTGCTGGTCGGCGACGGGATGCGAATCATCACGATCGACGGCGAGACGGGAGAGCCAAGTGTCGCCGAATAGGCTCCGGACAGACCGGCTCGGGTGCGGCGACGCTCGATGGGGTCGCGGCAGGCTGCTGCCGGCCGCCGGAGGTCCACGGCGGGCGTTCACGCTCACGGAACTGATCGTCAGTGCGGCGATCCTGTCGATTCTCGCCGCCGGAATGATGTCGGCGGTGCTCGTGGCCTCGCACGCGATGCCATGCGCGGACAACGCGGCGGTCGTCAATGCCGAAGCGATCGAAATCGTCGACCAGATCGCCGGCGATCTCATGTACGCGACGGCCGTGGATGAGGCCCAGTCCGCGGCGATCACGGTCACCGTCGCCGACCGTGGCCACGGTTCGGCCGGGCCCGAGACGATTCGCTATGCCTGGTCGGGCACGCCGGGCGACCCGTTGACGCGCGAGTACAACGGGGGCTCGCCGGTGGCGGTCTGCCAGCACGTCGAGAACTTTTCGCTGACGTATTCGAAGACCGTGGGGGTGCTCGCGCACGAGCCGCGTGTCGTGATGGTCGTCTCGAACGCGGCCGACCTCGAATCGGACGACGAGCTGCGCCTGACGCTGCTGCAATCCTGGGGGTTTGAAGTGGACGTGCAGGACGACGGGGCCGACCCGGGCGACTTCAACGCGGCCGTCGCCGATGCGGACGTCGTCTACATTTCCGAGCGGGCCTGGTCGTACAAGTTCAAGGACAAAGTCTCGAACATGTCGCTTGGCCTCGTGCTCGAAGAGGGTTTCCTGCTGTCCAGTTACGAGATGGCCGAGGGTCAGAAGACCACGGAGGAACTGTCCATCTATATTCTGGACAACGCGCACGAGATCACGTCCGGTTTTTCGGAGGGGATGCTGGGCATCTGTACCTCCGAGCAGATCCTGTCCAAGACCAGTGGGAGCCTGGCGGCAGACTCGCGAATCCTGGCCATGCTCTCGGATGAGGTCGGGCTGATGGCCATCGAGGTCGGCGGCACGCTGCTCGATGGTGATCGGGCCAACGGCCGGCGTGTGAAGCTGCCGTGGGGTGGGGACCGCTTTTTCGAGCACTTCGAGTTTGACAGCCTCACCGATGACGCGAAGACGATCCTGCGCCGGGCGATTGTGTGGGCCGCGGCCCCGGTTGTGCGCAAGGGCGTCCACGTCGTCGTGCAAACCACGAGCGATTCGGCCAGTCGGGCCGAGGCTGAAGTGCAGTTGCTCAACCAACCGGAGGTGAGCAAGCCGTGAGCGAGGTCGGCTTCATTCGATGGAGGGAATCGCCGGGCGGAACTTCTGGCCGCCCGGCGGGCGGGCGGCGCGGGCTCACGTTGGCCGAGATGGTCGTGTCGATGGTGCTCGTGAGCGTGATGCTGGTCGCCGCGCTGAACGTCGCCGGCGGTGTGCGCCGCGGCGAGAACAGCAGCTCGCTGCGCCGCCGGGCGATGGTTCTCGCCGAGGACCTGATGACCGAGATTCTCGAACAGGACTACGCCGACCCCAACGAAGACCCCAACGTGCTGGGGCTGAGCGAAACGGAATCGACGACCGGAGATCGGACCCTGTTCAACGACGTGGATGATTACGACGGCTGGAAATCCAGCCCGCCGGAGAACCGCGACGGCACGCCGCTGCCCGGGTTGGATGCCTGGCAACGAACGGCGTCGGTGGTCTGGGTAGACCCGGATGACCATTCGAGCATCGAGAGTTCCGATACCGGCGCCAAGCGCGTTACGGTCAAGGTCAACTACAACGGCGACCTGATCGTCGAGCTCGAGGCGATCCGGACCGCCGGCTTGCCACCGCTGGAAGCGTGCTGCCTGGGCGACTTGAGCTGTGTGATGTTGCGCGAGGAGGCGTGCGAGGCCGAAGATGGCACGCCGCAGGGCGAGGGTTCGCATTGCTACAGTCTGGACTGCAAGGTCTGCGACGATTTTGAGGACTACGACCTGTACTTTCCTCCGGACTCATCCTGGGTGGTACACGGCGATGCCTCCATCACCGTTGATGAAGACGACGGTAATCAGGTGCTCTGGGATGGTATCGGCGGTGGGGCTCCGGTGATCTTCGCAGAGGTTTCTGTGGCCGATGTGGCCGTGTGTCAGAAATTCCGGTCGCTTTACGGGAACGTGGATCACGCCGGCCTGATCGCACGGTACGTCAACGACGACAATATGGTCTATGGTGGAATCGTCCAGGAAAGGCGCGCCCAGATATGGGTGTGCATCTCCGGGAACTGGCAGAACATCGGGAAGAACTACAATTCCAGCTACGACGGCAACGGTGCCTGGTCGATCCCGGATGTCGCAACGATCTGGCACAAGCAGGAGTTGCGCATCGTTGGCGATCATGTCGAGTTGTACGTCGACGGGGCACTCATCGGTACGGCAACGCTTCCAACGGGATCCCCGGCCGCCGGGTATACCGGTTTCTGGTCTCAGGATAACAGCGAGGAGGGATATCGCGACGAACATTGCGTGCGGTTGGCGGATTAGGATCGTGGAACGGGGTTGCGGGAGGTGTGGGCTCATGGATGTGGCCAGAGAGACAACGCGGTCGGCGCGGGACGGCCTTGCCCGGCGCACTGGTCGGGGCGCGGCGGCCTACGTTTTCTTTCTCGGTACGACGACGCTCGTGATGGTCATTGCGCTGTCGGCGATGACGGTCATGCGGATCGAGTCGCGCGGCACCGACGACAACACCGACGCGATGGCGGCCCGATTCTACGCCCGCTCCGCGATCGAACTCGGGTTGCTCAAGATCCGCGACGATCCCGACTGGCGAACCAACCTGGGCAACGGGACCTGGATCGACGAGCAGGCCATCGGAGCCGGGACCATGACGCTCGAGGTGACCATCCTCTCCAACATGGACGGCAATGCCAACAACGACCCGGTGACGTTCACCGCCATCGGCCGGCAGGGAAACGCGTGCCACAAGATGAGTGTGCAGCTCGAACCGCTTTCGGATCTTGGTGGCCTGATCTTCTTGCCGGGCTCGTGGAAGCAAGCCGCGCTGTAACTTGCTTTCAGCGCAGCATGATTTGACGCCCGGTTGATTTCGCCGTTGACTACGCACTGAGCGGACGAACCCGCCGCGCCGCGGGCGGTCGGCGGGCGGCCGGGTTTGCCAGTCTGACGGAGGACCAGCCATGCGCCAGCCGCTTATCGCCGGCAACTGGAAGATGAACCTCGATCTCGCGGGCGGACGCAACCTCGTCGAAGGAATCCGGGCCGGCCTGGCCGACCTCACGCTTCCGCCGGGGTTCGAAGTCGCGGTATGTCCGCCGGCGGTCTACCTGTTTCCGATCGCCGGCGCGATCGACGGAAGCGCGATCCGGCTCGGCGCCCAGGACGTGTTTCACGAAACCGGCGGCGCGTACACTGGCGAGCTGGCCCCGGCCATGATCGCCGAGACCGGCGCCCGGTTCGTCATCATCGGGCACAGTGAACGCCGCCATACGATCGGCCACCTCGAAGACGACCTGATGATCAACCGCAAGGTGCGGGCGGCGCTGGCCGCCGGCCTGACGCCGATCCTGTGCGTGGGCGAGACGCTGGCCGAGCGCGAAGCCGGCCAGACGCTCGACGTGCTCACGTTCCAACTCACGGCGGCGCTGATCGGCGTCGAGCTCGACGCGCCCGAGCGGCTGGTGGTCGCCTACGAGCCGGTCTGGGCGATCGGCACCGGCCGCACCGCGACGCCCCGGCAGGCCCAGGAGGCGCACGCCCACCTGCGCTCGCTGCTGGGTGAATTGCGCCCCGGTCAGGCCGAGCACACCCGCATCCTCTACGGCGGAAGCATGAAGCCCGATAACGCGGCGGAACTGATCGGCCAGCCGGACGTGGACGGCGGGCTCGTGGGCGGGGCGAGCCTCAAGGCCGAGAGCTTCCTGGGAATTATCCGCGCGGCCCTAGCCGCGGTTGGCTAGTTTCGTTTATACTCCGCAGTTCGCAAACGCGCCGCTGCGCGGGATGCACGGTGCATCGTCGGCAAAGGTCTGCGCTGAGAAAGCCGAGAAGAAAACATGCTACTCGCTGCGTGGTATCATCCGCTTCTGGCGGTTCTGTTCAGTTTCCTGGCGGTGATCCTCATGATCGTCATCCTGCTCCAGCGGGGCAAGGGTGTCGGCCTGGCCGGTGCCTTCGGCGGTGCCGGCGGACACACGGCGTTCGGCGCCAAGACCGGCGACGTGCTCACCTGGCTGACGGTGGGACTGGCCGGCGGCCTGTTGCTGACGGCGATCTTCCTGAACTACGCCTTCGTACCGTTCCAGGCCCCGGCGCCGGCGGCGATGTCGGCGCCCGGCCAGCAGGCCGGGCAGCCCGCCCCGGCAGCGACCGGGGGCTCCGAACAGGCGCCCGCGCCGGCGGAGTCCGAAAAACCCGCACCCGCCGCCAACCCCGCGGAAAAACCAGCCGAGGGCAGTGGTGACCAGGCCGCTCCTCCCGCCGGAGACAAAACCGCTCCCGGAGGCGGACCGGCGCCGGTCCCGTTCGGCTTGGACGGCGGTTTCGCCGAGCGCTGATGCGCGGCGCGGGCTCGACCGGTCAGCGGGGGGAATCCACCAGGCGAGGTGCGCCATGATCTTGTCGATGACCGGCTTCGGCGAAGCGCAGCTCGAAGAGCAGGGCCACGCCTACCACCTGGAAATCCGCAGCGTCAACAACCGCTACTTCAAGGCCTCGATCCACCTGCCCGACGATTTTGCGTTTCTCGAAGCGAACCTGGAGCAGATGCTTCGGCGCCAACTGGTGCGTGGCAGCGTCAGTCTGCGCTTGTACGTGCGTGACCTGAGCGCGGGCGCCGCCCAGGACGTCAACCAGGCGGCCATTCGGCACTACCTGGCCCGGTTGCAGGAGGTCGCTCCGCCCGAGGCCAACCTCGTCGTCGATCTGGCCACGCTCGCGATGCTCCCGGGAGTCTGCCAGCCGCACGAACTCTCCGAGCAGCAACGCCAGCAGGGCATCGCGATCGTCACCAGGCTGGCCGAGCAGGCGATCGGGCGCCTGCTCGAGATGCGCCGGACCGAGGGCAACACGCTCGCGGCGGACCTGCTGGCCCATTGCGACGCGATCGACCGCGAGCTCGGCGCGATCCGGGCCCACGTTCCCGAGATGGTCGAGAAATACCGCGACCGCCTGCTGGCCCGCGTCGAGGAGCTGCTCGCCCGCAGCAACGTCCACCTCGCGGCGGAAGATCTGCTCAAGGAAGTCTCGATCTACGCCGAACGAAGCGATATCAGCGAAGAGATCAACCGGCTCGGGTCGCACCTGGAGCAGTTCCGCCAGGCGATCGGTGGAAATGAGCCGGCGGGTCGCAAGCTCGATTTCATCGCCCAGGAGATGTTGCGCGAGGCCAACACGGTCGGGTCGAAGGCGGGTGACGCCGACGTGGCCCGCCACGTGATCGAGATCAAGGGGGCGATCGACCGGATCAAGGAGCAGGTCCAGAATGCCGTGTAGCCCCCCATGCTGATCGATACGCACTGCCACCTCACGTTCGACGACCTGTTCGCCCAGACCGGGGCCGTCCTCCAGCGGGCCCGCGCTGCCGGCGTGGAGCGGGTCATCAACGTCGCCACGAACGTCGAGGATGCCCGCCGGGCGGTGGCGCTGCTGGCCGACCATCCGGGCGTCTACCTCGCCGCCGGCATCCATCCCCACGAAGCGGCCCGCACGAGCGACGACGATCGGGCCGCCCTGGCCGACCTGCACCGCGGACGCTGGGCGGACGTTCCCGCCGGCCGGCTGGTCGCGATCGGCGAAACGGGACTCGATTTTCACTACGACTTTGCCACCCCCGCGCAGCAGGAAGCACTTTTTCGCTTTCACCTCGACCTCGCGTGCGAGAGCGGCCGGCCGGTGATCATCCACGCCCGCGAGGCCGAGCAGCGCGTCTGCGAGATTCTGGCGGACTACCCGACGCTGCTGGGGCGCGTGGTGTTCCACTGCTATTCGGGCGGCGTCGAGCTGACGCGGCGGATTCTGGACATGGGGCACTGGCTCTCGTTCACCGGCGTCGTGACGTTCCGCAACGCCGAGACGGTCCGCCAGTCGGCCCGCATCGTGCCGGACAACCGGCTGATGCTCGAAACCGACGCGCCGTTCATGTCGCCCGAGCCGGTGCGCAAGCAGCGTCCGTGCGAGCCGGCGCTGGTCGTCCACACGGCCCGCTTTCTGGCGCAACTGCGCGAAGACTCGTTCGCTTCGCTGGCTGCGACCACCACGGCCAACGCGGTTCGTTTTTTCGAGCTCCCCGAGGAGTAGACCATGAGTACCTGTCTCGTTACCGGCGGCGCGGGTTTCATCGGCAGCCACATCGTGCGGCGACTGTTGCGCGACGGTTACGGCGTCCGCGTCCTCGACGACTTCAGCACCGGCCATCGCCGCAATCTTGCCGAAGTGGCCGATGACGTCGAGATCATCGAGGGAACGATCTGCGACCCGGAGACAGCGGCGCGGGCGACCCGCGGGGTCGCGGGCGTCTTTCACCTGGCAGCCCGGGCCAGCGTGCCGCGCAGCGTCGAACACCCGCGCGAGTCCAACGCGGTCAACGTGGACGGTACGCTCAACATGCTGATCGCCGCCCGCGACGCCGGCGCACGTCGATTCGTCTACTCGGCCAGCAGCGCGGCCTACGGCGACACGCCGACGCTGCCCAAGGTCGAGACGATGCCGCCCGCACCGCTGAGCCCGTATGCGGTCAGCAAGCTGGCCGGCGAGTATTACTGCACGTGCTTTTCGGGTGTGTACGGGCTGGAAACGGTCTCGCTGCGGTATTTCAACGTCTTCGGTCCGCGGCAGGATCCCAACAGCGCGTACGCCGCGGTGATCCCCGCGTTCGTTTCGCACATGGTTCGGGACGAGCGGCCGGTGGTCTACGGCGACGGCGAACAATCACGCGATTTCTGCTATATCGACAACGTCGTGCACGCCAACATGCTCGCGCTGCAAGCCGAGAAACTCGCCGGCGAGGTCGTGAACATCGCCTGCGGCGAGCGCACCACGCTCAACGAGATTGTCGCGCGGATCAACGAAATGCTCGGCAAGCAGATCGAGCCGGTCTACGACCAGCCCCGCCCCGGCGACGTCCGGCACAGCCTGGCGGATATCAGCGCGGCCCGGCGGGTATTGGGCTACGAACCGCTCGTGTACTTCGCCGAGGGGCTCCAGCGTTCGATCGCGTGGTACCGGGAGAATCCCTGACGCAGGTGGCACATGGAAGCGGTGCTGCCCGATCGGTTTCCGTCGTTCCTGCCCCGTGCGCCACGGCGGCGCTCCTGCCGCTACGGGTGTCCGGCCGATGCCCCGTCCAGCAGCACGCGCCCGACGGCGTTCCAGACCGCCTGGCGGAACCCGCCGACCTTCGCCGTGTCGTCCGGGTGCACGCGGTTGGTCAGCGCGATGATGTACACACCCCTGCTCGGGTAGATGCGGATGGCGGTTCCGGTGTAGCCGGTGTGTCCGTAGGCAAAGAGCGCGCCGGCGCCGGGCGCGGGCGGGTAGAGGTCCCAGAGCAGGCCGCGGCGGTCGGGCCGGCCCTTCGCGTTGACGGCGCCGGGGCTTTGAATCCGGGTCATTTCGGCGACGGTCTCTGGCGACAAGATGCGCCGTCCGTCGAGCGCGCCGCCGGAGAGCAGCATCTGCGCGAAGCGGGCCAGGTCGGCGGCGGTGGAGAACAGGCCGGCGTTGCCCGAGACACCGCCCTGCATCGCGGCCAGCGGATCGTGTACGCGGCCGCAGAGAAAACCATCGTCGGCGCTGGCGTGCGGGCTGCGCGTGGTGGGTACGCAGCGTGCGCGTTTCTCCGCCGGCGGGTTGAAGCAAGTGTCTTTCATACCCAGCGGCGCGAAGACGTTTTCGGTCGCGAAGCGGTCCAGCGGCTGCCCGCTGACCGCCTCGACGATCTCGCCGCAGAGAATCGCGTTGAGGCAACTGTACACGACGGTCTTGCCCGGGGGGCGCGTCGGCTCGACCGCGCGGACGTACGCGCGGGTCGCCTGCGGGCAGGGGTACCCCGCCTGGGCGATGATCTTCTTGCGCTGCGCGGCGCCGACGTAGGGTGGCAGACCCGAGGTGTGGGTCATCAGGTGGCGGATCGTGATGGCTTTCTTGCGGCCGTGGTTGAATTCGGGCAGATACTTGCCGACCGGATCGTCGAGGCGCAGCCGGCCGCGCTCGGCGAGGATCAGCAGGCTGGTGCCCGTGGCGATGGGCTTGGTCATCGAGGCGAGATCGAATATGGCGTCACCGCGCATGGGCACGCGTTGCGGCTCGATCCGCATCCATCCG
>CAYRXN010000109.1:0-5769 GCA_964428275.1 uncultured Planctomycetales bacterium | reverse complement strand
AGGAAGCCCTGCACCGGTCCGATCGATACGTCGACTCTCCAGTTCATCGACAACCTCCCCGATCGCGCGCGGACGCCCGCTACCCACGGCGACCGCCCGGCGGATCGCCTCCGCGCACCGCAAGGCCCCCTCGACCGGAAGCATGGCGAGCACGTCGTCGCCGCCGGCGTACACGGTGACACCGTCGTGCTGCTGTGCGATCCGTGGTACTTCGTTCGTGAAACGCCGCAGCGCCTCGCCCACGTCCTTTCCGCCGAGCCGGGCCACGACCTGCCCCAGCCGGTCGCCGTCGGCCAGCAGCAGAGCGTAGTACACCGGCGGCGCCCCCGGCCGGCGCCCGGCCGCGCCCGCGACTTCATAAAGCCGACCGAGCGCGTCGAGCAGCTCGGGGCGGTCCGCATCCCGCTCCAGCGGACAGAGCCGCTCATCGCCGACGAAGGCCTTGTGGAAGAAGTTGGCGTCGAGTTGCGCGAAGCCCCTGGTCTCTGAGTCGCCCAGCCCCGCAAATGGCCTGTTCCATTCCCGGAACGCATCGCCACCTGCGGCGGCGCGCACCTTCTCGCTGTACCCGGCTGCTTGTGCGGGTGCCTGCTGGATCACGCACCGCACCCACGGAACCGCGGCCACGTACACCGTCGAAGGCCAATGCTTCGTATCGACTGGCCAGCCCAGTGCGTCCGGCGCCACGTGCGCGAAAAGCCGTTTGACCAGCGCGATCGCACAAAGCCGCTCGTTCTCACGCAAGTCCAGCGGGCCGACGCGATCGCGCAGCTTCTTCCAGAACGCGTCCTGCTGCCGACGGCCGTCGGCACTGCTGGCCCGAACCCAGCCGGAGAGTTCCTGGAAATCCGGCATCACGCTGCACTTGTCGCCCGGCTCGACCGGCAGTGCCCAGGTGCGCCACTCCTTTCGGCGGGCGAGCAGGCCTCGGGCCTCAGGCGGGCCGGCGGTCCAGTACAGCTCCCAGAACGCCTCGATCTGCCGCTGCCAGATCTGCCGGGTGCCCTTTCCCAGGCCCTCGACCGGCGCGACGAACCGGTTCCGGACGGCCTCGCATACGCGGCGCCATGCCTGCTCGAATGCCTGACGGGCCGCCTCGGCGACCGCGCGAGCGCGGGCGGGATCGCCCTCGACTTCGACCACGAAGTGGTTCGGCACCGAGCCGATCCGCGGCGGATCGCCGGAGCCGTTCCCGCCGACCCGCTGATAGAGCCAGTCGTGTCGCAGGCCGCCGGGACGGATGATCTTCGCGCCGGCCCGCTCCGCGCCGTGCATCGCGTGGGCGGTCAGGTAGGCCAGCAGGTACGAACTGCCCCACAGGTCACGCGTCCGACGGGACTGAGCGACGAACCCCTGCACGGGGCCGATCGAGATGTCCACGTGCAAGCTCACGCCTTGACCTCCCGGGCCAGCGAGAACGGCTCACGACGCTGCTTCTCATCGAGCAACCTGTCCAGGAAGGCCTCCACCGGCTGGTACAGCGTAGGCTCCGGCTGCTGCGGAACCGGGTTGCCCCCGACCGAGATCCCGTTCCGCCGCGCCGGCAGGAACCGCGCGGGAAGGAAGGTCAGCACCGCCACCGGCTTCGATCCGCACCGGTGAATGTGGATCAACAGCGGACTGGCGCGGCGGTCGAGCCCGGCGTCCTCCGGACCGACCTGTCGCTCACGGCCCTTTCCATAGTTATGCGGAAGACCGAAGGCGATCCGGCGCGGATGGGATCGGCGCGCCGGCGGGGACTGCTTCATGAGGTCGTGATCGTCCTTGAAGTTCCTCTCTGAGTCTTCGCCCCCGAGGATCTTGCCGCCATGGCCCCAGCTCCGATAGCGGATCATCTCGCGGCCGATCCGGTCGAGCGTCTCGAGCGGCTCGCGCGCGTCCTCGGCGATCAGCAGCACGCACCGGGACTTGCGTGAGAGAGCCGTGTACTCGGGATAACCGTTCGACGAAGCAGCGCCACTCGTGCCGCCAAGCACGCCGGCGCGCTCGAAGAGATCGCGCACGGCTGCCTCCAGGACGTCGAACGTCTCCGGAGGCTTCCATGCGTCCTGCCCGTCGCACCGCAGCGAACGCAGCACCAGCGACCCGTACCCTTTGCGGCTCTTGGCACCCATGCCACCGAACAGCCCCAGGGCGGTCAGCGCGTCGCACACGGTTCGGCAGTCGTTGTCGTCGAGCCCGCGGATCGCGAGTTCGACGGTGAATTCGAACGGCCCTCTGATGCAGGACCGCGTGAGCTGGGCTTCTTTTGTGCCTCTCGTTCGACTGGCGAACGCCTCCATCACGCCGTAGCCGAGGTAGCGCGCGCCCTGTCCCACGGGCTTCTTCGTCACAGGTGTGACGGTCAGGACCTGTGATCGCCCGAGCACGGCCCTGTCGCCGCGCGGGCTCAGGGCTTGCAGGAGGACCCGCGAGCGGCCCGTCGCCGATGAACCGAACAAGCGGTCCTCTTCGTCCTTGATGCGTTTCAGGTCGCCGCCCAGACGCGACCAGGCCAGCGCCCGCCACCAGAAGCGCAGCAGCCCCTTGAAGCTCGGCAGGCGCAGTTCCGGCTCCTGCTTGGCGCCGCCGCAGAACATGGGCGTCGTGACCTCGTAGGTCGCCTCAATCCGCGTCGCCATCACCAGCCCCTGAATCGAGCCAGAAAGGCTCTCCCTCGACATACGGCCCTTCCTCTTGTTCCCGGGGTGGCCGCCGGTCGATCAAGCCGAAACGCCGCACGGGACACGCCAACCTGCGCGCCGCGGTCGCGATGGACTCGGCCAGCAGCCCCATCAGCGTCGTGCCGCCGGTGACGTTGACCAGCACCTCAGCACTGGGGATCAGATGCGGCTTGGCACGCCGGACCAGCGAGTCGAGTTCGTCCGTTCCGCCGAATTCATCCTCCAGCTCGAGATATTCGAGCTCAGGTTGCGGTTCCGGTGCGGCACGCGCCAGGGCTTCGGCCGCCAGCGGGCGCGTGGACTTTGAGCAGATCACCAGACAGCGCCGCAGGCCGTCGCTCGCCTCTCGGGACGCCACGCGTACGGCGCTGAACAGCACGCCGGGCCGCATGCCGATCGGGCTGACCAGCGTGTTGCCCTGGC
Source organism: uncultured Planctomycetales bacterium (assembly GCA_964428275.1). Taxonomy (GTDB): domain Bacteria; phylum Planctomycetota; class Phycisphaerae; order UBA1845; family Fen-1342; genus JALSRY01. The sequence goes on along the minus strand of CAYRXN010000109.1, from coordinate 2,683 downwards.
GCGCGCCGCCGGGCTGCAGGTCGATCTGTGGCAGCGGGCGCAGTACGTCGCACCAGTACTCGACGATCCGCTTGAGCCGGTTGGTCCCGGACTGATCCGCGCTCATGTCCTGGCGGCGCATCGCGTGGTGGTGGTAGGCGTTTCGCAGATCGGAGAGCGACCCCCAGAACTCCGCCAGCTCCCGCTGCTGCGGCGTGAGCCTCTCTCCAAGCGCGGAATCCTCGGCGATGGCCCGCAGGGCGCCGAGGTGATTCTGCCCCGTTTCCCGCGCCTCGCGTTCCAGCCAATCGCCGGTCCGCCCCAGTCGCAGCAGTGCCCACGAGACCACCCACTCGCGCAGCAGTCCCAGCGCCACCGGCCGGTGGCCGCGCTCGAACAGACCGTCTATCAGGCTGGCCTGACGCTGAAGCTCGTCCTCGTTCAGGACGACGTCCCTCTTCCAGCCGTCGCCTGAAAGCTGGCCGGGGATTTCGAATGGTCGCAGCGACTTGTCGATCTGCCGGACGAGCTTTTTTGCCAGCGGCAGCCGATGTTCGTTTCTCAGCAGCTTTGCGAAGACTCGCTTGCGCTGCCGCCGAAAGCGGTTCACCAGCCGCCCCAGCTCCAGCGGCTGGCCGGCCAGGTAGGCCCGCGACAACCGCCGCAGGTCGCCGTCGATCTGCCGGGCCTGCTGACCGTGCGCTCCCTGCCCGACCAGCTCCGCGATCGGAGAGACATCGCCCCACCGCCGCAACACCTCGACCGCGTGGAACCACCGCGGCAGAGTCAGCAAAGGCTGCAGATCGAGGAACGGCGCGACATCCACGCCTCGCTCGAGCATCCCGTAGTACGCCGCGACCAGCCGGACGTTCGACAACGCCGTCAGGTACATGACCGCTACGTACGTCAGGAACGGCAGGTGGCGGAAGCCGTGCGTCAGGTCCAGGATCAGGTCGATCCGCTCATCCCCGGCCGGCGGCACGGCTTGCACGACGGTGTGCAGGTATCGCTCGATCTCGTCCTGCGTCCGGGCGCCCGGGACTTCGACCGCCCGCACCGTGCAGCGCTCTCGCAGCTCCGCCTCGAGGGCAGGGAAGGTCTCGTCGCGCGCCTCGCGCGTGCACAGCGCGACCACTTCACCGGGCCGCTGCGCGTCCGGCAACAGCGAGCACAGCGCGATCGTCGCGATCGTCGCCTCGGCGCACTCTTCCCCGAGCGTATAGCGCTGCGACGTCGGTTTCACGCCCAGAACCGTCAGCAGGATTGTTCGAGGCGCCGAGACCGCCACCTCAGGCCCTTCGAGTTCGAGCTTCATCGAAGCCGTTACCGCGGACGCCGCCGCAATCACTTGGACTCGTGCCTGCCCGGCCCCCTTTGACGTGTCTGGGACCTTACAAGATCGCCGGCCTTGGAAACCCTAGCACAAGGCAAGAGAGGCAATCCACTGGTTCCCAGACAGTCCAGCGGTCCCCCAGCTGGAATGACCCACCGCTCCGCACACAGCGGTCGCCCAACCATCGTGCTGGCCAGCCAAGCCCACCCATTCCATCAGAAACGCCTGTCGGATACTATACCAACGACCGCGGTCTCACACAAGAGGTATCATGGGGCCGCCTGGCCTTCCGGCGCGCCATCGTGCGATTCCCGTGCGACAACATGGAGGGCGAATCGCAGCTCTTCGGCCGCTGATGGAGGGAATGGAACGCGCCGGGCGAGTTTCTCCGCGGTGTTTTCGTCCACCCGGTACTGCTCGCCCATGACCACGCTGAACCACCGCGCCCGGTCCATCACGACCCGGTACATCTTCTCGTCCTGCGTCTCGGCGACGTACGGCAGGTAGACGTGAATCGGCCGGCCCGCCCGTTCGCACTTGGCTCCGATGCGGTCGACCCGCCCGGTGCGCTGTTCCAGCGTGCTGGGGTTCCAGCACAGATCGTGGTGGATCGCCTGGCGGCAGTTCAGGTGCAGGTCCACCCCCTCGGCGAACAGCGCCCGCGACGCCGCCGCGTACGTCGTCGCCCGCGCCGCCAGCAGGAACGGCAGAACCGCCTCGGCGGCGACGGGGATGCCCTCGTCGCCGTTGGTACGATCAGCAAGAAACGCACGCCCGGGGAACTTCACCCGCCGCGGCGTGTCGCTATGCGGAGCCGGAAGCCGGCGGTCCTTCAGGTGCCGGATGACCCACGGCCGCAGCAACGCCTCGGCCTGCTTGAGCGCGCGACGGGCCATCTCGTGCCGCGTCATGACCGTCGTGGCGATCTGCGTCAGCGCGGACGGATTCTCGCGGGCCGCCCGCCACCATGCTTCGACATCGGCGAAGCGGCGACCGCCGACTACCAGGTCGTCATCGCCCAGCCGGCCCCATGCCGTGTCGAGTTCGACCGCCCTCCGCTGCGCGTCATCGAGCGCCCGCCGCAGCGTGCGCAGTTCTTCATCGAAGGCCGCGCGGCCGCGCTGCGGGGCGCGCGGCGAATCCCACGCGATCCGGCCGAAACGCTCCAGCACCGATCACAGCTCCGCATGGCCGAGCTGGAATGGGGTGGCGGTCAGGAACAGCATGCGCTCGAACACCCCTGCCAGCGCGCCGTGCGTGACCTCATCGGCGTCCTCCTTCGCCTCGCGGGGGCGAAGAAAAGCGAGGCCAGCCGCGTCTGAGCGTTCTTGAGGTGATGGGCCTCGTCGAGGATCAGCAGGGGCAGCGTGA
>CAYRXN010000108.1:0-8913 GCA_964428275.1 uncultured Planctomycetales bacterium | reverse complement strand
ACCGGCTCCACGGACATCGCGGACCACCGCTTGGCAACCGGCGCCGCCGGGGGGGACGCCCCGGCGGCAGCGAAGATCGAACGGTCGCAGATCGAGGCGGCGGCGGTCGGGCCGCAGGGCGCCGTCGGTTCGGCCGGCGGGAAGCGTACCGGGGCTGCGCCGCCGGATTTCGGCCGCAAGGACATGCAGATCTTCATGGGGATCTACTTCTGCCTGACCGGGCTCCACGGCATCCACGTGCTGGCGGGGATGGGGGTCATCGCGTGGCTGCTGGTCGGGGCGCTCCGGGGCCGCTTCAGCAGCGCGTACTACACGCCGGTCGATCTGGGCGGGCTCTACTGGCACCTGGTGGACCTGATCTGGATTTACCTGTTCCCGTTGCTGTACCTGATCGACTAGAGGTTTGCGATGGCTGACCAACCCCAGCGCGACGCGCACAGGCAAGCTCCGGCGGCGGGGCACACGGTATCGGTTCGACTGCTCGGCGCGGTGGCCGTGGCGCTGCTCGTACTGACCGCGCTGACCGTCTGGCTGTCGTACTACAACCTCGGCCAGTGGAACCTCTGGGTCGCCCTGACCATCGCGACGGTCAAGGCGTCGCTGGTGGCGCTGTTCTTCATGCACCTGCGCTGGGATCGGCCGTTCAACGCGATCATCGTCGTCGCGGCGATGCTGTTCGTGCTGCTGTTCATCGGCTTCACGCTGATGGACACCACGCACTACCGCGAGCACGTCTATCCGGTCCACTCGTCCCAGTATGCACCGGACATCGAGAGCCGCCAGCAGCGGAACTGAACGCACGGCGCGGGCGCTGCCCGCCGCGCCGGGGCTGGTCGCATTGTCATTGCGTGGTGGGCGCCCGCCCCGTGGACGGCGCAGGATCGATTCAGGCGCGCGGGTGGGCCTTGTCGTACTGTGTCTTGAGGTTCTCGTCGGTCAGGTGCGTGTAGATCTGCGTCGTGCTCAGGCTCTGGTGCCCGAGCATCTCCTGGACGCTGCGCAGGTCGGCGCCGCGCTGGAGCATGTGCGTCGCGAAGCTGTGCCGCAGCGTGTGCGGGCTGACCGACAGGTCGAGACCGGCCGCGAGCAGGTACTTGTCGAGCTTGCGCCGGACACTGCGGGTGCTCAGCCGCTGGCCGTGCTTGTTGATGAACAGCGCGTTGGGATCCTGACGGGCCTGCTGGTTGCCGTTCCGGCGCAGGTCGAGGTAGTGGATGACGGCCTTGACCGCACCGGGACCGATCGGGATCACCCGCTCTTTCTTGCCCTTGCCGCGCACGTGGATCACGCTGGCGCCCAGGTCGATGTCGCCGATATCGAGCGCGACCAGCTCGCTGACGCGGATGCCGGTCGAGTAGAGCATTTCGAGGATGGCGCGGTCACGCGCGCCCAGCAGCGTGGTCGTGTCGCAGTTGGAAAAGAGCTTCTCGATCTGCTCGACTTCGAGGAACTTGGGCAGGCGCTTTTCCTGCTTGGGGGTGCGGATCGTGGCGACGGGGTTGCCGCTGATGTAGCCGCGACGCACCAGGAACTTGTAGAAGCTGCGCAGCGTGGCGAGCTTGCGGGCGATGGTGCTCTTGCAGTAGTTCCGGTCGCGCAGGTAGGACATGAACAGCCGGGCGCGGTCGAGATCCACGGCGAGCAGGTTGCGGTTGAGCGCCTCGGTCGAGAGCGTGGACGGGATCACCACCGGGCGCCCGGCGCGGGGCTGTCCGTTGACGCCCTGTCCGTTGGCTCCCGGAGCGGTTCCCGCCGCGGGCTGGTCCGGCTCTGCCAGATACGCGCAGAACTGTTCGAGGTCGGCGGCGTAGCAGCGGGCCGTGTGGGCCGAGAAGTGTCGTTCCGCCCGCAGGTAGTGAATGAACTGGTCGATGAGGGATTCCTGAGGGTTCATCACACGGTCACAACCTTCGTATCGAGGATCCTGAAACTGATGCAAGGTTCTACCCTACCTGTTCTCGTAGCCATCGCTGGGCGCCGCCCCGGTGGCTGCCTCCGGTTCCTGTGACCCCTTTCCCATCTGATAGCTCAGCACGGCTGCGTCGAACCAGTCGAATTCAACATCCGGCCGCTCCGCGTATTCCAGAAACGAAGCGAGCAGCTCCGACTCCTGGCCCGGCCGATACCAGAAGACGTAGCGGTGACGACCCTTTACGAAACTCAAACACCGCTGCGGTCCGTCCATTCGTCAAGCTCTCCATCCGCGGCCCTGGGCCTGAATCGGTCTCTTTCCAATAACATCGACCGAATCGCCGACCAGCAGCAGTAACGGACGAAGAGTTCCTGCGACTTTACGTAGACCCGCCAGTCGTAGGGGCTGCCGTGGGCCGCCCGCCAGCGTCCGAAGGCGCGGACCTCGTTCCGCACCTCCGTCGCCGAGGCGTCGAAGACCCGCTGAACCTGCAATTGCGGCGCGAGCGCGTCGGCTGCGCTCCCACTCGGCGGAAGCATCTCCGCCGCCTGGCGCGACGCCGACACGGGATCGAACCGCATCGCCCGGCTACCGGCACGGCTGTACCACTGCATCAGCAGGCCGACCCGCGGCGGGTCATACGGGTCGTACTCGGTCACCGCCGTCACCACGGTGGCGTCGGCGTCGAATTCGGCGGCCAGATCGAAGGCGTCCTGGGGGGTCTCCACCGCGAAACGCCCGGCCTGCGCAAGCGCGGCCAGCGCGCGGTTGACCGGAATCACCACGATCCCGGGAAAGGACTGCATCTCCGAGGCCACCATGTCCGTCACCTTCAGCGGATCCCAATCGGAACTTCCGCTCAGATTGAGCACCGGCGCCACCACGACCACGACGGGCCGCCGCGGCGGAGCTGTCCTGGTTTCCGTCTCGTGCGAACCGCAACCGCTCACGAAGAGCGCGACAAACGCCGCGATTCCATAAGTGGCAGCCGTTCCCATGCTGTTCGAGCGGCCCGCACGAACGTTCGGACGACGAAGGATGGGAGCCCAGTATTTCATTATATTATCGGGGCAAGCCCCCGACAAAGAGCCAGGCGTTTTGCCGCGAAATATCCCAGAACCGGTTCCGGTGCCGCCTGCGGGACCGCCCGCACTCGCCGGGTGTCCCGGCGGAGCCGCACCGTCCTCCTGATGGGCCAAACCTGGGCGCATTCTTGTAACTCTATTTGCCTTCAGCAGTTACGGGAACATTTGCCGAAGCGGCCCGGGTCCTGCGCAGCTTGCTCGCTTCCGGCGTCTGGTTCGTCCGCGCCACCGGCTGGGCCGCCGGGCTGTCGGTCGTGCGGAGCGACCAGACGTTTTCCGCACCGCCCTGGGCCGAAACGAAGTAGACCTGGCCCGACGGGCTCCAGGTGGGGTTGAACGCCGGAACCGCGCCGTCGGTGAGTTTCTGCCGCATTCCCGTGCGCGCGTTGACGGTCCAGATGTCGGCGTGCATATCGGCGGCGCTGTTGTGCCCCAGCGAGCCGGGTACCACGGCACAGTACGCCAGCGTCTGTCCGTCGGGCGACCAGCGCGGCGCGATGCACGCGCTCGAATCGCTGTAGGCCAGCTCGGTCGGGTGGCGGGCCTCGTCGCCGACCAGCTCGACCGACCAGACGCTGAACCAGCGCGTGCCGCGTTGGCGCGCCCGCTGGAACGCGATCCGCTTCCCGTCAGGCGACCAGTCCGGGAACATCCCGTAGCAGAGGAATCGCCGAACGCCGGGGCGATCCACCGCGAGCACCCAGATTTCCCACTGGCGGGAACGCTGGCCCCAGGCCGTGAACGCGACGCGTTTGCCGTCCGGGGAGAAGCACGGCGCCACCTCGTCGCCACGATCCTGCGTCAGCTGGGTAAGACCGGTACCGTCGGTCTTGACGAGCCAGATGTCCCAGTTGCCGGCCCGGTTCGAGGCGAACACGACGCTGGAAGCGTCCGGGCTGAACCGGGGCTGGATGTCGTCGGCGGGGTCCGAAGTGAGCTGCGTCAGGGCATAGCCGTTGACGTGCTTCATGTAGATGTCGGGGTGTTCGGAGTTGCGCGTCGAGGCGAAGACCATGATGTTGCCGGTCTCGTCGAGGTCGGGATCGAAATCGCGGCCGACCGCGGAGAACGTGTGCTGGGCCATGTTGGTCAGCAGGCGGTTTTCCGGCTGGACCGGGGCGTCGGGATGGTCGCCGAAGAGCGTCACGCTTTCGGGCTCGGTCACGCGGTCCTGCCGGGCCTGTGGGGGTGTGCCCGTAACCGGTTTCGGGGCAGGCTGAGAGGCCTGGCATCCCACGATCAGGACGATGGTCCCTGCTGCCATGACAGTACGGGCGTAGCGCAACACGACGCGGTTCATCGCTTTTTCCTCGATCCAGCCACTCATGTCCGGGTTCTTGTACCTATGCAGGTGATATCGGCTCTTGCGCGGCCAGCTCCCAGTAGTGCGGCAGGATTCGCCTTGCTTCTGCTTTGAGTTATCGGCACATGTCCGGCGTGAATTGAGTTCACGCCGCACGCCGCGCGGCAGGGGTGCCCAAAGCGCGGCGCAGCGCGCATAATGTGGCAACGTCTCACCCCTCCGGCTGCGCGAGGAGAATGTGATGGCTCTGCGAGATCTGCGCTCTCAAGCGACGCGTCGAACGCCCGAGCAGTTGCTGGCCCACCTCAGGAGTTTCGAGCTGGAGCTGAAGTTCTCGGCGGGCATCTGGTACTTCTCGCCGCCCGGCAGCCGCTTTCACGACAAGTACGGCGCCGAGATCGACATCGAGGCCCGGCTGGAGATCGCCGCCGGCCTGAAAGACTACGGCCTGGCGGGGCTCGAGGCGCACTATCCCAACGAGATCAACGAAGACAACGTCGAGTTGTGGAACAGCTTCTGCGCCGACACCGGGATCAAGCTGATTACGGTGATCCCGCTGCTGTTCTGGGACCGGGACTTCGAGTGGGGCTCGCTGAGCAACCCGCTGCCCGAGAAACGCCGGATCGCGGTCGAGCGCGCCAAGGCGACGCTGGCGATGAACAAGCGGCTCGACACCGAGTTCGCCGTCGTCTGGCCGGGGATCGACGGATACGAAAACCCCTTCGGCGTCGATTTCGCCGCGATGCGCGACCGGTTCGTGGACGGGCTGGTCGAGGCGATGGACGCGGTGCCGGGCGTGCGGATCGCGTTCGAGCCCAAGCCGTATGAGCCGCGCGGGCACATCCTGTTTCCGACCACCGCCGAGGGCGTGCTGCTGGGCCACCTGGTCGAATCGAAGCTGTCGGCCAGCGAGAACCGCAAGCTGCTCGGCGAGGGGCACAAACTGTGCTGCATGAACCCGGAGATCGGCCACGTGCTGATGGGGTACGAAGACCTGGCGTACGCGTTCAGCTGGCCGCTCTCGGAGGGTCGGCTGGCGCACTCGCACTGGAACAGCCAGCCGCTGGGCAACTACGACCAGGACCTGAACGTCGGGGTGGTTTCGCCCGAGCAGCTCGAAGCGCTGATGTACACGCTGAAGATGTACGGCTACACCGGCTGGTTCGGGATCGACATCAATCCGGAGCGTATGCCGGTGGACACGGCCCTGAAGATCAGCATGGACGCGATCCGGGCGGCCAACGACCGCGTCAACGCGATCGACCACGAGTCGGTGCTGTACTGCCACGAGCACCCGGAAAAGGCCCGCGGCTACCTGGAGGCGTACCTGATTCGCCAGCGCGCCCTGCGGCCGGAGAACCTGCCGCCGCTGGGGCCGATCGGGGAGTGAAGCATCGTCGGGCGAGTCGTTGCGGCACGGCCGATGCCGTCCCGTGAACTCGAGCAGCGCGACAGTCCGGGGCGCGGTTGGAGTCCATCGGGGGGGTGACCGGGCGTGTGTGACGTTTCCGAGGACCAATCCGGCCACTCCGGCGCCGCGGCGCCGTGGCGCCTCAGCAGACCTCGCCATAATTCGCCAGAAGGATCGCCAGATCCGCCAGATCCACGTCGCCGTCGGCGTCGAGGTCGCCGTCGGTCCATGTCATGCCGCCGGCGGCGTTGTAATGGGCCAGCAGGACCGCCAGGTCGGACAGGTCCACGGCGCCGTCGCAGTTCACGTCGCCGGGGATCGGCTCGATCGGCGGGTCGAAACGAACGTTATCGAGCCAGAGCGTAAAACCCGCGCCCCACGTGTCGGCGTGGATCTCGACGTAGTTGATGTCGGCCAGATCGGGCGAGCCGTGGGTGCTGCGTTGCCAAGTGGCGTCGCCGGCCAGCGGGATAACGAACTCGACCCACTGCCCGATCGCGTTGTTGAGCATGTCGTAGGCGGGGTGGTACTCGTAATAGCCGTCGGCGTTGCCCAGATGGATCCAGGGGCTGGCGTTCTGGAAGCCGAGGTTGGGGTTCTCGGCCCGGGCCCAGAAGCGCAGGTAAGTCGAACCGCGCAGATCCCACGTCGCGAGCTGGTCGCCGGGGTAGCGCACGTAGTTGTCGGCCCCGCCGGTCGCGTCGGCCCGCAGCGATGCCACCCCGTCGTGCATGCGCGTGGTGTCGTCGGCCAGCGTGATCTGCCCGTCCTGCGCCCAGCCGAGCCAGCTTGCAGCGTTGCCTTCGGCCATGTCCGGCGGCGGGTAGCACTGCACGCTGCCACCCAGGGCCAGCGTGCGCTGGAACGTCGCCAGCGCAGTCTGCCCGGCCCAGTAGGCGTTGTTGACCTCGGTGATATCGAGCCAGGTGTAATCCACGAAGCCGTCCTGCTCGACCTCGAAGTGCAGCAGCCCGTTGGTGCCCACGACCGCCACGTAGCCGAACGGGTTGTCGTGCAGCGCGTCGCCGGCGCAGGTCGGCGGAACGAGGTTGGGGTCTGTCGCGACGTTGGGCAGCGTGTAACAGCCCTGGTCGTCGGTCGTGCCCGAGAACTTGACCTGGCTGGTGAGCACCTGGCCTGCGCCCGGCCGCTCGCAGACCTGGTAGACGCGGACCGCCGCCCCGGCCAGCGGCTGGCCGTCGGTGCCGAGAAAACGCATCCGCACCTGCTGGGGCAACTGGTAGAGATACTGGCCGTAGTAGCCGTGGGCGCTGTGCAGCCAGTGCGTCATGGCGCCGGCGCTGTGCTGCGAGAGGAAATGCGCGACGCCGTGCATCAGTCCCGCCGGCGCGGTGTAGCCCATGCCGGAAACCTCGTTGGCCGATGCGGGCAAGTCGAGCCGGTAGATGTCGATCAGCCCGAGCTGGTGGCCCATCTCGTGCAGCAGGCCGTAGTCGAGATCCTCGGCGGCGTCGTAGTAGCCCGACGTGCGCAACGAGCCGTCGCCAGCGTGGAAGCGGAACGGGAAGATCGCGAACTCGATGCGGCTTGTGTCGGGGTCCGGCGCGTCATCGTCGATCACCTCCAGCACGTCGTAATGCACGCGCTTGGCGCAGCCCGCCGCGGCGAACATCTCGTTGAAACGCACCATGTGGCGGTTGAGCCAGTCGAGAAAGTCGTCGGTCGCGGCCTGCGGGTAGCCGGCCGTCTCCTCGCGGAAGTCCTCCAAGCAGGTGCGATCGACGTAGCTCAGGAACGCGACCGACCTGGTGCCGATGGTCTGCGCGTTGTTGCCGGGCCGGTCGTCGCTGACCAGCAGTGCGAAGCTGATTTCGTGCAGGGCGTCGTCCCAGGCGAGCTGGTAGCCGAGGGTCACCGTCTCGCCGGGCGCCAGCGTTACGCCGGGCGAGTCGGCCTGGGCGACGTTGCCGTCGAGTTGCCATACGGCACTCAGCGTGCCGCTCCAGGTGTTCGTACCGCGGTTGCGGACCGTGGCCGTGTAGGTGACGATCTCGCCGACCTGCGGCCAGCGCTGCGTCGAGGCGTCCTGCCCGCTGCCCAGGCCGGTCGCGGCGGAGAAGATGTACGGCCCGAAGCCCGACGGCTCGGTGACCTGGTACTGCGTATAGGTCGGGTCGTAGCGCGGATAGCGGGGCGTGCGGGCGATGCAGACCACCTGCAGGTCGGTCTCGTCCCGCGGCGTGCGCGGGCCGACCGGCTCGACCGCGGTGGTTTCCGCGCCGCCGACGAACACCGCCGTCACCGCGTAGTAGTAGGACACGCCGTTGACCGCCGAGGTGTCGGTGTAGCCGGTCCGGGCGATGTCGGCGACCGTCGCGATCGGCGTCATGCCGGTGACGTCGGAAAACGGCGCGGTGGCACGGTAGACGGCGTAGTGGTCGAAGTTGCCGGCCGGGTCGTCGTAAGGCTGCCACGCCAGCCCGACCTGTCCGTTGCCGGCGCAGGCTTTCAGCCCGGTCGGGGGCTGAATCGGCACGTCGAAACGCAGATCGTCGAACCAGAGCGTAAACCCGCTACCCCACGTGTCGGCGTGGATCTCGATGTAGTTGACGTCGGTCAGGTCGGGCGTGCCGACCGTGGTCCGCGTCCAGGTGTCGTCACCGGCCAGCGGAATCGTGAGCTGCACCCACGTGCCGAGCGCGTCGTTGAGCAGCTCGTGATCCGGGCGGTATTCGTAGTAGTTGCCCGCGTCGGTGCCCAGGCGCACCCAGGGCGAGAGGTTCTGAAAGCCGAGGTTGGGGTTCTCGGCATAGACCCACAGCGACACGCCGCCCGAGCCGCTGGCGACCAGGTCCCAGTGGCCGTCCTGCCCGGCGGGCGCCCAGAGACGCGTGTCGAAGGCCCCGCCGGTTTCGTAGCGCAGCGACGCGCTGCCGGCGAGCGCGCGCACCGTGTCGTCGTAAACGGCAGCCGAGGCCCCGTCGGCGGAGGCGGCCCACCGGCTCGCGGCCAGCTCGGTCAGCGCGTCGGGGGCGGGCACCACCGCGGCCAGCGCGGCACTGGCTTTCGCAACGCAAAGCCCCCCCGAGACGAACCTGCAGACAACCGATGGCATCGAGAGACCTCCCTCCCGGGATGGCACGCGGCGCGGCGGCGTGCGCCCACATGTCCAGCATAGCCGGCGGCACGGCGGAACGTGAACCTATTGCGTACCCCTCGTCAGTTGGACAGGTGTTAAGCT
>CAYRXN010000107.1:0-4133 GCA_964428275.1 uncultured Planctomycetales bacterium | reverse complement strand
GCTCGCCGGCGTAGAGGTCGTGCCGGGGCTGGATGATCCTGGTCCACAGCCGGCTGCCGTTGGGGGCCGTCACCAGGTAGCCCTCGACGATTTCGGTTTCATAGACCTGCGGGTACGACCAGACGATCGTGCCGGCGGGGTCCACCTCGATGATGCGGTCGCCGTCGCCGATCAGCGTGTGGCCGTCGGGAAGCCGGTCGGCGTCGTAGCTTGCGCTGGAGGTCGCGAACGACCAGGCGATCGCGCCGGCCGGGGTGACCTCGATCACGCGATGGTTGTTCGAGTCGTCGATCAACGTGTTGCCGCCGGGAAGCCGGTCGGCGTCGCGCGGCCAGCTCAGTCCGCCGGCGCAGGTCCAGACGATCGTGCCGTCGGGAGCGACCTCGACGATGCGGGCGTTGTTCGAATCGGCGATGAGCGTGTGGCCGTCGGGGAGCCGGTCGGCGTTGTGGGGGCCGTTCAGATGGGTGGCGTCACCACCCGGAACGCCGGTCTGCCCGAATTGCCAGACGATGTTGCCGGACGCGTCGATTTCGATGACGCGGTGGTTGTTGCGATCGGTGATCAGGCGATGCCCGTCGTCGAGCAGGTTGGCGTCGTTGGGATAATCGAGGTGCGAGCCGTCGCTGAACGTCAGGTCGTCGGTGTTCCAGACGATCGCGCCGGCGGCGTCGACGATGATGACGCGATCGTGGTCCGTGTCCGAAATGATGACGCTGCCGTCGTCCTGGCGGTCGGCGTTGTGGGCCCAGCGCAGCCCGGTCGTATACGACCAGACGATGTTGCCGGCGCGGTCGATTTCGTAGACGCCGCCGGCGTCGTGGTCTGAAAGCGTGCCGCCGTCGGTGACGAGCAGATTGCCGCTGTCGAGCAGGTCAACGTCGTGGACGATCCCGGGCCGATACACGGCGGCCGGCGCAGCGAGCGCACCGGCCAGCATCGGCAGGGCAGCCATCAAGGTTCGTATGTTACGTTCGGCGACCTGGTTGCGCGCGTCCATGAGACCTCCCGTGGGCAATCGGCGACTTCCCCCGCTGGTCAGGAAGACGCACGCACCGGCGGGTTATTCGATTTCGGACGAAGAAGGTTTCCGGGAACGCTTCGATCCCGCTGGAACGGTCCGGCGGGACGACTCGTCCCATTTGACATCCGATATTCGTGCGGAATACTCCCTATGGGGAGGGGCGACGGCGCCGAGGACGACCGGAGGGCGTCGTCTGTCCCGGCAAGTCTGGTGTTCTGGACGGGCAGGTGAAGGGGGTCGTGGTGTTCACGCGTGGCCCGGTGGGGGTTCCGCTGGCTTCGAGGTGTCGTATCCGCCGAGCGCGGGTGGTGCGGTCCGCGCGCTTGTTCCGGCAGAGCCCCCGCTGTCACGGCGTGCTCCGGGGTTGTGCAAGTCATGGATCGATTGGATTGTTCGATGGAGGGTCGAGTCATGCGACGGATGCTGCTTGCGAGCGTTTGGACGACGGTCATGGCCTGCGCCGGTCTTGCGCGGGCACAAGGCTACTGGGAACAGTGGGCCGAAGGCTGGCTGACGAACGGCCAGTACTTCCACTCGTACCGCGTCTATGTCGATCTGCCGGCCTACGACCGGCTCACGGCGGCCGGAATCGATCTGGTTACGGGGTGCGGCTGCGAGATCTTTCAGGACGAGCTCTTCGGGAACGATCTGCCGCCCAATCCGGCGTACTTCCTGATCGACCCGGACCTCGAGTACGACACGTTCGTCGCCGGTCCGTGCTCGTGGACCGGTGGGTGCGAGACCTTCGTGCTGGGAACGCCCACTCATACGCCGCTGCGTTACCAGGTAGGATGGGGTGAGGACGGCTCGAACTGGCCCGGGGGTTACTGTCTGGTCTTGCAGTTCACGCTGGTTGGCTGTCCGGACAGTGGCGAACCCTGGTTCTCGGGGGTGCTGCAGTACCACACGGCCGGGAACCCTGACATCCAGACGTTCGAGTTCGCGTCTTTTCCCGACTGCAACGGAAACTGTATTCCTGACGAGCAGGATATTGCGAATTGTCCCGGCGATCCCTGGTGCTCGGACTGCAACAACAATGGCATTCCCGACGAGTGCGATATCGCCTCCGGGTACAGTCAGGATGTCAACAGCAACGGCATACCGGACGAGTGCGAAGGCGGCGACGACGCCGACCTCGACGGCGACGGGGACGTGGACCTGGCCGACCTGGCGATCCTGCTGGCCCATTACGGAATGACCGAAGGGGCCACGCACGCCGACGGCGACATCGACGGCGATGGCGACGTGGACCTGGCCGACCTCGCGATCCTGCTGGCTCATTACGGCGAAGGAACGTAGGGCCCATACCCGGGACTGTGGCGCCGGTTTGTCACCTGTGGCCTTCTCCGGTTGAGAACCGGGGCCAGAGGGGGTTGCAGGACGATCCTGGCTTTCTCGGGGCCGCTGCATGCCCCCCCGGTGAGTGCGACGATCGCTAGCGCAGCTCGAACACGAAGTTCGGCCCGAGCACCGAGTTCTTCATCATGTTCTCGAAGTGCAGCCGCAGCGCGTGCGCGCCGGGAGCAAGCTCGGCCGGCGGGTGGACTTCGAGCAGGTAGCGCTTGCCGTCGTCGTGCAGGACCGCTTCCACGGCCACGCCGTCAACCTGGGCGCTGATCGAATCGGTCAGGATCATGCGGCGTTCGTGGCCCCAGGCCTTTCGCCGCCGCAGGCCGTCGTCCAGCTCGAACACCAGCGGGGGCGGTCCGCTTCGGCCGGTGGTGGGCACGACACCGTCGGCGGGGTCGATCAGGCGGGCGCGCGGCAACCCGGCGGCGGCGTACTTCGCCAGTCCGATAAACAGCCCCCACGCTTCGCGGAGGTTGTATTCGGGATCGCGCAGCCGCTGCTCTTCTTGCGGGTTGGTGTAGAACGACGTCTCGCAGAGGGCCGCGGTGACGCGGGCGTGCCGCAGCACGGCGAAGCCGTTCTTGTACATGAGCTGGTCGCTCTTGACGGGCACATCGGTGATCTGTTCGACGGCCAGCGCGTCGTAAAGGCCCCAGCACAGATAGCGGGCCAGGTCCAGACTCGCCGGGTGCTCGTCCACGCTGCCGTGGTACCAGACGGTCGTGTAGTTGACCTGCGGTTTGTTGCCGATGGCGTTGTGGTGCAGCGATACGAACAGATCGGCCGGCCACTCGTTGGCGATCGCCGCCCGCTGCGCGTACGACAAGGCGATGTCCGCCTCGCGCGTCATCAGCACGTCGGCGCCCGCCGCAACGAGGCAGTCTCGCAGGTATCGGGCCACCCGCAGGTTGATCTCGGCCTCGCGCACGCCGGTAGGGCCGCGCTTGAACGCGCGTTTGTGTGCGTCGCCGCCGTGGCCGGGGTTCAGGCAGATCCGCACGCCCTCGAGGAACTTGGCATAAGGCGGGATCGGATAGTCGGCGGTCCCGATGCGGAGGCGGGCGTAGTCTTCCGGTGCCGGCAGCAGCGTGTTGACCGACAGCATCGGGTCGCCGGCCGGTCGAGTCGCCGGCGGCGCCGGCTGCGACGCCGGCGGCACCTCGGCCTGCTCGCGCGATCGGCAGCCACAGGCCAGTACCAGCACGACCGCGGCGGGGACGAGACGCGCCCGGCGTGTCATGAGCGCTCCGGGGAGTGGGGCGATTGCGGCCTGCCCAGCGGACGCTACTTCCATGTGAGCACCTGTCCGGCGGCTCGCAACTGTTTGGCGAGCTGGACGTAGCCGACCGCCTGCACGTCGATGTCCTGCCGCAGCGCCAGCACGGCGGCGGTGGCGGCCGAATCGCCCAGCAGCATGAATACCGGCTCCATGCGGATCGAACCGTAGGCGATGTGCGAAGCCGAGACGCACACCGGCACCAGCAGGTTCGTGCACTCGGCCCGTCGGGGCACGATCGCGCGGTACGAGATCGGGTAGGGCGCAAAGCCGTGGACCTGCACGTCGCCCTCGTTGCGCACGTGGCCGCTGGCGTCCACGTAGCGCTGCACGTTGTGCGAGTCCATGCCGTAGGAGCCCAGGCCGACCGCGTCGCGGGCCACCCGCCGGCCGCGGCAGTTCTGCTCGGTCATCACGTACCCGGCGACCATCCGCCGGGCCTCGCGGATGTAGAGCTGATACGGCCAGTTGTCGTTGTCGGTG
>CAYRXN010000106.1:0-2993 GCA_964428275.1 uncultured Planctomycetales bacterium | reverse complement strand
TGCTGGCGCGCCTGCCGGCGCTGGGGCTGCGCCCGATGCACTGCGACGAGGCGGTGCACGCGATCAAGTTCGACCAGCTCTGGCACGGCGGGCAGTACCGCTACGATCCGCACGAGTATCACGGTCCGACGCTCTACTATCTCACCCTGCCGGTCGTCTGGCTCTCGGGCACCACCGACTTCGGCACGCTTCGCGAAACGACGCTGCGGCTGGTGCCGGTGTTCTTCGGCGCGGGGGTGGTGTTCCTGCTGATGCTGCTGGCCGACGGTCTGGGCCGCGGCGCCGCCGTGTGGGCGGCGTTGCTGACCGCCGCCTCGCCGGCCATGACCTTCTACGGCCGTTACTACATCCAGGAAACGTTGCTCGTGTTCTTCACGCTGGCGCTGATCGCGAGCGGCTGGCGCTTCGCGCGTACGAGGCGGTTGCGTTGGGCGCTGGCGGCCGGGGCCGCGCTGGGGCTGATGCACGCGACGAAGGAGACGTTCATCATCGCCGTCGGCGCGATGCTCGCCGCGCTGGCCATCGCCGCGCTGTGGCACCGGTCTGCGACCGGCCGTCCTCTGTGGCACCGGTTTGCAACCGGCGGTTGTCCTTCAGATTCTTCGCCGGCGCCCGGAAGCCGAGACGAGCCGCTCGGCCGCGCCCGCGCGACCCGCGTGCGCAGCCCCGTCGTCCCACTGCTGGCCGGCCTGCTGGTCGCGGCCGTCGTCTCCATGCTGCTGTACTCGGGGCTGCTGACCAACCCCCGCGGCATCCTCGACTCGGTTCTGACCTACCGCACGTACTTCCAGCGGGCCGGCGCCGGCGGCAGCCACGAACACCCCTGGGACTACTACCTCCGACTGCTCGCGTGGACGCGCTATGGTCACGGCCCGGTTTGGAGCGAGCTCCTGATTCTCGTACTCGCGGCGCTCGGGCTGATCGCGGCGCTGGTCGGCTTCCGGCGCCACGACGACGCCGGCCGCGTCTGGCTGCTCCGCTGGCTCGCCGCTTACGCGATTCTGCTTACGGTCGCCTATTGCGCGATTCCCTACAAGACGCCGTGGTGTGCGCTGAGCTTTCTCCAGGCACTCATCATGCTGGCCGGCGTGGGGGCGGCGGCGATCGTCCGCGCCGCCCGGCGCGTACCGCTTCGGCTGGCGGCTGTCGCCCTGCTGCTGGTCGGCGTGGGACAGCTCGCGACCCAGGCCCGCCGGGCGTGTTCGCGGCGCTGGTGCGCCGACTACCACAACCCCTATGTCTACGCCCAGCCACGGTTCGCCGTCGTGCAGATGGCCCGGCGGATCGAGGATCTCGCGACGCTGCTTCCCGCCGAGCGTCCGCTGGTGGTCAAGGTGATGGCGGACGACTACTGGCCGCTGCCGTGGTACCTGCGCCGGCTGCCGCAGGTGGGATGGTGGCAGACGGTTCCGCCCGAACCGGACGCCGACGTGGTCGTGGTGGGCGACGAATTGCTCGGCGGGTTCGACGCGGCCGCCCGCAACGAGTATCAGCTCAACAGCTACGGCCTGCGCCAGCCGTCCACGGTGCTTTGGCTCGGCGTACGGCGCGGGTTGTGGGACGACTACGTGCGCCAGCGCTTGTCGAGCCCGCCGCCGGCGGAGTGATCCAACCGCCCGATGCGCTCGGAGCGAGCGCTTATCGGATACGATCTGCGCGTCTGCTCTGCGCGCGGGTGCGGCACCGGCTCTCGGTTGGCCGTGGCATCGGTTCGTAACCGGCGGTGCCCCGGTGGGCCGGAACGCGCCGCCGGCGTGGTTGTGGTATTGCGCGTCCGCTTTTCGCAGCAAGGGAACGCCGCCAGATGACGGATACGACCGGGACACCTGCCGGCCCGCCGCGTCTTCGCCGATTCGCCCACGCGGCGATGGCCTGCACGTTCGGCGTCGCGCTGCTCGAAGACGACGCCGACTACGCCCGCCAGGCGGCGGATGCCGCCTTCGCGGAGGTCGATCGGCTCGAATGCGAGCTGAGCCGTTTCGTTGCGACGAGCGACGTGGCTCGCATCAACGCGTTGCGGCCGGGCGAAACGGTCGTGGTGGGCATCGACACGCTCGAATGCCTCGAACTCGCGGATCGGCTCTGCCGCGAAACCGGGGGCGCGTTCGATGTCGCGTTCCGCTCGCCGCCCGGTGAGCCCGGCCACCCGCCGCTGATCGTCGATCGCGCCTCCCGCACGGTCACCGCCGCCCGCCCCGACGTGCAGATCGACCTCGGCGCGATCGGCAAGGGCTACGCCGTCGATCAGATGGTCGCGTTGCTGCGCGAGTGGAGCATCGCGGCGGGGTTGATCCACGCCGGCCAGAGCTCGGTCTACGCGTTGGGCCAGCCGACCGAAGCCGAGGCCTGGATCATCCCGCTGCGCGACCCGCGGCAACCGGCGCGCACCATCGGCCACGCGACGCTGCGTGACCAGTCGCTCAGCGGCTCGGGGCGGCAGCTCCACGGGGATCACATCATCGACCCACGCCGCGGCGCGCCCGCGACCGCCCGGCTGGCCGCCTGGGCGATTGCGTCCGGCGCCGCCGTCTCGGATGCCCTGGCCACCGCGGCGATGGTCCTGACGTGCGACGAGATCGCCGACTATTGCGCCCGCCACGCCCGAACCGCGGTCGGGATCATCGACACCGCGCAGCCGAATCGGCTGACCGTGGCGGGCCCCGGACTGCACGCGGCGACGCCGGATGACGAAGCCCCATGAAGCCATCACCTGCCGCAATCCGCCACCTGCGTCACCTCAGGGCTTTGATAAATGGCGGAAAGCCAATGGCGAATGCCGAATGGCGAATGGCGAATGGCGAACGGACGTTCGGTGCCTCATCCCCTCCGTCCCTGTGTCCCTCAGTCCCCATGTCCCTTGGCCTTCGCCCCTTGATCCCTCAATCCCTGATCCCTCGGTCCCTTTGTGAATGGCGAATGCCGAATGCCGAATGGCGAATGTCCCTTCGTCCCTCCGTCCCTTCGTCCCTTCGCCCCTTGATCCCTCACTCCCT
>CAYRXN010000105.1:0-10442 GCA_964428275.1 uncultured Planctomycetales bacterium | reverse complement strand
TACAATGGTTTCGGGATCGTCGAGCCAGGGGCCCCCCAGCACGCCGATGAGTCGGCCGTTGCGATCGAGCCAGCGGCCGAAGAACCGTCCGGGCCCGTTGGCCCGATGGCCGTACCGGCCCTGCAACTCGCCGCGGAAGTTGCCTTCGTTGTCGATGTATTCCCCGTGGAACACGCCTCCACCGGCGATGCCGGGCGGCAGGTCATTGGGGTCCGCGGGCCGATACTCGCCGCGAACGACCCCCATGACGGTGCCGTCGGCGGCGTACCAGCGACCGCGGAACACGCCGCCGCTCTCGTCCGAGTTCGAGCCCGGGCGGTCGTTGACGAAGCGACCGGCCAGGCCGCCGTGCGCTCGGATCAGCCCGCCGTCACGGAGCAGATCGCTGCCGAAGACCTCCTCCTCGTTCACGTCGATGGCCTCGAACGGAACGATATCGGACGGCTCCACAATGGCGCCTACGGTTGTTGTTGTGGTCAGGGCGACCGCAGCGGTGGGGGTACTCGTGCTCGATGCCAGCTCGATGCCGGCACTCTCGAACTCGTTTGCGGTGACCGTCTGACCCAGAACCTCGTACGCAGCGTCTTTGTCCTGAGCCGCGCTGATCAGATCCTGCGAGACCGGGTTGGTGCACGGGCAGCCGGCCACCACGAGCACGGCGAACCCCGCTACGATCGCCGCGAATAAGCTTGTCTTTGCGCAAGTCATGAGCAATCTCCCTTTTGGATGAGTGTCTGTGCCCGCAGGCACGACATCGGCTACCCCAGTCGCGGGCCCGGCGATGGGTTGTCTTTCCGACCCGAGGCCGGATGTTGGGTCTAACGCCGCGCGGCGCCGTCTATTGCACGCGCAAGCGCAAAACCCGAGAAGCAGGGACACCGGGACGACGGAACAGCGCGACCGCGGCACGTGCCCTCAGGGTGCCGGGACGATCGCCCCGGGCGCAGAGATCCCGCGCCGTCGTGCCGGGCCGGGAGTGCGGACGGGCCCGTCCCCGGCGCCGCGGCCGGTCGTCCGTGGATCCACGCGCCGCGGCACCCCGCTCGCGTGACCGGATCGCAGGCATACTTTTACGGGACGTTGCTGGAAAGGGCTGCCACTTGGAGCTAGGGTATCCCTGCTTCATTCCGGCTGGGGCACGATTCAGCCGATGCGTGTATAGTGAAACCAATGGCGAGTTCTTCGGCCACATCCAGAACGATTACGCTGCTCATCACGTGCGTCGGGCGGCGGGTGGAGCTGCTCCAGGCGTTCCGGGCCGCCGCGCGGCGACTGGGTATCACGCTGCGGCTGGTCGGCTCCGACACGACCGCCACCGCGCCGGCATTGCACTGCGCCGACGAGAAGGTGCTGGTGCCGCCGATCGCGGACGCGGGTTACATTCCGGCGCTGCTCGATACCGTGCGCCGCCATGCCGTCGATGCCCTGATCCCGACGATCGACACCGACCTGGTCGTGCTGAGCGAGCACCGGGGGGACTTCGAGAAGGCCGGCTGCCGGCCGCTGATCGCCGAGCCCGATGTCATCAACATCTGCCGCGACAAGATCCTGACCTATCGCTTCCTGACGGAAAACCGGATCGACACGCCGGTGACGTTCACGCCCGAGGCGATCCGAAACCTCGCGGCGCGGCGGTTCCCCTATTTCATCAAGCCACGCTACGGCAGCGCCAGTCTCAAGGTCAACAAGATCGAAGACGAGCTGGACCTCGACTACTATCTCAACAAGATCGACGAGCCGATCGTGCAGGAGTTCGTCGACGGACTCGAACACACGCTGGACGTCTACGTCGGCCTGACGGGTCAGGTGCGCTGCGTCGTGCCGCGCGCCCGCTGGCAGGTGCGCGGCGGCGAGGTTTCCAAGGGGGTGGTCGTCAAGGACCTGGAAATCATGAACGCCGGCCGCACCGTCGTCGAGCGCCTGGGCGACTCGCTCCGCGGCCTGGTGACGCTCCAGTGCATCGTGACCGCCGACCGCCGCATCCGGTTCATCGAGATCAACCCGCGGTTCGGTGGGGGGGCGCCGCTCGGCATCGCGGCGGGGGCGGACTACCCGGCGTGGTTGCTCCAGGAACTCTGCGGTCAGACCCCGCAGATCGCCTTCGACGGTTTTCGCCACGGACTGTGCATGTTGCGGTATGACTGGTCGTGTTTCGTCCCGTTCGACGACCTCAACCCGCGGATCGTTCCGCCGCTGGGGTCGTTCCCGCCGTGGCGTTGAGAGCGCGGCCGTCCCCGGGGCGGCTGTGGGCAGCCGGTTCACGCCCAGCCGGTGAAATCCCCGGAAAGATCGACCCTCCCCCGGCCCCTCCCCGCGCGAGCGCCGAGCCACGGGGCCGTTCTACTCGAACCGATCGCCGAAACGCTGTTGCCGGGCCTCGGCCAGGTGCTTGATGCGCTGCTCGTAGTCGCGCGGGCAGATCAGCGTCGCGTCGTCGCCCTGCACGACGATCACGTCGCTCAGGCCGGCGAGCACGATCAGGCGATCGGACTGGCTGACGACGATGTTGTTGCGGCCGTCTACGACCAGCGCGCACGGGGCGGCCTCGACGTTGCCTTCGCGGTCCGGCTTGTGCAGCGTGGCCATCGCCGACCACGAGCCGAGGTCGATCCAGCGGCAGTTCATCTCGACGGTCAGTACGTCGCGGGCCTTCTCCATGACGCCGTAGTCGATGGAGATCTTCGGAAGCTGCTCGAAGCGGGTGGCGCGTTCGGCCGGGTCGGCCGCGCTCCACCGCTCGGCCAGCTCGGCGAGCAGGCGGTGGTTGGTGGGCAGGCAGCGGGCCAGCTCGGCCAGGATCGCGGAAGTTCGCCACGCGAACATGCCGCTGTTCCAGAAGTACTCGCCCGAATCGACGTAGAGCTGCGCCGTTTGCGCGTCGGGTTTTTCCTTGAATTCACGGACGTGGTAGGTGCGTTCGCCGACCGGGTCACCGCGATGGATGTAGCCGTAGCCGGTGTGCGGGCCGTCGGGGATGATGCCGAAGGTGACGAGGCTCTCGGCGAACTGCGCGGCCGCGGAAAGGCCGATGTCGATCGCCGCGGTGAACTCGTCGCGCGGCCGGATGAGATGATCGGCCGTGAAGACCCCCATGACGGCGTCGGGGTCGCGCCGGGCGATGAGCATGGCGCCCAGGCCGACCGCGTTGGCGGTGTCGCGGCCGACCGGCTCGCCGATCAGGTTCTCGCGCGGCAGGTCGGGCAACTGCTCGGCCACCTGGTCGAGGTAGGCCGCGGACGTGATGACCCAGATTCGCTCGGGGGCGAACAGGTCGGTCAGGCGCCGGCGGGCGTGCTGCAGCAGCGAAGCGCCTTCGAAGATCGGTAGCAGTTGCTTGGGCCGCATGCGGCGACTGAGCGGCCAGAGCCGCGTCCCGGAACCACCAGCCATGATGAGCGCGTGTCGCATCAGCGTGCCTCCCGCGGATATCGGTCGTTTCTCCAGCGGCGATCATTCTATCGCCGCCGGACGCCGGGTGCCGGGGGTTCACGGGGAGAAAACCCGCGAGTCCGGGTGCATGGCGTACCACGCGAACCAGAACGCGTACGCGCGCGGCGCGGCGGCCGGCACCGTCGGTGGTGGGCCGCGATCGGCGCGGGCAACCCGCCAGACGTTGTCAGCCCGCCAGGCCACGATCGGCGTCTTGAGCTTCCAGCTTCCGGCCGGCGGCAACGGCTCGACCGGATAGCTGAGGTGATCGAGTCCGAAATAGACGGCGTATGCGTCGCGGACGTACAGGCGTTTGCGCTGCGGATCGGGCAGGCTGATCGTGGTCTCGGGATGGCGGGCCAGCCAGCGTCCCCACGGTTCGACGACACACGGCCGGACGCGGAGTCTGCGGCCGGCTCGCGCCGCCGGCCCCGCGACGGCCCGGAACTGGAGCTGGCTCCAGAGGCTTTCGCCACGTCCGTCCGGGCGGCGGTCGTACATGAGCAGGTTGGAGTTGTAGAGCAGTCCGCTGATGCTGAACGTCCGTGTCTTGCCGGCGACGTTGCGGTCGAATACCACGGCGCTGTCGCAGAGCGGGCTGTACGTGACGGCGATCGGACGGCCGCCGAGCGTGTCGTTGACGATCTCGTGCCAGCACATCACCCACAGCGGGTAGGCGCGGGCCTGGCCGTCGATCTCCACGCCGAGGATGCGGTCGTGCGTGGTGAGCCGGCGCACGCCGGCCAGTCGCGTGTCGGGCGTGTACATCCGGGCGGCCAGCGCCGGCGGGTCGGTGGGGACCGGCAGACCGTCTTTGCGCAGGTCGGGCCCCGCGGGGACGATCGCTTCGCGCGGCACGAGGCAGGTGGACAGGTCGAACCCGTAGCTCTCGGCACGGCGGCCGTCGC
Source organism: uncultured Planctomycetales bacterium (assembly GCA_964428275.1). Classification (GTDB taxonomy): domain Bacteria; phylum Planctomycetota; class Phycisphaerae; order UBA1845; family Fen-1342; genus JALSRY01. The sequence goes on along the minus strand of CAYRXN010000105.1, from coordinate 6,105 downwards.
CGACGGCGCGCTTCGAGAGGTTGCCGCGGTTGGCGAGCAGCGCGGCGCAGGCGATGCCGATCGTCAGCGCCGCCGCCAGCACGAGCACCCAGCCGCCGCTGCGGAACGTCAGCATCCGCGGCGAGCCGGGTGGCGGCGGGGAGGATTCGGCGGAATCGGTCAACGAAACGGGCTCCGAACGGGATCGGCGGCGGCGCGGACGATCGCGGCAGGGGGACGCGACTCGTGCGCTGGGCGTACCGGCTCGGTCCGGCGGTCGGCCACCATCAGTCCCATCAGCAGTGGCAGGTAGATCACGCTGGCGAGAAACACGCCCCGCGCCCGCCGGGTCTGCCGGCAGCGGTACAGCGCCGCGCACAGCGTGACGAAGAGCATTCCCAGCAGCAGGGCCCCGCCGGCGTACCAGGGGCCGCTCACTCCCGCCGGCGTAAGCATCAGCGTGACCGGGATCAGCGCCAGACCGAATACCAGGATCGTCTGGCAGGTGGTTTGCCCGTCGGCGTCGCGGATCGGCAGCATGTGGAATCCGCCCCGCCGATAGTCGTCGCGGTGCATCCACGCCAGCGCGAGGAAGTGCGGAATCTGCCAGATGAACAGGATGGCCGCCAGGACCCACGCACCGGCGCCAAGCGTCCCGGCCGCCGCCGCCCAGCCCATCATCGGCGGGATCGCCCCGCAGACCGCTCCGACCAGCGTGTTGAGCGGCGTGCGCGTCTTCAGGGGCGTGTAGACGGCGACGTAGAGGATTTCGCAAGTCAGCGACAGGAGGGCCGTCAGCGGGTTGACCGCGACCAGCAACAGCAGCGGCCCCGCGAGTGCCAGTCCGAGGCCGTAGGCCAGTCCCGCCGCCGGTCGGATCGTGCCAGCCGGCAGGGGGCGCCGGCGGGTGCGCAGCATCCGCGCGTCACGTTCGATCTCCATGACCTGGTTGATGGCGTTGACGCCGAAAGCTGCAAACGTCGTTCCCAGGAGGGTGGCGGCGAGCACGAGCCAGTCGGTCCCGGCCGCCGGTGCCAGCCCGTAACCGATCCCGGTGGTGAGCAAGACGAGCGCGCTGAGGCGGGCCTTGGACAGGACCAGGTATGCGCCGAGTGTACCCGGGCGCGGCGCAACAGAAACGCCGCCCCGCGGCTGGCTGGCGGCCGTCAGGGGCGTTTTCGGGATCTTCGCAGTGGACGTCAGGCCCGAACGCATAGCGTCAGGCAGATTCTAGTCCCCTTCGGCGGGGTGGCAAGCTGGGCCAGCGGGTCGGATGGCGCAAACGGGCGATTTTTCGTTTTGACAAGTTTGGCGGGGACTATACAATGCTCAATCCGGTTTTGCCGGACAGTCTGCGTACGCCTGCGCGAAGGCGTCAATCGTCATCGCAGGACGCTGAAGCTTTGCTGCTGTAGCTCAGTGGTAGAGCGCCTCCTTGGTAAGGAGGAGGTCATGGGTTCAACCCCCATCAGCAGCTTTCGTTCTGCGGCCGGATAATGAGGGTTTGTGTAGGAACGGACCAACGCGAGTGGAACCGGCCGCGTCGGCGGCCACCGGGCCGGATGGGTCCGGGTTGAAGGAACTGGAGACTTTGCATGGCCAAGGGTGTATTCGAACGAACCAAACCGCACGTGAACGTTGGGACCATCGGCCACGTTGACCACGGAAAGACGACCTTGACGGCTGCGATCACCGCCGTGCAGGCTGCGCGTGGCCTGGCCGAGTACAAGCCGTACGACGAGGTCGCCAAGGCTTCGGAGAAGGACGGTCGCCGCGATTCGACGAAGATTCTGACCATCGCCACGTCGCACGTCGAGTACGAATCCGACAAGCGTCACTACGCCCACATCGACTGCCCGGGGCACGCCGACTACGTCAAGAACATGATCACCGGCGCCGCCCAGATGGACGGGGCGATCCTGGTGGTCAGCGCCGCCGACGGCCCGATGCCCCAGACCCGCGAGCACGTCCTGCTCGCCCGCCAGGTCAACGTGCCGGCGCTGGTCGTGTTCCTCAACAAGGTCGATCTGGTCGACGACCCCGAGCTGCTCGAGCTGGTCGAGATGGAAGTCCGCGAGCTGCTCAGCAAGTACGAGTTCGACGGCGACAACATCACGTTCATCAAGGGCTCGGCGACCGAGTGCATCCAGGCCGCGCTCGACAAGAACGAGGACGGCTACAAGCCGATCATCGAGCTGATGGACGCGCTCGACAACGACATCCCCGAGCCGCAGCGCGAGGAGGACAAGCCCTTCCTCATGCCGGTCGAGGACGTCTTCAGCATCAAGGGCCGCGGTACGGTCGGCACCGGCCGTATCGAGCGCGGTCTGATCAAGGTCGGCGACGAGGTCGAGATCATCGGCCTGCACGCCGAGCCCGGCCGCAAGACCGTCGTCACCGGCGCCGAGATGTTCAACAAGACGCTCGACAAGGGCATCGCCGGCGACAACGTCGGCCTGCTGCTGCGTGGCGTCGAGAAGAAGGAACTGGAGCGCGGCCAGGTGCTCGCGGCCCCGGGTTCGATCACACCGCACACCAAGTTCCTCGGCGAAGTGTACGTCCTGACCAAGGAAGAGGGCGGCCGCCATACGCCGTTCTTCCCGAACTACCGGCCTCAGTTCTACTTCCGTACGACGGACGTGACCGGTACCGTTCACGAGCTCCAGGCCCGCGACGGTGGCAAGGCCGACATGTGCATGCCGGGCGACAACATCCAGATGCTGGTGGAGATCATCCACCCGATCGCGATGGAGGAAGGCCTCCGCTTCGCGATTCGCGAAGGCGGGCGCACCGTCGGCTCGGGTGTCGTGACCAAGGTGATCGAGTAGGTCAGAGCCGCAAGTGTTGTAAGAGCGGTTTCCGCGAGACGTTTCCCCCGGCTGGTCGGGTTCACCATCGAACCCGGCCGCCGGCTGTCTCGGCGGCGGCCGGGGAGTAGCCGATGGCGAAGAAGGGTCAGAAACGCGAATGGGTGTGGCTCCAGTGTACGGAGACCGGCGATCTGAATTATCGGACGACGGTCAACGTGCAGGGTGGCGTGCCCAAGTTCAAGCTCAAGAAGTATTCCCCGCGGCTGCGCCGCCGAACGCTGCACAAGATCAAGCGCAAGTAGGCGCAAGCGTAGGAGCGTAGCTCAATTGGCAGAGCACCGGTTTCCAAAACCGGCGGTTGGGGGTTCAAGTCCCTCCGCTCCTGATTCGAGCATCAGGCACGCAGGCGGTGGCAGGACAACTTCCCGATCGGTGGATCGGAGACGCCGGCCGATGGTCGGGCGGGCTAAAGGAACCGTGGTATGAGCAAAGCGGTCAACGAGGTGCGTGGGCAGGGAGCCGGCGAGGTTGCCGCCCCCCGTGCTCCGCAGGGTGGGCGTCAGGCGAAAGCGCGCTCTCCGTTCCACATATACAAGCCCGGCCAGGGTCAGATGGTCCGATGGGGGACGGCGGCGGGGGCCGCGGTCATCATCATCGGGTTCGCGATCTATCTCCAGGAGCAGCTCACGCGCTGGCAGAACATGAGCGAGTGGGTGCAGTATCTGATCCCCGTCCTGATCGGGGCCTTCCTCGCTTATGCGACGTTCTACCTGCTCGGCCAGCATCGCAAGGTCGTCGATTTCCTGATCGCGACCGAAGGCGAGATGAAGAAGGTGAACTGGTCTACCCGCCGCGAAGTGATCGGGGCCACCAAGGTCGTTATCGTGACGGTTCTGGCACTCGGTTTCATTCTCTTTGCGGCGAACATCCTGTTCATGCTGGTGTTCGAGTCCATCGGCGTGTTGCGGGTGGGTATGCTCCAGCAGCTTTTCGGCCGCGGCGGACAGTGACAGGACCACGATGACCGAAGAACCGAAACAACCTGGTTCGGACGATCCGGACGCGACGGAGGCTTCGCCGGAAACGGCCGAAGCGACCCGCGAGGCGCCGGCCGGTGTCGAGGAGACGCCGCCGGCGGAAACGCCGGAGCGTGAGCCGCTCGTGCGCGAAGGAATGGGCTGGTATGTCCTGCGCGTGGCTTCGAACAAGGAGAGCCAGGTACGCGACGCGCTGGAGCGCAAGGTCAAGATCGAGCAGTTCGAGGACCGCGTCGGGCGCATCCTCGTGCCGACTCAGCGTGAGAAACGCATGCGGGGGGGGACGGCGCGCGTGTATCTGCGCAAGCTCTACCCGGGTTACGTCTTCGTGGAAATGGCCACCGAGCCGGACGGGAGCATTCCCGAAGACGTCTGGTTCATGATCAAGGAAACCACCGGCGTCGGCGATTTCATCGGCTCGGGGGGCAAGCCCTCGCCCATGTCGATGGTCGATGTCGAGAAGATGCTGGCGGCGGTGCTGGTTTCGGAGGAAACGCCGACGCTGGCGAACCTGAACTTCAAGGTGGGGGATCGCGTGAAGGTCCGCGAGGGGCCGTTCGAGAATTTCGAAGGCGTCGTCGACGAGATCAACACGCAAAAGGGAACGGTGCGCGTCATCGTGACCATCTTCGGTCGCGCCACGCCCATCGAAATCGAGTGTTGGCAGGTGGAAACGCTGTAGCGGATTCGGGAACCGCGTGCCCGGCCACCGGTTGGGCCGTCCACGGGGGCGGCCGGGGTGTCGGGCCCGAAGGCCGTGAAGACCGCAGATTGGAAACCAAGAGATGGCAAAACAGGTCATTGCCAAGATCAAGTTGCAGGCCCCCGGCGGGAAAGCCACGCCGGCGCCGCCGGTCGGTCCCGCGCTGGGGCAGCACGGCGTGAACATCGGGCAGTTCGTGCAGCAGTTCAACGACCGTACCAAGAGCATGGACGGCATCACCTGTCCGGTCGAGATCACGGTCTACAAGGACAAGACGTTCGATTTCGTGGTCAAGAGCCCGCCGGCGTCCGAGTTGCTCAAACGCGCCGCCAAGCCGCTGGATGCCTCGCTGGCGATCGTCGAGAAGGGCTCCGGCACGCCCAACACCGCCCACGTCGGGCAGGTGACGCGCGCCGACGTGCTCAAGATCGTGGAAACCAAGATGAAGGATCTCAACGCGTTCGATCCCGACGCGGCCGCCCGCATCATCGAGGGGACGGCCCGGTCGATGGGAATCGAAATCGTCGACTGATTGCGTAAGGCCGGTTGCAGCCGGCGCGGCCGCCCTTCGGGCGGTCAGGACAACCCGAAGGCCGCACCACGGGCCGAAACAAGTGGGAGCTGAGGCGATGCGATTTCGCAGCAAGCGTTACAGGAAAGATATCAACAAGCGTCCCGCCGACCCCATCCCTCTGGACGAGGCGATCCGCACCCTCAAGGGATTCTCGAAGACCAAGTTCGACCAGTCGGTCGATCTGGTCTGCCATCTGGGTATCGATCCGCGGCAGGCCGACCAGATGATCCGCGGTTCGGTCTCGTTGCCCAAGGGGATCGGCAAGGCCAAGCGCGTGATCGCGTTTTGCCAGGACAAGGACGTCGAGGCGGCCAAGGAGGCCGGCGCGATCGAGGCCGGCGGCGATGAGCTGGTCAAGAAGGTGCAGGATGGCTGGCTCGATTTCGACGTGGCCGTCGCCCACCCGTCGATGATGGGCAAGGTCGGCAAGCTGGGGCGCGTGCTCGGCCCGCAGGGCAAGATGCCCTCGCCCAAGAGCGGCACCGTCACGCCCGACGTGGTCACGGCCGTCAAGGAGTACGCCGCGGGCAAGATCGAGTTCCGCAACGACGCGGGCGGCAACATCCACGCCGCCGTCGGCAAGTTCTCGTTCGCGGACGAGGATCTCAAGGAGAACATCGTCGCGTTTGTCGATCACATCCGCCGGATGAAGCCCTCGGCGGCCAAGGGGCAGTACCTCAAACGCGTGTGCATCAGCGGAACGATGACCCCCTCGGTCGCGGTCCAGATTTCGGCCTCGGGTGCGGTGGAGTAAGCCATGAGCAAGCTGGTCAAAGACATCATCACGCAGGAACTCCGGTCGCGCTACGCGGCGCTCGACAGCGCGTTGTGGATCGAGATGGTCGGAATCGACGGTATCACCACCAACCAGTTCCGCGGCGAACTACGCGACAAGAGCATGCGCGTCGAGATCGTCAAGAACTCGCTCTTCCAGCGGGCAGTCGGCGACGGCCCGCTGAAACCGCTGGCCAAGGCACTGACCGGCCCCGCGGCGATCCTCAC
>CAYRXN010000104.1:0-3759 GCA_964428275.1 uncultured Planctomycetales bacterium | reverse complement strand
CCGGTTTGTTGCGTGGTGTGTAGTTGAAGTCCGCTGGGCCGCCGGGTTCGGGAGTCCATTCCCACCACATGACGCCCAGCAGTCCCGGGGCGTGGTCCCACACGCGCAGGAACGCCTCGTAGAGCCGGCGTTGTTCCTCGTGGCCGGCGGGGGTCGCCTGCATGTTCTGGTAGTAGTTCCACGGTGCGGTGGCCGCCCCCTCCTGGGAGCACCAGCCGACCTCGGTGAGCACCAGCGGCTTGCCGACGCTCTGCCGCCAATCCATGATTTCCTTGTAGATCGGCCGCCAGCGGGCCGCGATCTCGTCGATCGTGGGGTTCTTGCGATCCGCCAGGGTGTAGTAACTGGTCATCCCGATGAAATCGAGCATGGGCCAGAACTTGATCGGCTTGTAGTGGTCCCAGTTGGCCGAATAGCCGAGCAGGCCCTTGAAGTGCGCCCGCGCCGTCCAGATGGTCGTCTCCCACTCGCGCGTGTTGCGTTCGGTGCTCACCAGCTCGGAGCCGACGATGAACGCATCGGCACCGGCGTCGGCCGCCTGGTCGGCGAAATACTTGAGGAAATCGCGGTAGTCCTTCCACCACTCGTCCCAGCGCGGCGGCTCGATCACGCCGCGCCATTCGCTCCCGCGCGGGTGTTTCAGCAGGATGATCGGCATCACGATCGTGCGGAGTCCGCGGCGGCGGGCCAGGCGGATCAGCGTCTTGAAGTCTTCCGGTGAAGGGGTGTAGCGTGCTTCGATGTAGATCGACTGGGACCGGGCGTGCTCCATGTACCCCGCGACGCTCAGCAGAACGGTGTTCGCCCCGCGGTCGGCCAGCTCGTTGAGCAGTCTGCCGTACGTCTCGAGTGCTCCGGGCCCCCGGCGGAGCTGGATCGACATGCCCCGCCAGGGCACGTCGGCGGCCTTCGGCGGCGCCGCGGGTGTCTCGGCGGCGACGGTGCGCGTGGCCGCCCAGAAGCCCGCCAGGCCGGCGAGCCCAAGGCACGCGCCGAAAGCCAGCCAGCGCCGGCAGGTCATGGGGCGATCTCCGCCGGGCGCGTCGCCTCGCGCAGCGCCGGCCGCAGCGAGATGCCGTCGGACGCTGCGCTCGTCGTGACGTGCAGGATGTCCAGGATCGTCGGCGCGAGATCGACGGCCGAGGCATTCGCGACCACACCACCGTCAGGAATGTCCGGACCGGCAAACATCATCGGAATCCGCATGTCTCCCCGGCAAATGCCGCCGTGGCCGCCCTTCTCCGGCTCGAAACCATAGCCGCGGTCGGCGAAAACGACAACATCGCCGCAACGCTCGGCGTGCAGCAGTTCGATCAGTTGTCCCACGACGCCGGGCCGGGACTGCGCCGCGGTCGCCGCGAGCCATTGCCGCGGCGCGTGGAAGCCCGAGGCCACGAAGGCGGCCAGCGTCTCGTCCGCCAGGTAGCCCAGCACGTCGTCCGGCACGGGGACGTAGCGATATTCGAGACCGGCCGACGTCGCCCGCCGCTCGATCCGGCTCGAGCCACGCGGCGATACGAGCTGGGCTGCGTCGTCGCCGGTGAGGTACGCCGCCACGTCGACACCCGGGAGGTTCCACAGCCGCTTGCCCTCCGGCGGACTGTGGAGCAGATGTCGCAGAGATTCGTAATCGAGCCGCTCGTCCCAACCGGACGCGCCGCGGAAGTAGATCGTGGCGAAGCGATCGGCGCTGCGCACGAGCACGGTATCGAACCGATCGTAGTATTGCCGGCGCGTCTCGAACGCTCCGTCCTGAAACGCATGTTCGGTGACGCTGCGTCCGAGTTCGTCGTGCAGATAGTTCGCCAAGGCGACGATCCCGGCGTGGATCGGCACGTGCCCGTGGTCCGCCGTCAGGATCAGCGTGGTGCGCTCCAGCAGTCCTTCCTGTTCGAGCCAGTCGCAGACGCGGCCGAGCTGCGTATCGAAGTGGGCGACCGCGTCGCGATAGCGGGGCGAGTCCGAGCCGAATTCGTGCCCGACGGCGTCCACCGCCGGGAAGTAGCACACGACCAGGTGCGGCCACTGCCCCTGCCGGTTCGACCAGCGGGCGATGTCCCCGATCGTGCTGGCGGTCAGCTTGTCGACGCCGGTGTAGTTGTGAAAGAACCAGCGGACGCCGGAGGGGGCCCAGTTTGCGAAGTTCTGCGTCACGTCGCGCTTGACGGCGTTCTGAATGCTGACCGACGTCTTGGGCCGCATCCGGGCGTACACCGTCGGGGCGGCGAAGTCGCCGTTTACCGAGCGGTAGTGGCGTATGGTGCCGTAGTTGCGGTAAAAGCGCTTGGCGCGATCGAACCATTTGTTGGCCAGCACGCCGTGGTGGGCCGGCACCAGCCCCGTGGCGTAGGTCGTCAGCACGGCGTAGGTGATCGACGGCACGCAGGTGATCGCGTTTTCGACGCGCGTGCCGCCCTCGACGAACCGGCGGCGGATGTTGGGGCACCAGCCCGCTTCGCATCCATCCCGCAGCACGTCGGGCGAGAGGCCGTCGCACAGGAACAGGACGACGCGCGGATTCGGCCGGGCGACATCCGGGCGCAGGTGGACGCGTGGCACCCCCCCGGGGCCGCACGCCGTCAGTTGCGTGAGCAGGCCGGCCGACGCGATTGCGACGAGGACGGTCTTCACCGGGCAGGATCGGTTCATGCTTCTCCACGACACGAGACCAGACGGCGGGTTAGCCGCTACCGGCAAGGCGGCCTCATCTTAGTTCGGCGGCCGCATTTTTCGAGGCCGGGCCGCGGCCCGGCGCAGGACGAGCCTCTGTCGCCACGGCCGTGTGGTTCCGAGCAAAGGCGCGCAAAGCGGCTTGCCGGAGACCTTGTACCATCGTTTGTCGAGGCTGTGCAACCGCCCGCCCGCATTTCCCGCCGCAACCAACCGCGCTCGCGGCCCGCGACGACGTGTCTCGCTGAGTTGCGCGCCCGCAACCCCGGGCTGGCCCGACACGTCCTGTCGTACCCTTGGGCAACAATTTCGCTGGCGGGGCATCGTCCGCGGGCAACAGCCGGTGGCGGCGGTCGGGTTGCAGCGCTGACTTGGGGCGTTCCCCCCGTCGACACCCGATCGTACGTGCGATAGGATCGAGGCTTCCGGTGACGACATCAAGAACACTTTTCCATGCGGCACCGCGCTTCCGTACCGCACCATCAACGCTCCGCCGAGCACGGTCTGCCGGTCCAGAAGGAGATTACGCATGCCTGTTTCCCAACGACTGACCCACGACGTCCTCAAGCGAGCCATCGCTGGCCGTGCGGCGGCCTTCCGCTGTCGCAACCGCCTCCAACCCGCCGGCGGCCCCGGCGGCAAGGTCTTCCCGCCCACCTATGCCGGCGCCGTCTACGCCGTCGAGCAGCGCCGCCTGCCCGGCCGCGAGGAGCCGGTCACCTGCGTCCTGCTCGACAGCGTGCAGAGCCAGGCGAACCGCATGGAGGAGGCCCTCCAGGACGCACTGGATACCGAGAGCATACGGATACCGGTGATCGTGGTTGACTTCTCGCGATACTACCCCGGCGACGACCAACCCGCGGACGTGCGTTTGCTCGACCCGATCGGCCGCGTGACGAGTCTGCAGGCGCCCCATCGCCTGGCCGATGCGATCCTCCGTGACAGTGTTCACGACGGCCGGTCCTTCCGCAAGTCGGACCTCGGCCGCGAGATCGACCGGGCCAACGTGCAGAACGCCACGCCGTTGTACCGCCTCTGCCCGACCGCGCTGGTGTTCGGCATGTGGGACTCGACCGGCCCCAAAGGTGG
>CAYRXN010000103.1:0-32757 GCA_964428275.1 uncultured Planctomycetales bacterium | reverse complement strand
CGTATGAGTTCCACCGCGACGATCTTCCCGTCTTTGGCTATGAGCCTTGTGGGGTTGACCAGGAAGTGGAATATCACGCCTTCCTCTTCTGCCGCCTCTATTTCCTCGTCATCCGCGGGCATTTCCGCCCGGCTGCGGCGGTAGATCAGCATCGCTTCCTGCGCCCCGAGCCGCTTGGCCGTGCGCACCGCGTCCATCGCGACGTTGCCGCCGCCGATGACCGCCACGCGCTGCCCGCGAACGATCGGCGTATCGCTCTCGGGGAAACGATAGGCGCCCATCAGGTTGACGCGCGTCAGGTACTCGTTGGCCGAATAGACCCCCTTGAGGTTCTCACCGGGGATGCGCATGAAGATCGGCAGCCCGGCCCCGATCGCTACGAACAGGGCGTCGTAGCCCTCTTCTTCCATGAGCTGCGGGATCGTGAACGTCCGCCCGATGACGACGTTGCACAGGATCTCGACACCCATCTGCCGCAGGCGGTCCACCTCGGCGTCGATGATCTTGTTGGGCAGCCGGAACTCGGGGATGCCGTAGACCAGCACGCCGCCGGGCTTGTGGAGGGCTTCGAAGATCGTGACCTTGTGGCCCATCTTGGCCAGTTCGCCGGCGCAGGTCAGCCCGGCCGGCCCGGAACCGATCACGCCGACCTTGAACCCGGTCGGCTCGGGAATCAGCGTCTGGACGTCGTAGTTCTCGCGGGCCCAGTCGGCGACGAACCGTTCGAGGTGTCCCACCGCCACGGGCGTACCCTTCCCCTTGGGCTTGGCCCGGACGCAGACCATCTCGCACTGCTCTTCCTGCGGGCACACCCGCCCGGTGATGCCGGGCAGCGCGTTGGCGCTGAGCAGGATCTCGGCGGCCTTGTGCAGATTGCCGGCTTCGACTTCGCCCAGGAACCCGGGGATGTCGATCCCCACCGGACAGCCGCAGATGCACTTGGCGTCCTTGCAGTGCAGGCAACGCGCCGCCTCTTCGGCCGCCAACGGCTGGGGGTATCCGAGGTTGACTTCGTTGAAGTCGTGGTTGCGCTCGTCCGGGTCACGCTCGGGCATATGATGCCGCTGAATCTTCATCCGCTCTTTGGGCGTAAGTGGCATGGGAACGACTCCCTGCTTGAGGTTGCAACGTCAACGTCGGCAGACCGACAGCTCGCGGGCGGCTAGCGGCTCCCGCACTTGCACTCATGTTCGTGCTGGAGGCGCTCCAGCGCGAGTTTCTCCTGGTCGCGATAGGCGCTCAGCCGATCCCACAGCTCGGTGAAATCGACCTGGTGGCCGTCGAATTCCGGGCCGTCCACGCAGGCGAACTTGGTTTCGCCGCCGACCGAAACCCGGCAGCCGCCGCACATCCCGGTCCCGTCCACCATGATCGGGTTGAGCGAAACGACGGTGTGGATGCCCGCCGGGCGGGTCAGCTCGGCGATGGCCCGCATCATCGGGACCGGCCCCGCGCAGTAGACCGCGCCGATCGGCCGCTCCTTGTCGTCCATCAGCTCCTTGAGCTTGTCCGCCACCGTTCCATGAAAACCGTAGCTGCCGTCATCGGTGCAGGCGAAGACCTGGTCGGAAACCTCGCGCAACTCGTCTTCGAGCACGACCAGCTCCCTGGTGCGCCCGCCGGTGATCGAGGTGACGAAGTTGCCGGCGTCCTTGAGGGCGCGGGCGAGGGGGTAGATGACCGCGGTTCCGACGCCGCCGCCGACGAGCACCGCGTGCCCGACCTTCTCGATGTCGGTCGGCTTGCCGAGCGGTCCCATCACGTCCGCGAGGGTGTCGCCCTTTTCCTTCCGGCAGAGCTCGATGGTGGTCTTGCCGATCGCCTTGACGATCAGCTCGATGAAGCCCTCTTGGGCGTCGGAATGGGCGATCGTCAGCGGGATGCGCTCGCCGGTCTCGCTGAGCCGAATGATGACGAACTGACCGGGCTGGCGGTTCTTGGCAACCAGCGGCGCCTCGATCCGAAACCACTTGACGTCGGAAGCCAGTTGCTTGGTGTCGAGGATCTTGTACATCTTCACTCCCTCGCGGGTGAAAACGAAAGTGGTATCCGCGACCGCGCAGATACCACCCATAACGGCGGGCGCATGCAATCTTCGTTCCATGCCCGCCGCACGCCCCGGCGCCCCTGCAAACGCCCATCTTGCAGCCCCCTGAGCCCGACAATGCGCGAAGTCGCGCACCCGCTGTGGCGTTCGCCACGCCGCACCCGCCACCGGCCACGACGATCCCTTGCCAACTGGCCCGATCGCCCGGCGCCCATCCGCCCCCGGCGGCGAACGCGCCGCAACCCGCTTCATGCCAAGATGTTACGCTTACAACCCACCGGCACACGGACGCAGCCCGGCGCTTCTGAGTTGCCGAGAGCCCCATAATTGCGCCGTGGGGAGAGCGTTCGATCCGCGTGCGTCCCCGCGCCGGTTCGATGTCGGCCCGTATTCGCAGGCTCGGGGCCGCGATCGATTTCGATCGGCTTGATTCATCCGTCCTGGTCATCACAGGAGAACCGTCATGCCAGAACCACACGAACCTTACCAGCGTAATCGCGGATCGTCCCGGCTGGCGACCGCCGCCACGCTTGCGGAACTGGTCGTTACGGGCGTCATGGTAGCCGCCGTGTTGCTGGTGCTCGCACCGGCCCGGCAGATCGCCGCCTCGCGGGCCGCGGACACGACCTGCCTCGCCAACCTGCGGGCCCTCGGCGCGGCGGTCGGCATGTACACCGGGGCATCCAAGGGCATCCTGCCGGGGCCATCGAGTGCGGCGATTCACCGCTACGTCACCGAACAATCCCCCCCGCAGGAAAAAGAACGCTCGCTCACCTGGAAACTTCGCACCGTGCTCGGCGACGTGATCGACGACCAGATGGTCACGTGCCCGGTCGTCGAGGCCGTCAACCCTGACGGGAATTTCGAAGAATTCTGGAAACGTCGGGGTCGAAGGATCGCCCCCACGCACTACTGCCTGAACAACCCCCCGCCTTCGTCCTTGCCGGAACGATGTTATCGCACAACCGATCCGCCGTGGTACTTCGGCTGGAGTCAGCCTCCCGCCGTCAGTCCACCGCGGAACGTCGATGAGATCGCCCACCCGGCCAAGGAGTGGATGATCGCCGACGCGTGGTACCGTCCGCGTGTCAACGCCGGCTTGCCTGGTCTTTGCCAGGAAGGCCCGTTTCAAACCGACTGGACCGGCGAGGTGTTGCCCAATTTCGCCCCGCACGGCGACGCGGCATTGAGGCGGTTCCATTTCTTCGACAGTCCCGGCGCGCGGGCCGCCGCTTCGGCACAGATTCGCGCCGATCGCGGCGATGGCGAGACCAATTCACTGTTCTTCGACGGCCACGCGGCCGCCGGCCGGTCGCGGGTGTTGCTGATCCACGGTATCGAGTTCCTGTACGGCTACTACGGAACGGTGAATCCGCAGGTTCCACTGCCGAGCGGGGCCCACTGGGAGTAGCCTGAGCACCTCATCCCGTCTGCCTGCCGGCAGAACTCCTCCCACCACGGCGGCGCAGGCTTCGGCCGGCCCGGCCGCGGAGGGGGGCGCGCGTATTCGCCGGCGCCGCCCGCGCACCACGCGGCGGCCTCCCGCCGGTGCGCCGAGAACCGGTCTCAGTCGTTTGCGCACGACGGACCAGCCGATACCATCCCCTGGAGGCAGTTCGCCCGCGTGCGCCATCGACCCCCTGGCGTGTCCTGTCGGGGTCCGCCCGCGGGAAGCGGAGCGCCGGTACACAGGAAGCCACGGATGATCAAGAACCCATGCAGCAGGCTGTGGATCGTCGTATTCGCCGGCGTCCTGACGCTCGCCGGGGGATGCCGGAGGGGACCGCAAGTCGATACGCCGAGGCCCGCGGCCGGCGCGACCGCGGACCACCCCAACATCGTCTTCATCCTGGTCGACACGCTGCGGGCCGACCGTCTGGGTTGCTACGGCGACCCCCGCGGGCTGAGCCCGACCATGGACGCCCTCGCCAGCGAAGGCGTCCTGTTCGAGCGCACGATCGCGACGGCCCCCTGGACGCTGCCCTCGGTCGCATCGTTCTTCTGCGGCTACTACCCGTCGGTCCACAAGGTGACGAGCTACCAGGAGGCGCTCCGCTCGGCGCAGGCGGCCGGCAAGGTCCGCTACTTCGGCGAGCAGTTCACCACGCTTGCCGAGGTGCTGCGCGACAACGGCTACCAGACCGCGGGATTTTCCGCCAATCCATTTGTCACCGCCAAGTTCGGCTTCGCCCAGGGATTCGAACACTTCGATTCGAGCTTCGCCGCCAACACGACGCCGGGCCGGGTCGTCAACGCCGCCGCGCTCGAGTGGTTGCGGAAGCGCGAGACGGACAAGCCGTTTTTCCTCTATCTGCACTACATGGACGTGCACGACCCCTACAAGGCCGACGCGAAGTACGTCGAGCCACTGGTGGATGCGGTGCGGCGCATGCCCGACAAACGCCTGCTCACACCGGCGGAACGCAAACGCCACGGGCGCTTTTTCGGCAAGTCCGCGGTGGCCTACCGCGACAACCCGCGTCACCGCGAGCTGTTTCGCTTCGCCGAGTATTGGCGGGCGCGTTACGACGCCGGCGTACCGCAGGCCAGTGCCTACCTCGCGGACCTGCGCGGCGCGCTCCAGCGACTGGGCCTGTGGGAGAGCGCCTTCGTGATCCTCACCGCCGACCACGGCGAGGCGCTCGGCGCGCATCGCATCTGGGCGCACGGTCTGAGCGCCCATCAGGACCAGTTGCACGTCCCGCTGATCCTGCGCTGGCCGGGGCACCTGCCGGCCGGGGCGCGGATCCGCCGAACCGTGCGGCTGTTCGACGTCATGCCCACGATCCTGAACCTCGTCGGCATCAGCCCGCCCGACGGCATCCAGGCCCGCACGCTCGCGGGCCTGATCCGCACCGGCGGCGGCGTGGAGACGATCGCACTGGCCGAGGCGGTCAAGCAACGGCCGCGGGAAAAGGCCCTGGTGGCGGGCAAATGGAAGCTGCTGGCGTATCCGGAGGAGAAGCGCTACGAATTGTACGACCTCGACGCCGACCCCGGCGAACAACACGACCTCGCCACCGTCGAGCCGGATCAGCTCGCCCGGCTGCGCGGGCTGCTCGAGCGCCAACTGAAAGAAAACGCCGCCCTGGGCCGCGGCGTCAAAGAACAGTCCGCCGAGATCAGCGCGCAGGAACGGGCGCGCTTCCAGGCACTCGGCTACTTCGAGGAACACGCCGAGGACGAAAACGCCGGCGAAGACCAGACCTCGCAGCCCGCCAGCCCGGGCGGCGGGCACCCCTGAGCGGCTCCCGACCCGGCCCCCCGGTGGCGGACGGCCGCGCGGATGCGATAGCCGAGGGTGGGCGGTTCGGGTAGCATTTTTGGTATGAAGAACCGGAGCGACTCCAACGCGAGACGGCGCGGGGTCCCGGGCGTGACGCGCTTCCGCCACGCGGATACCGCGGCGATGAGGGCCTGGCGCTGGGCGGTCGCGGGGATGGCCGTGTTGGCGTTGCTGGGCGGGTGTCGGCGCAAGGCGGAGCAGCCACCGCCTTCCGCCACGCAGCCGGCCGCCCAGGCGCATCTGCCCTCGCTCGACTTCCCGGAAGCGCTGCGCACGGCGCACCCGGAGGTGGCCGCGTTCCTGGACGAGTTTCTGGCAACCTGTCTCGTTGGCGATTATCTCGGCTATCGGCGTCTGGTCAGCCGGATGTATGAACCGGAGAGCCGCGAGCGGTTCGAAGCGATCTTCCACGCGATCGAGTCGGTTCGGGTCGAATCGATCGACCAGATCGACTATCCGCGCGTCCCGCCGCCGGTCTATCGTGTCGTCAGCGTGGTGGAGCTGAGCAAGGAGCGTCAGGTCAAGCTCCGCCGCACGCATCGCGAGGTCGCGATCCTGGTATTCAGGGAGCGTGGCCAGTGGCGCATGGCGCCGGCGCCGGCGTCGCTCCAGCCGCGCGAGAAGCCGACGGCCTCGGCGCCCGCGACCGCTTCGACCCCCGCGACCACGACGGCACCGAGCTACCCGTGGGACCAGGACGGCGACTACTGAAAGGCAACGGGGTGCGATGAGCCGCAACGCCGCGATGCTCGGGGCCTGGCTCCTGCCGATGGCCGTTTGCGCGGCCGGACGCCCGCCGACGGCGGGCCATCCCGCCACGCGGCCCGCGCTGCCCCCGGATGTGCGTGCGGCGCTGGCAGGCACGACGGACTTTTCACTCAGTTTCGCCCAACCCGGCTTCTACGCGGTCCTCCGATACGTCAAGCGCCCGGACGTGTCCCCGGAAGATGCCGCCCCGATCGAAGTGAACGACTGGCGCGCGCTCCTGGAGCGGCCGGCGGACTTTCGCGGCCTTCCCGTCACGATCCGCGGCACGGTCGGGCGGAACAAGGCGTGGGAGTTCGTCCAGCCGGAACAACGCGATCTGGGGCGCGTATGGCAGCTCGAACTGTGGACACCCGGCCAGCCGCTGGCCGCGACGGTGATCCTCACGGACGACGCGGGCGATATCCCCGTCGGGGCCACGATCCGCGTGACCGGCTACTTCGTCATGATCCGCAACTATTACGGCCCCTCGAACCGACTCTGCCAGGCCGCCCTACTCGTCGGCCAGGCGCCGACGCTGATTTCGCGTACCGGGCCGGCCGCCGGCCAGCGGCTCCCCAAACGGGGGCCGCTCGGGATTGTTGCCGCGCTGGTCGCCGGCATGGTCATCGTGTGGCTGATCCTGCGGCGATCCGTGGCGCGCCCCCCGAGGCCCGAAGCGCTCCGGGCGCGCCGGCCGGCCCCCGAGAGCCTGGCCGACGACCTGGCCGCCTGGGCCGCCCGCGAACCCGGGCTGGATCAGACCGAGCCACCCGAACCGCCCGCCGTCGCGGGCGACCGCGGTGCGCCCGAGCCGCCCGCACGACAGGCGGATCAGCCGTGATCGTCGATATCCACTGCCACTACACCTTTGCCCGCCGTCTCGCCAGCGGCGACGAACGCTTCTCGTTCGAGCCGCTGGCCGAATCCGGCGCGCCGGCGCTGGACTCGTGCGTTTCGCCGCGATGCCTGCGCCGCCCGGCGTGGCGGATCGCGCGGCGCTGGCTCGGACTGTCCGGCACGGCATCCGGCGGCGCGCTCGATGCGGCCCTCGAACGGTTCTACGAGCGCCACCTGACCGCGGACGGTCCCGTCCAGCGCATCGTGTTGCTGGCGTTCGATCGGTACCACGACGACGGGGGCCGGCCGACGCGCTGGCCGACCTCCTCCCGCCAGCGCGGCAGCGACATCTACACGTCGAACAGCCTGATCGCGCAAACCTGCCGACGGCATCCGGGCCGGTTCCTGTTCGGGGCGTCGGTTCACCCTTATCGCGCCGACGCGGTCGCGTGCGTCGAGGAGGTGTTCGCCGGCGGAGCCTGCCTGCTGAAGTGGATCCCGCTGCACCAGAACATCGCCCCGCACGATCCGCGCACCCGCGCGGTGATGCGGCGTTGCGCCGAACTGGGACTGCCGCTGCTGGTGCACTGCGGGGCCGAGTTCACGCTGGCAACCCAGCACCCGGCGTATCGCCCGGCGGCACCGTGGCTGGCCGCGCTGGCGCAACTGCGGCGCGAGGGGACCATGCCGATCACGATCATCGCCCACGTCGCCACGCCGCCGACACCTCTGGGCGGACGCGGCTCGCACCAGTTGCTGCTCGACGCGCTGCTGGGCGACTTCGCCGACGCGCCGCTGTTTGCCGACGTGTCGGCCCTGACCAGTTGGGGGAAAGTCGGTTTTCTGCGCGCGCTGGCCCGCCGACAAGACCTGCACGGCAAGCTGCTGTTCGGGTCGGATTTCCCCGTACCACTGGGCTGGCCGCGGCTTCGCGGCGACCTGAAGGCCGAGCGGGACCGCATCCGCGCGCTGTCCTCGTGGATCCAGCAAGCCGCGGAAGTCTTCCGGCAAACCGGCTACAACGAAATCGTCCTGCACCGCGCCGCCACACTGCTGCCGAACGTCGATTCCTTCGCGCCGCCCGAACCGGCTAGGTCAGCGTGACGTAGCCCGCGTAGGCCAGCGTGCCCAGAACCGCGAGCGGATAGGCCAGCAGCGCCAGCAGCAGCAGAATGTACGCGACGGTCGCGAACGGCCGCCGGTGGAAGTAGCGCCGCGCCGACAGCGGCAGATTGAAAAACAGATCGAAGACGGCGTGCTCGGGCAGTCCGCCGTGTTCTCCGAAAACGGGCACGAACCGCACGGCGCTGGTGGCCCAGCGGCCGGCCATGAAACGGGCCAGCGCCGGGTCGTGCGCGACCATCTGCAGCGGAAACGCGAGATAGCCGACCACGTGCAGGAACGAGATCGGGGCGGCGATGTAGTAGTTCTTGACGTCGCGCTCGCGGATCATCATGTAGAGAACGAACAACCCGCGGGCGATCGAGCCGGGGGAGATCGGCAGAAACTGGACCAGCGCTCCTGCCGCCGTGCCCGCGGCCAGCGCCTGGGCCCAGGGCAGCCCGCGGGCCGTGAGGTAGTAGCCCGTCACCGCCGCCCCCACCAGGACCATCACGACCTGCGTCACCGGGACCGTGCACAGGTGGACGGCCAGGCACCGCAGGTACTTCTGAATGAACGGGTCTTTGACCTGGGCCTCGATCTTGTCGGCTTCCTCCGGCGAAAGCATGCCCTCCTCGCGCCCCAGGCGGACCTGTTCGAGCAACCACTGTTCGCGAAACGGCGCGTCACGCAGAAAACGCAACAGAAACCGGAGTTTCTCGCGCAAGACCTGCCAACCCCACGAGGGCTCGCACAACGCGCGGTGCCACGGCGGCGGCATCCAGCTCACCAGGATGCGCTGCACCCAGAAGCGCACCGGCCGATCGACCAGCGCCAGCGCCCGCCCGTCGGCAAGCCGGCCCTGCCGGTGCCAGTTGACCAACACTTCGATCCGAACGCCGCGCATCGCCCGCCAGAGGTAGCGGGGACTCGTCAGCATCCGCTTGACGTGCGCCCGGCGGCGCTTGTCGCCCCAGAGCCGCAGTACCAGCGGCCCCAGCAGCGGAATCAGCGAGACCGTGTAGATCCACGCGAACAGCCCCGGCCGGCGCCGCAGGCGCTCGGCGTGCTTGTCGTCGATCCGGCCGCCGTAACGCCAGCCCGTGATCGTGCCCTCGCGCACCGAGCGGCGCAACTTCGTGTCGGTCAGCAGGCGCACGTGGTGATGCGTGACGTCCGGCAGCGAGGCACGGTAGATGCGTTCCTTTTCCTTCAGTTCGGCGACGACCGGGGCGAGATCTTCGAAGTCCTCGCGGTGCGTCTCGATGAACCGCTCGAGCCGCTGCGGATCGCTGCGGTCGAACTGCACGATCCGCCCGTGACGCAGCCCGCGCAGGATCAGCGGGAAGTCCGCCGGGCTCATCGGCAGAAACGGCAGCAGCGCCAGCCCGGCGCGGAAGTCGATCGCCGTGACGCCCTCGCGCGGCGAATGCTCGTAACTGAGCCGCTTGAGTGCGTTCGGCTGGCTCTTGCACGTCCACCATTCGTACTGCCGGGCCAGCTCGGGCGCGCCCATCTCGTGCAGCAGCGCCACCAGGTCATCCATGAACAGCTTCTTGGTGACATACTCCGGGCTGTTGATATCCGGCGGCGGGTCTCCCTCGAACTCCCAGCGCTCGAACAGCCGATCGTCCACCTCGAACTTCCAGATTCGCCCGGAAACCCACTCGTTGATCTCGCCGAAGCTGTGGAAGTTCGCGTCGTAGAACGTCGCGTAGGTATCGCAGATGGCGTCGTCGCGCCCGAAGCGCCGCCGCGCGGCGCGACGGATGAGCTTTTGCCACAGCACGCCGACGCGGACGGCGTCGGGGTTCACCTGGGCACTGAACGCGCCCTGGTACGCCAGAAAGTAGAGGAAATCGCGGAACACGCACGCGAACGCCGACGGCGGCTTGAGAATCTTGATCGCGTAGACGCTGCCGACTTCGAGGCCGGCGACCGGGCCCTCGTCGGCGTCGATGCGGTCGAGCCGGACCCGATAAACCTGGCCCGCGAACCCGCCGCCGACGAACCGCTCGACACGGGCCACCACCCGCGCCGTGTGGGCGGGCGTCACCCCCGTCACGGACAGGTCGAGATACTCGCCGGGTTCGTACCGGCCCACGCGCCAGGGGCGCAGCAGCTCGCACGCCTCGAACCGCTGGCGCAGCTCGCGGCGCAAGGCGACAGCCGGATCAGGGGGCTCGACCCGGGACTGCGCCGGCTCCGTCGGCGTGAGCGTTTCCGTCATCCAACTCTCCGCGTGGTTTATCGGTCGATGCTGCGTGCGGCGACCTGCGATTATATCGTCTACGATCGGGGGGCAGTGTGGTTCGATGTTGCTGGAGAGCTCCCGGCGGGGCGGCGGCCCGTGTCGCGGCCCGCATGATCGATCGCACGGTGGATTCGCTCAGGCCCCCAGTCCCAACCGCTCGGCCAGCGGCGTGAGCCGCCAGAGGAGCTGCCCCGCGGCGGCGGCGTAGACGCCCGCCATCAGGTCGTCGCACAGAATCCCCCAGCCGGCTGGCAGGCGCTCGAGCTGGCGCGCGGGCGGCGGTTTGATGACGTCCATGATCCGAAACAGCACGAACTGCCCGCCCACGACCCACGCCAGCGGCCAGAACCCCCGGCTCGCGATCGCGGGCAGCCACAGCAGCGCGACCCATTGCCCCGCGAATTCGTCCAGGACGAATTGCCGCGGGTCTTTGCTGCCGAAGCGCGCGATCGCCCATTCGCCCCACAGCCCCGAGAGCCACGACGATACCACGATGCCCGCCACCACGACGGCGTCGATCGCATGCGCAGGCGCGCCGACCGCGGCCAGAACCCACCAGAAGACGACGAAAATCAGCGCCGAAACCCCCGACCCCCACGTTCCCGGAGCAGGCCGCAGGTGCCCGCTGCCCAGGACCGTGATACACGCCTCGCGCAGCCGATCGGTGCCAGCAGGACTCAACGGGTGCTCTCCTGCCCGGCGGCGGTTTCGGCGGCGGATTCGGCGGACTCGGACCCAGACGCGGCCTGGGCGGACGAAGGCGGCTCGGCCGGCGTGCTGCCCATCGCCTCGGCGGAGAGCACGAACGCCCGGGCCCGGTTCACGTAGGCGATGATCGACAACGCCGTCACCACCACCGTCACCCACACGCTCAGCACGCGCAGCCACGCGAGCGTGTCCTCGTACCACGCCAGGACGCCGAGGATCACGCAGACGGCGGTGGACTGGATGAACATCTTGGCTTTGCCGACCCAGTTGGCGGCGAAACTCTTGCCGCTGGCCTCGCTGAACGATCGGATCGCCGAGACCAGCAGCTCGCGCACCAGGATCAGCACGGCCATCCAGGGCTGGACGCCGGTGACGTTGCGGCCGGTCTGGGCATCGTAGAACAGGCCGCTGGCGAAGAAGACGAACGCACCACAGACGATGACCTTGTCCACCACCGGATCGACGATGCGCCCGAACGAGGTGACCTGCTCCCAGGTGCGGGCCAGGTAGCCGTCGATCATGTCGGTCAGGACGGCGAAGAGGAATATCCAGAAGCACACCGCCAGCAGTCCGCGCCGTCCGTCGCCCTCGGTCGAATAGAACGACAGCAGCGCGAAGAACACCAGCGCCAGCACGAGCCGACTGAGCGTGATCTGGTTGGGAATGTTGATACGCATCTCGCTGACGATCCCTTTCCGCGTGTAAGTGTAGCCCTTCCGACCCCGGCGTTCAAAGCAGCGGGCGGCCCGCGCCTCCCCGGGCACGGCCTGTGAGCAGATTCCGCGGTCCTTCCGGCCTGCGCCGGCTTTTCGAAGTCACAGCCGCGGTCCCCAGCTCCGCGCGGCGCAGCGAGCGCCGAGGACGACCGCAACCCGGCATCCGGACCGGCCAGCACGAAACTTCGCCACCCCCCAGGCCATCTCCGCCCGGGCACACAAGGTTGACGAACACCCGCCCCCCCACTAGCTTGCACCCGTGGCGACAGATGCCGCGCGATGCGGGATTGGGCCCGGCGACAGGCCGAGCGGCGTCGCGCCCGGCGGGACTTACGCGGCGACGCATGCCCGCGTGCCCCCACCGGGCCGGTCCGGAGACAACCATTCCCCCCCCACGCGGCCCGACAAGGAATCCTCCATGCTCCGAAGACTCACAACCGGTTGGGTGCTCGTCATGCTCGCGGCGCCGGCCGCAGTGGCGGAGGCGGACTTCATCGCCCCCGGACCGCTGCACGAGGCCGGACTGGTCAAGTACTGGCAACTGCGCTTGCCGCTCGCCGAAGGACAGCAGGTGCGCGACGCCTACCTCGTGGACGACCAGATCTACGTCGCCACCGCCGACGGCGACGTATTCGCCGTCCACGCTCCGACCGGCGTGCTGCGCTGGCGCAAGCGGGTCACGACCGCCGGCTATCGCATCGTGCGCCCCTGCCACGCGGGCGACCGCACGATCTTCGTGCTGCCGCCGGCCGTGATCCAGTACGACCGCTACACCGGCGATCCGATCCTGCGGATCGAGCCGCGCTTCCCGATCGGCTCGCCGGCCATCAGCGACGGCATCCTGTACTACGTCGGCGGGATCGACCGCAAGATGCACGCGTTCGCGCTCGATCGCGATTTCGAGCTCTGGAAGGCCCGCGCCGGCGGCCCGATCGTCTCGCAGCCCCAGCGCATGGGCAAGTACCTGTACTACGCCAGCGACAACGGCAACGTCTACGCCTGCGTCGCCCGCAACAAGGCGTTCTACTGGCGGGCCCGCACGCAGGGCACCATCACCGCCGACCTGGTCGTCGACAAGAACGGCGTCTACGTCGCCGGCCGCGACAACGCCCTGTACCTCTTTGATCCCGACGCGGGCGGGCTGCGCTGGCTGGCGCGGTTTTCCTCCCCGCTCACCGAGCCCCCGGTCGTCACCGACAAGGTCGTGTTCCAGTACAGCCCCACGGACGGCGTCGTCGCGCTCAACACGGGCATCGTGGACGTGAACCAGCGCGTGCGCTGGACCGTTCCCGAGGCCCGCCAACTGCTCACGATCGAGGACGAGCGCGCCATCCTGCTGAGCCGCGAGGAACGCTTGCTGGTCGTCCGGCTCGACGACGGGCAGCGCGTCGCGCGCGTGCCGGCCCCCGGCTTTACGCTGCCGCTGCCGGCCCCCAGACAGGCCGCCGTCTTCGTCGCTTCGGCGGATGGCCGCCTGTTCTGCGCCCGCAGCCTCGGCACGCCGCCGCTGACGGTCCAGGAGGTGCGCAAAGCACTCGAACGACCCGGAACAACCGGCCAGGAGGCAGAATCCGAAAAACCGAAGGCCGCCGCCAAGTCCGGCGAAACCGGGGATATCCTGCGCTCCCGGCGCCCCGGCCCTCCGATCGGCGGCAAGTCGAAGGTCTCGAAGAAATACGCCGAGGAGCAGGCAACCAAGAAATAAGCTGCACTTGATCCCGCCGGCGGCCGGCATTCGGCGGCCGCGCCAGCCGCCGGCCGAGCCGGCTGCTTCGGCCGCGGGAAGCCTGCGATGTCCCCCAGCCTCCCCATTCGGCGGGCGCTCATCAGCGTCTACGACAAGACCGGCGTCGTCGACTTCGCCCGCGCCCTGCACCACGACTTCGGCATCGAGATCATCTCCACCGGCGGCACGGCCCGCATCCTCAAAGAGGCCGGCATCCCGGTCACGATGGTCGAGCAGGTCACCGGCTTTGCCGAAATGATGGACGGGCGCGTCAAGACGCTCCATCCACGCATCCACGCGGCGATCCTGGCCGACCGCGACAACCCCGAGCACATGCGGCAGCTCGCCGAACAGGGTATCGAGCCGATCGACATGGTCGTGGTCAACCTCTACCCGTTCGAGCAGACCATCGCCGACCCGGACTGCACCTTCGAGCAGGCCATCGAGATGATCGACATCGGCGGCCCCTGCCTGCTCCGCGCCGCGGCCAAGAACCACCGGCACGTGCTCGTGGTGACCTCGCCCGCCGACTACACGACCGTCCTCGGGCGGCTTCGCGATCGGGGCAACGACTCGGCGTGGGCCGATCTGCTGCGCAGCGGCGGGTTTTCGGCGTTCTGGAACACCTGCGGCTACGACGGCGTGATCGCCCAGTGGCTCGGCGATCGCAACCAAGACGGTTCGCCCATCTTCCGAACACAGCGGCTGGTCAGCCGGGGCGTCACGCGCTACGGCGAAAACCCTCATCAACGCGGGGAGATCCTCGAAATCGCCGGCAGCGTCTCGGAGTTCTCGCTCGCGGCCGCGGATGCAGCAGATTTCGACGGGCAGACGCCACTGTCGTTCAACAACTACGTCGACGCGAGCGCGGCCCTGGAGTTGTGCGCCGACCTGACACGGGCGGCAACCTTCCCCCCGACCGCGACATCATCAACAACATCACCAACAACATCACCACAACCAACCGTGGCATCATCATCATCTTTGTGGTACCGGCTTCCAGCCGGTCCTTCCAAGTTGGGGCACCAGCCTCCAAGTGGCCCTTCCAGCTTGTGGTACCGGCTTCCAGCCGGTCCTTCCAAGTTGGAGCACCAGCCTCCAACCGGCCCTTCCAGCTTGTGGTACCGGCTTCCAAGTGGCCCTTCCAGCTTGTGGTACCGGCTTCCAGCCGGTCTCTCCAATCCAGCCGGTCCCGGACCATCCGAACCAACACAGTCTTCCGAACAGGCATCCGGCCCGGCAAGCTCGATCCGGGGAGAAACGCTCTCCCGCCGTTATCTTCCGCACATCCAATCCCCCGGGCGGACATACTTCGTCACGTTCCGCACCCGAAACATCAAGCTGCCCCCGGAGGCCCGCGATCTGGCGCTCTCCGCCTGCAAGTACTGGCACAAGCGCAAGATGACGCTGCACATCGCCGTGGTCATGCCGGACCACGTGCACCTGTTGCTCACTCCCTATCTGTACGCAGACGGCAGTGCCGTTTCGCTGTCCGAGTTGATCCACAGCATCAAGAGCTACAGTGCGAACAAGATCAACCGCAAACTCAATCGCCAGGGGTCACTGTGGATGGAGGAGCGCTGGGATCGCATCATGCGACACCAGCGCGAGTTCAGCGAAACCTGGGAGTACATCGAGACCAACCCGGAGCGGGCCGGGTTGGGAGCAGACTACCGGTGGGTATGGCATTCGACGGCGGGGTTCGAGGAGAGCGGCTGGGTGGAGGACCGGCTGGAAGCCGGTACCACAAGTGGGGGAGTGGCTCCAGAGCAACACCGGCTGGAAGCCGGTACCACAAGTGGTGCCACAAGTGAGGGAGTGGCTGGGAGGCATGACCGGCCGGAAGCTGGTACCACAAGTGAGGGAGTGGCTGGGGGGCATGACCGGCTGGAAGCTGGTACCACAAGTGAGGGAGTGGCTCCAGAGCAACACCGGCTGGAAGCCGGTACCACAAGTGGTACCACACCACCGGGGGAAGCTGTCCTCGCGGTCTGCTGCTTCATCAAGCACACCAACGCATGCGGGACCGCGGTTGCGCCGGTGGTTTCGGAGTCGCCGGAGGACGTGCTCGCGGCGCGGATCGAGGCCTATCGCCGGGCCTATCTGGGCGACCCCAACGCCGCGATGGGCGGGATTCTCGCGGTGAACTTCCCCGTAACCACCGCGTTCGCGGCCGCGGTCATGGAAACCTACCAGCGCTGGGGCAAGCCGTTGAAGGAGGCCGGAAAGCCGTTCGCACCCGGGGCGTTCTTCATCGAGGTCTGGATCGCCCCGTCGTTCGACGAGGACGCCGTGCGGATCGTTCGCGGACGGGCCGAGCCGACGCCGGCGCTGCCCAACCCGCCAAAGAAAGCCTGGGGCCAGCGCGTCCGGCTGCTCGAAGTCGGTGACATGGCCGCGGCCCCCAACCCCGACGAGCTGGACCTCAAGCGCATCGCCGGCGGCGTGCTCATGCAGACACGGGACCTGGCCGGGCTCAACGAGGAGCAGTGGCGGGTCGTGACGAAGCGCGCCCCGACCCCCGCCGAGATGGACGACCTGCGCCTCGCCTGGCTCGTCTGCAAGCACACCAAGAGCAACGCGATCACGATCTGCAAGGACGGCATGCTCCTGGGCAGCGGCGCCGGCCAGATGAGCCGGGTGATGAGCTGCCGCATCGCGACGTGGCTGGCCCGCGACAACGGCCACGCCGAGCGGCTTGCCGGCGCCGTCGCCGCCTCGGACGCCTTCTTCCCCTTCCGCGACGGGCCCGACATTCTCGCGGGCGCCGGCGTCACCGCCATCATCCAGCCCGGCGGCAGCAAACGCGACCAGGACACCATCGACGCCTGCGACGAGCGGGGCGTCGCGATGGTCTTCACCGGCACGCGGCACTTCAAGCACTGAAACCATCGACCGCCGGCGGTCAGATGACGACCGTCGCACGCGGATACGAACCCAGCACCGTCAGGTGCAGGCAGTGCTGCTGTGCGCCGGCCAGGGCCGCCCTGAGCGGTTCGTCATCCACGTGCCCCTCGGCATCCACGAAGAAATAGTATTCCCACGCGTTGCGCCGGCTCGGCTGTGACGTGATCATCGACAGGTTGACGCCCGCGTCGCGAAAGACGTTGAGCACATCGACGAGCGCCCCGGCCTTGTGGGCGGTCGTGAACAGGATCGAGGTCTTGTCGTCGCCGCTGCGGCGGGCCGGCTCGCGCCCCAGCACGAAAAAACGCGTCACGTTGTTGGGGTTGTCCTCGATGTTGGCAACCTGGATCGGCAGGTCGTGCAGCTCGGCCGCGAGCCTGCTGCCGATCGCCGCCGCGCCGGATTCGCCGGCGGCCATCTCCGCGGCCCGCGCCGTGCTCGGAGCGGCGATCGTCCGGGGCAGCAACCCGGTTTCCATGAGCCACCGCCGGCACTGGTCGAAGACCTCCGGCTTGGAGTAGACCCGTTCGATCTCGCCCAGCGGATGGCGCGACAACAGGTTGTGATGAATCCGGCGGTTGATCTCGGCGCAGACCTTCACCGGCGTGTCCAGAAAGGCGTCGAGCGTTTCGCTGATGCCGCCACCGAGCGAGTTCTCGACCGGGACGACCGCGAAGTCGGCGTGGCCGCGCTCGACCTCGGCGAACGCACCGCGGATGTCCGCCACCGGCTCGTATTCCACCGCCGCGCCGAACTTGCCCGAGGCCGCCAGGTGCGAGAAGCTGCCCAGCGGACCGAGGAAGGCGATCCGCAGCGGACGCTCGAGCGCGAACGACCCGCTCATCAACTCGCGGTACACCGCAAGCAGTACCGAGTTCGGAAACGGACCGGGGTTGTTGCGGCACAGCCGCTGGAGGATCTCGCTCTCGCGGTCGGAAGCGTAGATCGGGGTGCCGCCCGTGGCCTTGAGCTGCCCGATCCGCTGGGCCAACCGGCCGCGCTCACTGATGAGCCGCAACAGCGCGTCGTCGATCTCGTCGATCCGCCGGCGGACCGCGGCGAGATCGGCGATCGGGTCGCCCGGCTTATTGGGGCCGTCGCTCATGAGATCCTGCCCTGCCAACTGCGTCTCCGGCGCAAATGGCCGTCTCCGCCCCCGGCGCCGAGATCACCGCCAAGTCCCCGAGACGCAAGGACGCGAAGAACAAACACGCTCGTCAGATTCGCGAAGCACTCGGCCAGGCGCCGCGAGGCTCCGTCCCTTCGTTTCTTCTCGCGTTGCCATTCTCCATACGGAGTACCGCGCGAGCTTGCAGCCCGCGGCCTTCCACCCCGTTGCGCCGCACTCGTGGCCTCGAAACCTCCGCGCCTCGTCGCCCCCCCCCTACTGCCGCGCGAGCGTGCCGGTACAGACGATGGTCTCGCCGGTTTCGAGCGTCACCGGGCCGGCGGTTTGCGTCACGTCGTAGTCGGCGGTGATCGTGACGGTGAGCACGTCGCCGGCGGCGGTGGCGTCGATCGTCACCGTCGCGGTTCCCTGTTGCGTGAGTGAACCGCCGGTCGCGGAATACTGCACGTCGAGCACCACATGAGCCTGGCTGGCCGAGTAGCTCGCTTCGGTCACGGTGACGACGAGCGTGATTTCGAGGTTGCCCGAGGTGAATGTGACCGTCGCCGTCTCGCCGGTACGGGCGATCTCGACGGTCTGCGTCTCGGCCCCCGCGAACCCCCAGATGGGCAGCCCGGTCGGCACGCCGTTCTCGTCGAACGTGATTGTCAGATCGCGCGCGCCGGTGCGCGGCGTTTGCGGCGTTCCGCTGAGCGACTCGGTGGACGTGCATGAGAGCGTGCCCGTCCACGTGCCGGCGATCGTAAACTCGGTCGGGGTCTGCGTCGGGCAGCCGGCGAGAATCATCAGCGCAATGGCGCACAGCAGCGAGGCAAGCTTGGTGGTACGATGCATGGCGTGTTTCTCCTGGGGGTCCGTCGTCGCGTTGCCCACGCCCGGCCGTGATGCGGGCGTACCTTGCTGAGTTTATCGGATTCGCCCTCCGCGTGCCTGAGGTTTTCGGGCCGTGAGGCGAGCGCGAACCAACCGCGGCCCCGCCTGCGCGCACTTCGTCATCGCGAGGCGATGGAGGACGCGCACGGGAAGTACCACACGCGGCAAGATTGGCGCGCAACGGCTGCCGCAGGGATCGTCTTCTTTGACCCGACCGAAGCCGGCAAACACCGCTTACGGACAGATGGCGTTCAGGCTCAGCTCGAGTTCCTCCCTGCCGACGTCGCTGACGACTTGCGGCCGGCCCAAGCCGCGGACCAGCACGTAGTTCACGGCGCCGCCGCGCGCCTTTTTGTCCATCTTGCAGACTTCCTCGACGCGAGCCACGTCCAGCGACCGGGGCAGGCGCGCAGGCAGCCCCAACTTCTCGATCAGTCCCCGGATGCGCCCGGCGTCCTCCGGGGCCAGCAGATCACGCCGCACCGCGATTTCGTTTTCCGCGAGGATGCCCAGCGCCACGCACTCACCGTGCCGCAGCGCATAGCCGAGCAGGTGCTCGATGGCGTGGCCGATCGTGTGCCCGTAGTTCAGGACCATCCGCAGGTCGTCCTCGCGCTCGTCCCGGGCGACGACGTCAGCCTTGATCTCGCAGTTCCGCGCGATCAGCAGCTCCAGCACGTTCGGCTCGCGCTGGACGATCTCCGCGGCGTGCTGCTCGTGCCACTCGAACAACTCCGGGTCGCGGATGACGGCGTGCTTGACGCTCTCGCCCAGACCGGCGATGTAGTCGCGATCTGAAAGCGTTTCCAGGAACGCCGTGTCGATCAGCACCGCGGCCGGCTGGTGGAACGCGCCGATCAGGTTCTTTCCGGCGGTGTGGTTGACGCCGGTCTTGCCGCCGATGGAGGCGTCGATGGCCGATTCGAGCGTGGTCGGCATCTGGATGAACCGGACGCCGCGAACCCAGGTGGCCGCGACGAACCCGCCCAGGTCGCCGGCCACGCCGCCGCCGAGCGTCACGATCAAGTCCTTGCGACCAAAGCGGATACGCGCCAGCTCGTCGTACAACCGTCCGGCCTGTTCGAGCGTCTTGCTCCCTTCGCCGGGGGGGAAGCGCAGGATCGTCACCGGCAGGCCGAGCCCGCCGCCTACCTTGTCGAGATGGAGCCGGGCGACCTGCTCGTCGCAGATGATCGCGACCTGCTCGATACCGGGCAGCTTCTCGACCAGGACGGGCAGTTGCCGGCGTGCGTCTTCGCCGACGAAGATCGGATAAGCGCGTTCGTGAAGGCGGACATCGACGATCCGCATGGATACCATCCTCCGTGAGTTTCTATCGGCCAGCTGCGACCCGCCGTCCCATAATGCGCGCCAACTCGTTTCGCAGATTGGGGTTACGAAACGAGTCCCCAAGGCGAACCAACGGGACTTCCGCGTGTACAATATTGACGAACGGCCTTTTTTTGCTATGTTAGGGCATCATGGGTAAAACGCTAGCCAAACCGACCCAGGCCGGCAAGAGCGCTCGTACAAGAACCACCCAGCCTCGCAAACAGCAGCAGCGCACCGCCGGATCGATCCGTAACTATCGTCAGGCAATGGACTTCCTGAAGTCCAGGACCAACTACGAGACGATGGTGCGGGTCGGCTACAACTCGACGATTTTCAATCTTTCGCGCATGTCGCGGATCCTGACG
Source organism: uncultured Planctomycetales bacterium (assembly GCA_964428275.1). Classification (GTDB taxonomy): domain Bacteria; phylum Planctomycetota; class Phycisphaerae; order UBA1845; family Fen-1342; genus JALSRY01. The sequence continues at coordinate 12,729 of CAYRXN010000103.1, read as the reverse complement.
GCGTTGGGCAACCCACACAAGCTCTACAAGGTGGCCCACATCGCCGGGACCAAAGGAAAGGGCTCGACCGCCCACATGCTCGCCGCGATGCTCAAGGCGGCGGGTTATCGGACGGGACTCTACACTTCCCCCCATATCGTCAACATCCGCGAGCGCATCCGGGTCGACGAGCAGCTCGTCAGCGAACCCAGGTTCGCCAAGCTGATGGCCACGGTGGCCCCCGTCGCCGAAAAGCTCGAAAAGGACAACCCCACCTTCTTCGAGCTCATGACGGCGGCCGCGTTTCTCCATTTCGCCAACGAGCAGGTGGACATCGCGGTGGTCGAGACGGGGCTCGGCGGGCGGCTCGACTCGACCAACGTCGTCAAGCCGGACGTTTGCGGCATCACGAACATCAGCTACGACCACATGGCGCAGCTCGGCACCACGCTCGAAGCCATCGCCGAGGAAAAGGCCGGCATCTTCAAGGCCGGCGTCCCGGTGGTGAGCACGCCCCAGCGGCCGGGCGTCAAGCGCGTACTCCGCGACCAGGCAGAAAAAGTCGGCTGCCCCCTGTGGATCATCGGCGACGACGTCGAGTTCAGCTATCGCTTCGAGCGATCCCGCGCCGGCGGCCCCAACACGCGCGTCTGCCTGACGACGCCCTCGGTCCGGTTCGACCACGTGCAGGTACCGCTGCTGGGCGAACACCAGGCCCACAACTGCGGCCTCGCCCTGGGGATGCTCGACGCGCTGCGCGGCCGGGGGATGGACATCGACCTGCAAGCCGCGATCGACGGCCTCACGGGCGTCAACGTCGAGGGCCGGCTGGAAATCATCCGCGCCATGCCCAAGACCGTCGTCGATACGGCCCACAACGCCGCCAGCATCGGCGCCCTGATGCGCGCCATCGGCCAGAACATCAACTACGACTCGATGGTGGTCATCTTCGGCTGCTCGGCCGACAAAGACATCGACGGCATGCTCGACCACATCCAGCTCGGCGCCGACAAGGTCATCTTCACCAGCAATGGTACGCCCCGCTCGGTGGACCCCCGCGAGCTGCTGGCCCGTTTCCAGGAAAAATCGCCCAAGATGGCGATGGTCGAAGACAACCTGGCCGGGGCCTACCGCACCGCGTGCAACTGCGTGACACGCGAAGACCTCATCTGCATCACCGGCTCGGTCTACCTGGTCGGCAAGGCCAAACAGGAGCTGTCCTGATCGCGCGGGCCGCCGCGCGGCGGGGCAATGGTCGCGGCCCATTGAGGACTAAAAAAATATGGTATCGCAACCATCGTCCACAAAAGAAGTTAGCATTTTCGAGCTATTCCGGCCTTGCATTCCGCCGTTCGTCGGGTAGCATTAGGAAGACGGGCTGAGAAGGGCCTTTCGAATCAGAAACGAATACGATCTACGGGCGGCTTGCCCGGCTGCGGCGTTTCCCCCCGGCGCCCACCGGCTTCCGCCCGACTTTTTTGCGCCGGGTTTTCAACCCGCACCGCGCGGATGCGTGCCGGACGCGCTCGGCGAACCCTCGCGGGTAATCGACCCGGGCCGCGCGGTCGCCGCGGGGTGGGTGGTCGGCCGCTGCGTGTCGATGCGTCTGAGGTTCACGCCGCCCAGGGCGTCGAGGCTCACCTGCCAGACCTGTCCCACTTTCAGCGGCACCGCCGGCGCTTCGCACTGCGCGACGCGAACGCCGTACTCCGCCGCCAGCGCCGGATCATCGACGAAGTCCCAGAACCGGCGCCAGAGCTCCTCGTGAAGTTTGGCGACGTCTTCGGCCTCGCGCACCGGCGGCCGGGCGGTGCGGTCGAGCTCCGTGACCGAATCGGGCGCCTGGCAGTCGCCGAAGATGCGCCGAAACATCGCCAGGCTGGTCCCGCGGGCGGGGTCGCCTTCGCCGACCAGGGAGGGCTCGAACTTGAGCACGAGAGCTTCGAAGTAGACCAGCCGGCCGATCGCTTCCACCGCCAGGGGTTTGCCGAGCACACCGTCGGGGCCGATCTCCTGCCAGAGCAACGTGCTGACGGTTCGGCCGCGTTCGTCCTCGCGCTGGCGCACGACGTCCACCTGCGCCACGCGCCGACGGGCGCTGAGCCGCTGGGCGTAGGACACGAGCCGCTGGCGCTGTTGTTCGAGCTCATCGACCTGTTTGCGCAGCCGGGCCGTCTCGACGCCCCCGAAGCGCACGGCGGTGAACGTCGCGATGCCGATGAGAAGCACACTTCCGAAGATGAACTTGAGCCACTTCATGCAGGGCACTCCTTTGCACTACACGTGCGTGCCACGTGAATGGCGGGCGGCGCGGCGGACCCTGCGCCTTGCCGAACCTTACCAGCAGGAACCGTCGGCAAACAGGGGATGCGCGCGCCACGCCATCGGTCGGCCGGACGCCGGATTATACCACCGGCGAACCTCCCGGATGCGTCGGGTCGGCGGCGCGGGGGCGCGATCCTCGTGGCGGCGGATGACTTCGCGAATCCGCGGGTCCGGGCTGCGGCGCAGCGCGAACCGCGCGTTGTGGGCCACGATCGGGCTGTCGCTGGCGACCCGGTCGATCAGCCCGCGTTCGACCTCCGGCGCAGCGCACGTCACGAGCCAGATGCACGCCGCGCGGACCAGGTTGTAGTCATAGGTGCGCTCGCGGAACAGCGCCGCTTCCAGCGGCACGTCGCTGCACAGCACCGCGGCCGGCAGCGGGTCGTACCCCCAGGCGTCCGCGCAGCGCCGCCCCAGCAACGGCCAGAGGTTCGCCACCCGCGGCCTCAGCGGCGAACGCATGATGATCGCGTCGGCCTCGGCCCGGTGCGCCTCCCACCAGCGCATCATCGCCAGCCGATCCGCTTCGACGTCGATGCGCGCCGCCAGGGCGTGGTCGAAGCCCGCGGGATACAGCTCGTGCCAGGCCGCCGGCGGGTGGCGCGACCGCTGGTGAATCTCGCCCAGCGGCCGGCCGCCGACCTTGATGTCGAAGTGCAGCACGTCCAGCGTCGTCTCGTAGCACGAAACGCTCAACCGCGGGGCGCCCGGCACCCCCACCAGCGCCCGCATCAGCGATGTGTGCACCATGACGCGCAGGTCGTCGGGTGCCGCCACGCGGCGCATGACCGCGTGGCCGGCGAGCACGTCGAGCACGTCCGGCCCCAGCGGCAACAGCCCGTTGAACGCGACGGTCCAGTTGGCGTCGGGGTCGAGCGCCAGCAGGGGCCGCAGCGCCTGCTCGATCTGGCGCTGACGCGGCGAGAGCGTTCGTACCGCCGAAGCGCAGCCTCCGCCGGCAACCAGCAGCAGGACCAGGCCGCCGCCGATCGCGCCGCGGCCCGCCCGGGAAAGGCTGGACGTGCGCCGGGTCATGACGGTTCCCGCTTCGGATCGTCCGGTTGCGACCGCGGGCTGCGCCGCCCGCGCCGGCGGGCATCCATCAGGAAGGAGACACGCCTGTCCGCGTCGCCGAGCTCGCGCCGCAGCGCGTCGCGGGCATCGTGGAGCAGCGTCCGCCGGGAGAGATGCGTCAGCACGATCCGTTCGTTGGCCAGCCGCGGCAACACCTGGCGCAGATCGCGGATGTGCATGTGACAGCCGGCGCGGGCCCGATCGACGTGGTCGGCCTCGATGAACGTGCATTCGAGCAGCAGGATCTTCGCGTTGCGCACGCAGTCGAGGTCGAGAAACTCGCCGACGGCGGTGTCGCCGCAGTAGGCCACCAGCGGGATCTCGACGCGCCGCGTGATCTCGACGCCCTTGTTTTTCAGCTCGACGAGCTGCGGGCCGTTGCAATCGCAGAACTCGTCCTTGAGCTTGCGGCGGACCTCGATCGCGGCGTAGCCCAGCGCCTCGATGATGCGGCCGCCCCGCCGGCGGGAAGGGTGCTCGACCTGGAACGGGCGCACGATCAGATCGCGGCGCAGGGCGATGTCCTCACCCGGCCGGGCGACGTGCAGATGCGCAGGCGGCTCCTGGCCGTCGATCTCGGCCCAGGTCTTCAGCAGCCGGCGCACGGGGTCGATCAGGCCGTCGGGGGCGTACAGGTTCCCGGGGGGCAGATCGACGAACATGCGTTGCGAGAAGTAGTAGGCCACGCCGGCGGCGTGATCCATGTGGCCGTGGGTGAGGAACACGTGGTCGATGCCGATCAGCTCGCGCGGGGCGCGGCCGAAGTCGAAGGCGACGTTGAGCTCGGGCACGATGGCGAACGATTCCTCGCCGGCCAGCGAGGTGCCCAGCACGCGCAGATCCCCATGACGAAACTCGGCGAGCGGCAAAGGCATGAGCGGTCTTATACCGGCATCGCCCGAGAATGTCTATTTCGTTTCGAAGTTGGGTTGACATACACGATGTTGTGGGTTATCTTACTTGCAGTATCAAGTTATTGGGGCATCTGCGGGGCGAGCTCGATGCCGGGCGCTGCGGCGCGGCACGTTCGGGACAGAGCCGGTCGGCGCGTTGCCCTGTTGAGTGCGCGATTCCATGCGTTGCCCCTACTGTAACGCCGACAACGACAAGGTCATCGATTCGCGTGCCACGGATGGCGGTCGGTGTACCCGCCGCCGGCGTTTGTGCCTCGAATGTCAGCGGCGTTACACGACGTATGAGCGTGTGGAGGATCGGGTCAAGCTCTCGGTGATCAAGCGGGACGGGTCGCGCGTGCCGTACCAGCGCGAGAAGATCCGCGAGGCGATTCGGCAGTCCGCGTACAAGCGCCCGATCACCTCGGAGCAGATCGACCAGATCGTGGAAGAGGTCGAGGGGAGCATCGTCGCGAGCTTCGACAAGGAAGTGTCGAGCATGGCCATCGCCGAACGGCTGGGAGACGTGCTCAAGCGGGTCGACAAGGTGGCCTACGTTCGCTTCGCCAGCGTGTATCGGCAGTTCGAGGACGTGGGCGAGTTTATCGAGGAAGCCCAGGAACTGATCGACGAAGCGGCCGCGGACATCCCCGGCCAGCAAGACCTGTTCGAATAACCGGAAACGCCATGAACAAGCCGGCTGACATCCTGATCGCCAAGCGGGAGGGCGGCCTGGAGCCGTTCCAGGAAGCCAAGCCACACCGCTGTCTGGTCGCGGCGATGAAGGCCCAGCATCGCGATTTCCGTTTGGCGACGCCGCTCGTGCGGGCCCTGCGGCTGCACATGCAGAAACGGTCCGCGCCCGGCCCGGTACCCGCGGATTACGTGTTTCGATGCGTCCACACCGTCCTGACCGACACCGGCCTGGGTGACGTGGCCCAACGGCTGGCCCGACACCGGCGGCGCAGGGCCGAGCGCCGGCGCAACGTGCGGGTGGTTCCGGCTCGGCCGACCCAGCCGCGGGCGTGGAGCAAGGCGGCCATCGCCGAAACGCTCCAGGAACGCTACGGCGTGGGCTATGCCACGGCCCGGATTCTGGCAGGCGAGATCGAACGACGCGTGCTGGCGCTCGATTACCGGGTCGTGAGCACCCGGCTGATCGACGAGCTGGTCCAGAGCGAACTGGCCGCCTGGGGGCTGACGCCCGATCCACAGCGCCCCGGCGAAAGTGCGGCGGCCCGGTCGGCGGCCGCCCCGCGCTCCGGCGCGGAGGACAACTGAAGCGAGTTTTGCGGGAACGCATCGGCGGCGCGCCTGCGCCACGGCTGAAGCGGCCGCCAGCGTTCCGGCATGCCGGAAAGGAAAGAGGCTCGTAATCCGTTCACGGATGACATGCGCTGCTGGTGTGCCCCGGTGGCGCGGTTACGAGCCTTTTCCTGCGAAGTTTACCATCCTCCGTTCCCTGATGAGGGCGAGCCGAGTCCCGCCAACGCCCATGCTCGGCTCGCCCGCCCTTTTGCGCCGATTGAAGAGCGAGCCCCGGAGGGGCTTTTCCCTTGGGGGAGACAGGCCGCGCAACGGGTCGCGCTCAAGCGTCGTCGCCCGCCGGCTCGACATGGGGCGTGTCCTCTCTGCGCCCTTGCGTCAGAGCCGTCTGGCTGCCGCAGTCGCCTCGGAAGTCCGGACCACGCACAAGCGGACGATCCGCCGAGGGCCAACGGCTGCGCGAGCCGCGTGATGCCCCCGGCAAACCCGCCACCCGGCGCCGGCCCGCTCGCGGCCCGTACCACGACAACGTCACCCTCCCGCCAGGGAGAGGGACGCCGGGGTCGCTCCTATTGTTCGCCGAGGTTTCCGCGGCGGGCCTGCTCGCGTTCGAGCGAAACGAACAGGGCCTTGAAGTTCCCGACACCGAAACCGCGCGAGCCGTGGCGTTCGATGACCTCGTAGAACAGTGTCGGCCGGTCCTGCACCGGCTGGGAGAAGATCTGGAGCAGGTAGCCGTCGTCATCGCGATCGACCAGGATCCCCAGCTCAGCCAGCTCGTCGATGTCTTCGTCGATTTCGCCGACGCGGGCGCGGAGCTCCTCGTAGTAGGAATCGGGCACGCGCAGAAAATCGATGTGACGTTCGCGCAGCCGGCGAACGGTCGCGCAGATGTCGCCGGTGGTCATGGCGACGTGTTGCACACCGGGGCCGCGGTAGGATTCGAGGTACTCGTCGATCTGCGACTTGCGCAACCCCTCGGCGGGCTCGTTGATGGGGAACTTGCACTTGCCGGTGCCGTTCTCCATGACCTTGCTCATCAGGGCGCTGTACCGCGTCGAGATATCGTCGTCGGTAAAGTGGGCCAGCTGGGAAAACCCGAGCACCTCGCGGTACCACCTGGCCCAGAAATCCATTTCGCGCAGACGCACGTTGGTCACGATGTGGTCGATGGCGACCAGGCCGGCTGACGCGGCGACGTCGGAGACATCGAGCGGAACGTAGCCGGGCGCGAAGACGCCGCGATAGCCGGCTCGCTGTACGAACTTGAACACGGTGTCGCCGGCGTACCCGATGACGCCGGTGGTCAGGGCGCCCTGCTCGTCCTCGACGGTCCGTGCCGGTTGCAGGATGGTGGCACCGCGCCGGCGCACGACCTCCATCGCGGCCTGCACGTCGCCGACTTCGAGCGCGATGACTTTGACGCCGTCGCCGTGCAGGGCGCAGTGGCGGGCGATTTCGTGGTCGGGCACGAGCGCGCTGGTCAGCACGAAGCGGATCTGCCCCTGCTGCATGACGTAGCTGGCGCGATCGCGAACGCCCGTCTCCAGGCCCATCCGCGCCACGGGCGCGAAACCGAAGACTTTTTCGTAGAAATGCGCCGCTTGCCGGGCGTTGCCGACGTAGAACTCGACGTGGTCATAGCCGCGAACAGGCAGGGAATCGGTGGCGGACATCTGGTGTCGTTCCGGGTTCTTCCTCGATGCGTCCTTCTGCGTCCCGTCGGCCCGACCGCGGAACGCCGCGCTCGCCCGGAGGAGGCTGGCAAGCGGCACTGCGATTATGAGCGGCCGGGCCCGGCTTGACAATGACCGTGTGAAAGGCGTGCTTTCCACCGGCTGAAGACCCGATCCACGGCACGGCCCTGGTCCGCAATCAAGGGGGCGAAGGGACGGAGGGATTGAGCTTGAGGAACGACCGCAGCGGGGAAGCGAGGCAACGAGGCGGAGAGGCGGCGACGCACCAAGGTCCGGCGGCGGCGAAGGGTCATTCGCCACTTGCCACTTGCCATTCGGCATTCATCCAGCATGCGCGGAAATCCAAGCGAGGCGCCGCGTGCAACTTTGTGCTTTTCGGGCTGACGCCGGCGTGCGCGCCGCGTTAGAATATGCTCGTTCAACGATCATTCGGCGGCTCGGACGGGCCCGGTTCGCCGAGCGTCCAGACGCAGGGAAGCGAACATGAGATTCTGGCCTGAAGTGCATTGGTCGGAAGGTCAGTTCCTTAGGCCGCACCATTTCCAGGCAGCCTTTCGGCAGGTGGAGACGCTGCGCAGCGCCATGCTCGACGCGACGCAGCCCTTCGGCTGGGGGTTTCTCGCCCTGGACATGGCGGCCGAGGCGGCGGAAAACCACGTCATCGAGGTGCGCTCGTGCGAGCTGCTGCTGCGCGACGGCACGTGGGTCAAGATCCCCGAGAACTGCTCGCTCGACCCGCGCGATTTCAAGAAGCAGTTCGACCAGGCCGCCGGGCCGCTCGACGTCTATCTCGGCGTGCCCGAGCTCCAGGCCGTCCGCGCCAACGTGCGCAAAGCCGGTGAGGAGCTCGCCGGCCGCACGCCGCGCTTCGAGATCGACTTGACCGAGCGCTACGACGAAAACACCGGCGAAAACCCGCAAGCGATCGAGATCCGCCGCATGCGCGCCGCGGTGTTCCTGGGCAACGAGGACCGCAGCGGTTTCAGTTGCGTGCGGCTCGGGCGGATCGAGCGTTCCGCCGCCGGTCCGCGACTCGTCAGCAACGTCGTGCCGCCGCTGCTGCGGATGGGCGCGTGGGAGCCGCTCTGCGCGGGGATCAACGCCCTGTACAACGACATCCGCTCGCGGGCCGAGCAACTGGGTGGCGACGCGGCCGAACGGGCGCTGACCTTCGCCACCGGCAGCCCCGGCGACGTCGAGCAGCTCGTCAAGCTGGCGGCGCTCAACGAGCTGACCGTGCGGTTCGGCGTGTTCGCCGGCACGCCCGAGCTGCACCCGTTCGAGCTCTACCGCCTGTTGTGCGCATCGATCGGCCGGGTGGCGCTCTGGGACGATCTGCGCCGCCCGCGCGAGCTGCCGGCCTACGATCACGACGACAGCGGTCCGGTCTTCGACGAGCTGATCCGCTACCTGCGGGCGCTGGTGGACGGCATGCTGCCGCGCGACTACATCGAGCGGCCGTTCGAGAAGCACGACGACGGCTACGGCGTGGAGCTGGATTACGAGTGGTTCACGCCCAATCACGAGATCTACCTGGGCATCCGCGGCCCGATGCAGGCCGACGAGATCCTCACGCTGTTCAAGTCGATCAACTTCAAGCTGGCCTCGCCGCGCGATGCGCTCGAGGTGTACCGGCGCCGCCTGCCGGGGCTGGAGTTCCGCAGCGCGGGGACGGTTCCCAACCTGCCCAAGAGCGCCGACCAGCATTATTTCCGCGTGTCGCGGACGGCGCCGTACTGGGAGCATTGCGAGACGGAGCGGGGCATCTTCATCGCCCTGCCGCCGGCCGACATGCCCAAGCTCGATAACCTGAAACTCTCGCTGTTCGTCGTGAAGTTGCGCGGCTAAGGAGGATGCCGGTGGCGCTTTCGGTGTACGACCTGGCGGTGGAGGTGGTGCTCTACCTCGTGGCGTTCCAGCGGCGGGTGGCTGGCGGCGAAGAGGTCAGCTACGAGAACACGCGGGCCGAAACGCTTTCGCTGCTCAACGAGCTCGACCAGCGCAGCCACAGCGAACCGGGGTTGTGGGACCACTGGACCAAGGCGCGTATCCCGCTCGTCTACCTGATCGACGAGGTGATGATCCTCAACTGCAACTGGCCCTGGCGCGACCGCTGGGCCGACGAGTGCCTCGAAGTCGCCCTGCTGGGCCACCCCGAAGCGCTCGGCGGCGAGAGCTTCTACAGCGAGTGCGACGAGGCCCTGCGCGAGCTCGAGCTGGCCGAACGCCACGAACGGCAGGACTACGACGCGATGGTCGAGATCGTGATGGTCTACTACGTCGCGATGCAGACCGGCTTCAAGGGCAAGTACGCGCTCGATCTCGACGCCTGGCGCGAATACAAGGCCCACGTGTTCGCCAAACTGCCGGCCTACGCCCAGACGCGGGCCAGGAAGTTCTTTCCCGAGGCCGAACAGCACACGGTCGTGCTCGATCCGAACTACGAGCCGGTGACGCGCCTCATGTACGTCCTGATTGCGGTGGTGCTGCTCGTGGCACTCTACTTCGGCGGAACCTGGCTCTACTGGCGCCAGACCGTCGGGGCCCTCGAGGACAATGCCCGCAGCGCGCCCGTACCCGCTTCGCAGCCGGCGGATACCGCCTCGTGAAGCCGCGGCCGTCTGAGACGCAGACAAACCAACGTCGGAGACTTGCGCCATGGCGATGATGAGTGTCAATTCGGTCCTGATGAAGTTCTTCAAGCTGCCGCCGGCGGTACGCATGATGCTGGCGCTGATGGGCTTCGGCTCGCTGGCGGCGATCCTGTTCCGCCTGCTGCCCGGCCTGCGCAGCAAGCAGGGCATGATCTGGATGCTCATCATCTTCGGCGTCGGGATCGTGCTCTACCTGATCTTCTGGGGCATTCGCCGGCTGTTCTTCTCGCGCAAGTCGTCGGAGCTCAGCGACGCCCTCGAATCGCAGGGGCCCACGCGCGGCGACATCGCCGAGCAGGAGCAGATCTACCGCGAGAAGTTCCGGGCCAAGCTCGCCGAGCTCAAGACCAACGGGCTGAGCGTCTACCGCCTGCCGTGGTTCGTGCTGCTGGGCGAGCCGGGCTGCGGCAAGACCGCCAGCCTGATCCACTCCGGCCTCGACTTCCCGCTCGGCAAGGACGAAGTCCCCGGCTTCGGCGGTACGCGCAACTACAACTGGTGGTTCACCAACGAGGCCGTGATCCTCGACACCGCCGGCCGCATCGCGTTCCAGGAGGAGGGCACGACCGACAAGGTCGAGTGGGAATACTTCCTCAAGCTGCTCAAGCAGCACCGCCAGCGCTGCCCGATCAACGGCGTGGTGATCGCCATCCCGGCCGACCGCCTGCTGCGCGACACCTCCGAGCAGCGCGCCCAGAAGGCCGCCGTGCTGCGCGATCGGCTGCGCCAGGTCCACCAGCAGCTCGGCGTGCGGTTCCCCACGTTCGTGCTGGTCACCAAGATGGACCTCGTGGGCGGCTTCAGCGAGTTCTTCGAGGAGATCCGCGTCGATCTCCAGCAGCGCAACCAGATGTTCGGCTGGTCGCGTCCCGGCGAGTTCCAGGAGCCCTACGACCCCGACGAATTCCCCGAGACGTTCGACCAGGTCTACTACCGCCTGCGCAACTGGGAGATGCGCTACCTCCAGCGCAAGGCCACCGAGGACGAGCTGGGGCTGATCGTGACGTTCCCGGAGGCCTTCCGGCAGCTGCGCGAACCGCTGGGCGACTACATCGCGACGATCTTCCAGAAAAGCCCCCTGCTCGAACCGCCCTTTTTCCGCGGCTTTTATTTCACCTCGGCCGTGCAGGAGGGCGCGCCGATCTTCGACGTCTTCGCCCGCGCCAAAACCGGCGTGAACCTGCCCGAGCGACCGACGCGGGCGGTCGATTCCAAGGCGTTTTTCATCCACGATTTCTACGCCAAGAAGGTCTTTCCCGAACACGGGCTGGTCTTCCGCAGCGCCAAGCACGTCTCGCTCAACAAGCGCATGCGCCGCCTGGTCTGGTTCGGCTCGGCGGCGATGGTCCTGCTGATGGTCGGGCTGTTCGCGATCGGATCGATGGGGGTGAGCAAACTGCTGACCGCGCCGCGCGAAGACTGCCACCTCGCCGCCGAGGCCGTCAAGCGCGGCGACGCCCGCTTCGCCGACCTGCCGACCAATCTGAAGACCGCGGGCGCGCTGTGGCGCCATTACCGGGCCTACCAGACCCCCTCGGCGGCGCTTTACGCCCGGCTGCTGTTCATCGGCGGCGACATCCACGTACCCGAGGGCCACGTCGGGACCGTTCACGCCCGCTTCACGCTCGACTGCATCGTGCGGCCGATCCTCACCGAGTTCGAACGGCGGTTCGACGAGGCCGACATCCCGCCCGCCGCCCGGCCCGAGGCGCGCAAGGCGTACCTCAAGACGCTGGCGGCGTACACGCGCTGGTACGCCGACGCGGTCGGCCGGGTCAACCTCAAGCCGCTCGATGCGCAGGAGGCCGCCCTGCGCCGCACCCAGTTCGAAACCCTGCTCGATTTCGTCAATCTCGAACCCGACCAGCGCGCCGAAGCCGCGACCGAGTTCGAACGGGCCCTGACGACGCTGGCCGGCCAGCCCCGCTCGTTTGCGCGGGAGATTCTCGTCGAGGCGCTGCACTTCGACACGCAGGCGGCCACGCAGCGGATCGCGACGGCCGTCGGGCGGCTCTCGAACAGCTGGATCCCCGTCACGCAGCTTTCGGGCGAACAGGCCAACGAGCTCATGCGCTACTGGGCCGACTTCGCCGACCACTTCCACACGCTCGCGGCGCGCTACGACGAAATCCTCTCCTTGGCGGACGGTTTTGCCGGCGGCGACAGCTACGCCGACGCCGTCGCCCGTTTCCTGACGCTGACCAAAGGGGTCAAGTACCTGCCCGACCCCGAGATGGACGTCACCGCGCCCGACAGCCTGTACGAAGCCTGGAGCCACCTGCGGCAGTTCCTCAAGACCCCGCCGCCGGAAACGCCCGAGCACCGGATCCTGCGGCTGGCCGCCCTGCGCGACTACTTCCGCGAGCAGTGGGACGCCGAGTTCGACCTGATCTACGAGGCCCTGCGCGAAGGCGCGCCCGACGAACGGGCCAGCCCGCAGGCGGCCGTCTACGAGGCGTTACGCGCCGGCCGCGACGAGCTGGTCCGCGCGTTCGACAAGAGTATCGCGCAGGTGCGGGAGCAGTTGCGCCTGCCGGAGGGCGCCGACCCGCTCAAGTACTACGCCGACCTGCGGCTGATCGTCATCGACGAAGCCAACCCGCCGCCGCCGCGGCAGACGCCGGCGACCGTGCGGCTGGCGGACGACGCCCTGGGCTCGAACAACCAGCTCGTGGACTACCTGGTCGAGCTGCGCGCCCTGGTCGAGGCCAGCGACCAGGACACCCGCGACCTGGCGGACCTGCGGCGCTGGCCCGATCTGCTCACGCGGCTCGCCGCGCCCGCGCCGCCGGGCCGGCGGCTGGAGCGCTGGTTCCACGCGCTCCGGGGCGCCGACCCGGA
>CAYRXN010000102.1:0-2566 GCA_964428275.1 uncultured Planctomycetales bacterium | reverse complement strand
TGGAAGACTTGGGGATAGGTTCTGGTATTGGCGATCGCTTTCAGCGCTTGCGCTGTGTTTGAACACTGTCCGGAGAAGGTCTCCCTCGCTGCAACGGCGTTCGTCTTGCATCAACTGTAGCAAGACGCTTCGTCTGTATTTCCCCCGGTTTCGGGCGTTAACGGGCAACGCCGGCGATGCCGCGTCAGGGCCGGTGCCACTCGTGGCAACGGCGACAGAGGGGGTGCTCGGGCGAGCCCGCACCGGCGTTCGGCGCCGCGGCGCAGATCGCCTGCAACGACTGCTCGCGCCAGTCGCCGAGGCAGTGCTCCCCCCCGACGTCCTGATGGCAGAGCACCGCCCGGCCGTCGGCCAGCAGCATCAGCCGGTTCCCCAGGCGGCGGCACGGCCCCCGTGTGGGAGGCTCGCAGGCCAGCAGCGTATCCGCCGGCAGCACGCCACAGTAGTCGTTGTACCCCCGGATCACCGCCGAGCCGAACGTGCGAATCCAGCGGTCGTAGAACGCTTCGAGGTCGTCCAGGGTCGCGGCGCAGCGCGTCAGGCTGCACGCCACCACGGGCGCCGGGCTGTGCTGCGCCCGACGGGCCGCTTCGATGCGCTGGAGGTTCGCCAGGACGAGGTCGAACGCATCACGCCCGTGGACGCGGCGATAGGTTTCCGGCGAGTTCGCGTCCAGCCGCACCTCGACGACATCGACGGGGCAGCTTGTGAGCGCTTCCAGCGCGTCGTCGGGCAGTTCGACCAGCGGCGTCTCGATCGCCAGGCCGCAGACGCCGCTGTCGCGCGCGAGGCGGCAAACCTCCACCAGCGCCGGGTGCATCAGCGGGTCGCCGTGGCCGGCGAGCACCACGAGCCGATCGTCGTGCGCTCCCAGGGCGCGCAGGATCGGTGCGAGCGCGGCGCCATCCTCGAGCCGCCGCGCAGGAACACGGTCGCCGCGCGGCCGCAGCGTGGTTTGCGGCAGCGGATCTTCGGTGGTCAGTTCGATCTCGACTTCGACCGGGAGCCCGGCGCCGGTGGGGCGGCGGCTCCTTTCCCACGCACAGAGCTCTCGGGCCGCACAATCTTCGCCAAGCTCCGCGAAAGCCGCCGCCAGACGTGCGCGGCTCGTGGTCGTGTCGGCGATCCAGCGGGCGGCCGTCTGGGCCACGGCGGGATCGATCCGGCAGCAGACCGGCTTGGTGATCGGGTCCATCCGCGGCAACTCGGGCCGGTAGCTGACGAGCAATCCGACGTGCCAGTCTTGCGCGACCAGGTCGCGCGTCGTCTGGCGCCCGAGCAGCAGACCCGCGAGCCCCGGCGGCGCCTGCGTGAACACGAACGGGGCCTCGTCCGCCGATTCGCGCAGATAGGCGATCATCTGCGCGCACAGGGTGGGATCGAGCGCCGCCTGATGGCCGTCGACGCAGAAGACGGCGTCGCCATCGCAGTGCTCCAGCACGCGGGCCACCACGGCGGGTTCGACGAACTCGTCGAACCAGGTGGTACCCAGCAGCGAGCCGCGCCAGGCCGGAAGGCCCCACTTTCGGGCGCAGCGGAACAGCGCGCGGCGGGGACGCCGGCCGTCATCGACGGTCAGCAATTCGACGTGGTCCGCAAACCCCGCCAGACGCAGGGCTTCCGCGGCCGCGGCCCGGTCGGCATCACGAACCACCAGGCAGCGCCGGTCGAGCCGCGCGACCCGCATCAACCGGGCCAGCGTGTGCCCGAGCACGGTGCGGCTGCCGAGCGGCGTCGCCAGTTGCGACGGCCCGCCCAGGAACGTGTGCTGAAAGTCGGCGAATATGGCGGCGACGATGTTCATGGAATCCGCTCGTTCAGACGGCGCAGGGCTTCGGGCAACACCCGCTGGAGGAACCGGCAGCCTTCGATGAACGCGGAGACGAACTCGCGATCCCGCGCGAGGCGCCGCCGGGCGGTCTGCGGGGTTTCATCGGCGGGAGTTCCGAGCCGGCGGTCGGCGCTGTAGCGGCGCAGGTCCGCCGCCGCGGACACGTCGAGCACCAGCCGATACATGCCGGGGTACTTGTGGATGATCGTCCGCAGCTCATCGACGCGCACGATGAGCCGGTTGAACTCCCGCGGGCGATCGACGAGCTTTTCGAGCCGTTCCAGCAGGCGGGCCGTCTCCGTCGCCACGCGCCGCAGGTGCTCGATCTCGCCCAGGCGGCGTTCCAGTTCGGCGGCGGCGCGGCGCAGGCTCGCGGCGCAGTCGCCGGCGCTGGCGGGCGGGGGCAACAGATCGGGCGGCAGCGGCTCGGTGCAGAAACGTTCCGCGGCCTCGCGCAGCGGCATCACCGTCGTACCCGCCAGGGGCAGGCCGCCTTCCGACGCCTGGATCACCCGTTGCGAGGTCGCGGCGATATCGGCCTCGAACTGCTCGCGATACGTCGTGAGCAGCTCGTCGGTATAGGTCGGCCGGCCGTGGACGTCGGGCAGGCGGCGCAGGATCGGGCGGTTGCGGACGATCCGCTCCCACTGCTTCATCTCCAGCGTCTGGAACCGCCCCAGCTCCGGCCCCCAGATCGCCTCGATCGGGCTGCCCGGGATGTAGAACAATCCTTCG
>CAYRXN010000101.1:0-4280 GCA_964428275.1 uncultured Planctomycetales bacterium | reverse complement strand
GGCGCGGGTACGGCGGCCCTGGGGAGGAACGCCGCCGCGCCGGAAGAATACCAGGCGATTCGCGTCGTGTTTTCGCTGCCGGTTTCCGGGACGAGGCCGCTTCCGCCGAGCGCGTCGAAATCGCCGCCGCCGCCGGCTGCCGGGGACGCAGACGCCGCCGGAACCCGGACCGAATCCGAACAGCGTTTCATGGAACGTCTCGATGACCTCCTTGCCGCCGGTGACGTGGAGCAGGCCGTTCAGATGCTCTCGAGGGCTTCGGACGCCCAGCGCCGGGCGGGGTATCAGCGAATCGGGAGACTGTTGCGTTCCGTTGCCAGCGCCCGGCGCGTGCTGAGGCGATTGCCGCCGCGCCGGCAGGTCGAGGTGTGTGACGCGTGGGCCCACAATCCGGCGCTGCGATCGCTGGTGTTCGATCGACTTTCGGACTTGAAAGCGGACCCGGAAGTGTCCGAAGCCGTGGTCGCCACTGCGGCTCGCCTGAGCAAAGAACGTGTGCTGGCAAGTTGGGTTCGCGGTCGGCAGTTGCTCACGCAGCCACCCTCGCAGCGGTTTCCGGGCCACCGGCGGTCGAACCCCCCGGCGCCGGCGGGGGAAAACAGTGGCCGGCGGAAGGGCCGGCGGTGACGCACGCACGCGGTCGCCAGCGACCTGGTGAAAGACCCGAATATCAGGCCACCTTTTGGTTTCACGAACACGTGAAAGGAGAAAACCAATGTCAGTACGCGCCCATCGTATGGAGTTTCTGGTTCTGCTCGCGGCCATGATGCTGTGGATCGCACCGACCGCCCGGGCCCAGCAACACGCCGGCAAGGCTGTCGACAAAAATAGCCACGACCAAGCGCAGTTGATCTGGCGGGTGTACGACATTCGCGACCTGAATGCCGTCATGCCACCGCTGCCGCCGGAACCTTCGAACGAAGGAAACAAAGGACAGGCGCCGCAGAGTTTCCTGCAACAGCAACATCCGCTCGTGGCCGATGAGCTCTTCGAGAGGCTCAGCCAGAATCTCGACGTTGCCTACTGTCCGGTATCCGACGGGATCTACATGGTCGAGACCCAGCAGTCGAAGCACGACCAGCTCATGAGCCTTGTCGAGCAGTTCCGCGCCCTGTACACGGATCGCTACGCGATCCGGCTGGTGTGTTCGCTGGTCAAGCCCTCGGAAGCGCCGCAGATCGGTCAGGAGTGGAGTGCGGGGGAAACTTTCGTCTACTGCAACCAGGTCGCCATTCGCCGCGTGCAAATGCCGATCCGCGTCACGCGAGACCGCCGGTACGTGGCCGACCTGAGTCCGGTGGCGGCCCAGAATGCCACCGCGTATATGGTCGGATTCAACACCATCACCGATGGAATCAACTTCACCCTCACGATCGGAGCCGGTAAGGAAAGCCAGAAGAGCACGCCGGTGCGACTGACCGGCGAGATCACCGAATGCTGCATGGACGGCGTCACCGGCCCGGACGGGACCGGCGACGGCGGACACTGGTGCGTGCAGCAGCCGGAAATCGCCCGCCGGTTGGTCTATTCCGATCTGCAGGTAGCTTTCGGGCAACCGACCGTGCTCGCCGTGATTCCCGGATTCGACGATGAACACGTGATCGTGGTCGCCGTGTCGGTCGATCGGCTCTCTCACTAGCTGCGCCGGAAGGACGCCGGTCCGTTGTGTGCGGGGCCCCGCCCGGCACCACGGACCGGCCGCCCGGGCGGCGGCCGGCCATCGAGGCCTCCCCTTTCCGCCTCACCTGCCGTTTCCGCGCCACTTGCGTGGAGAGCTCGCGGCACCCTCCGTCGCGTGGGGGCCAGCCTTCGAGGCTGGCCTCCACATTGCACGACGGCGCGCAGGGACGAGGGGACACAGGGGCGCAGGGACGAAGGCGACGAGGCGCGCGGGGACGAAGGGACGCAGGGATGCAGGGACGCAGGCAACGAAGCGACAGGGCCACAGCGCAACGAGGCACAATGGAGAGCCGCGGGCCTTCAATCCGCGCGGTCCTTCGCAACCTCGCTGGCCTCGACCTGGCAGGCGGTGTCCACCCCGCAATCGCACGGGTTTGCAGTCCGGCTGTGGCACCGGTTTCCAACCGGTGGAAACCGCCGGCCGAGGCTCACCGCCCGCGAGCAACGGTTGCCCCGAAATCTGGTCACACCTCTTCTCTTCATGTTTCGGCCGGGTTTGTCACTTTTGCCTGGTCTGGCGGTATGATGCGTGGGCGGGGGAACCACCAGGAGCGCCGGTCGTGCACATTGGGTTCGGGAACAGAGCGAAGCGCAACTCGCCGGCGTCGCTGGCGGTCGGCTGGCTCATCGGCGGGCTGATGGCTTGCGCGGCGGGCTGCGCGGGTGGGGGACGTGACGCGGCCACGGTCGAGCTGGCGCGCCGGCGGCTCGATGCCCGCCAGACGAGCATGGCGGCGGTGGTCGAGGCGATTCGGGCAAGCGAAGCCGGGCGACCGGCAGCGGTTTGCCAGACAGCCGAATACGTGCGCAGCGCGGTGCGAACCGACGCTGAGCGGACCCGGCGTAACCCGGCGTTGTTGGCCGAGCGGGTCCAGGCCGATACGAACCGCTTTTGCGCGCAGGCGCCGGTCTACCGCGAGGCGGCGCAGCGCGAGTTCGGCGGCAAGGCCGAGCAGATCATTCCGACGGCGATTACACTCTTTTATTGATCCGGGCCCGGGCTCGCCACGCCATGTTGCGGCTTCCGTCGAACGATCAGGCCATCGGCAATTCCCGGCCGAGACCAGCGAGTCGCTTGCAGTGGTAGCGTCGCCGCCTGCCAAAGACTCTCATGACACCTGGGCCGGTCTTGGGGAAACAGATCACCGGCGGGATATGCTCGCCGGACCTGTTCGGGCGTCTGGAACTCGACGAGGCTGCCCAGCGCGCCGCCGGCGAGCCGGCCCGGCAGGCAGCCGTGGGCGCGGCTGATTATTTCGCTCGACAGCCGGTTGCTGGCGTTCATCACAACCCCAATCGCGCGGCGACGTCCTCGTAGTCCGGCGCCTCGGCGTAGAGCCTCTCGAAGTCGCGTCGGGCGCGGGCGTGCTGGCCGAGGTCTTCGTAGACCAGGGCGCGCTCGTAACGCAGCGCCCGGAGCAGGTCGGCGGGCCGGCCTTTTCTGCGGCGAAGGGCCTCCGTCAGCGTCTCGCGGGCGGCGTCCAGCAGGCCCAGCCCACGCAGGGCCCTGGCCCGGATATTTCATCAGGCTTCGGGTTGTTCTGTTTTTTGGGGTCTTTGGGCTGGCGGTGCGCAGTTGAGCGGGCGTGTGGTGCTGATCGGCGCAGAAGGCCCCCTTTCCCCCACACGGCATCCGGGTTGTCAGGGGGTCAGCTTGGGGCGGAACGGGCCGCGGGGCCGGCCCGGGAACAGCCGGTCGCGGCGGCCGCCGCCGCCAGGACGCTCTTGCCGCGATGCGGGTTTCCTAACAGGGCAAGCGCCGCTCCGCGCCGCGGCGTTCCGCGCCCGCTCGCTTGCGAAACGTCGCTTCGCAACAATCCCGGCCCCATCAACGCTTCTCCGACACACGGCGCGTCGGTGACAGCCGAACGTATGACCACGGCCCTATTCACGTTCGCATCAGTAACGGCGATCCACGCGTGCGACCGCAGTCGACCGGACAGAAAAGCGTAGAGCCAGACCGGCCCCCGTCCCGTGATGACGACGCCCGCCGTCGCGTCCAAGTCTTGGGGAAGCTGAACGGCGGCGAGGTCGCCAGGCGCGAGGTCGCCGCCGCGTATCTCGAAGGACAGCAGCGCGTGGTCACGCACACGCTCGATGTGGAAGTGGATCGGACGGTCGTCAACTCGGGGCATGGTGTTCAGGTGCTCCCCCTGGCTGGCTATGCCGGCGGGCGCTGCTGCGTGGCTTCCGGCGGCGGCGAACACGCGCTGACGGAGCCGACCGCGGGCGCGTCCGGGCGATGACGCGATACCACGACGGCGCCGGCCAGACGCGGGTCGTACACCGCCAGCCACGCGAAAGCATGTCCCAGATGCGTCAGGTACGCATACAGCCAGACCGGCCCCTTTCCGGACAGTATCAGTCCGCGCGTTTCCCGCCCGTGCGCTTCTGCGGGAAGCTCGATCTTCCGCAAATCGGACTCGCGCAGCAGGCCCCCTTCATCGCTAATCTCGAAATGCGCGAATGTGTAATCGCCCTCGGTTACAACACTCCAGTTCAATACCTTGGTGGGCGTGCTCATGGATTCTCCAGGAGTTTCGATCGATTCAACTTGTCGCCACAACCACGCGGCGTCACTGCTTAATACGCCTCCCGGC
>CAYRXN010000100.1:0-4073 GCA_964428275.1 uncultured Planctomycetales bacterium | reverse complement strand
AAACCGGTCGCGGGCCGCGAAGCCGGTGGAGCGGGGCGGTTCATCAACCGCTGGGCCTCGGCTTCGTCGATGCGCTCCACGTAATCGCCGAAGACGTAGACGTACACATCCTTGGGGGGAGCGATCTTGAGCCAGCGGTCGTCGAGGTGGCCGAGAATGCGGACCTCGGCGCCGCTGGGCAGACGTACCTGAACCTCGCTCAGCAGCGGATCGCGGGGTTGGATGTCGCTGCCGACGCGGACGCGCAGCGTGGTGACGACCCGGACGATCCCGCGGTTCTCGCCGACCGTCTCGATGTAGTCGGCGGATACGATCGAGTACACGTCGGGCGGCGGGATGACGCGAAACCAGCCGTACTCCTGCCCGACTCCCTTGAGAACGTCATCGCGCACGGCCCGCGCGACGATACGGCTGTTGGCGTCGGCCCGCGAACGCAGATTGACCCGGTCTGCGGTGACCCGCAACCAGTAGAACGGAGTGGCCTCGTCGGCCGGCTGCGTGGTCTGCGCGCCGGCGGGTACGCCGGCGGCCAGGACTCCCAGAACCAGACCCGCGACGAGCCCCGTCTGGGTCGAGTCGGTGCGGTGCATACGCTTCACCATGACGAAACCTCCGGCACGTTCGGAAGTTAGCTTGGCGCCGAATGGGTGTCAAACGAGTGCCGCACGCTGGCGACAACGCCGGCTGCACCGAGGACGCTGCGGACGCTACGGCTCGTCTTGCCGCATCAGCTCGCTGCGAATCGCACTGGCGGCTTCGTAGTCGTCGCGGCTGAAGAACACGAGGATCACCTTTTCCAGGTCCGAGTTGCCGCGGAGGAATCCGGCGACGCTGCGCAGCGCGATGCGGGTCGCCGCGTCGAACGGGTAACCGTAGACGCCCGTGCTGATCGCCGGAAACGCGACCGTCCTTGCGCCGTTGTCGATTGCGACCTCGAGCGCGCGGCGGTAGCACGATGCGAGCAGATCGGGTTCGCCGTGACGGCCGTCGCGATACACCGGTCCGACGGTGTGGATGATGTACCGGGCGGGCAGGGCAAAGCCCGGCGTGATCCTGGCGTCGCCCGTGGCACAGCCGCCGAGCTTGCGGCACGCCGCCTGCAGCTGCGCGGCTCCTGCGGCGCGATGAATCGCACCGTCCACGCCCCCGCCGCCGGCGAGCCGACTGTTGGCCGCGTTGACGATCGCATCCACATCGAGACGCGTAATGTCCCCGTGTTGCAACTCGATTCGTGACCAGGGGTCCACGCCCGTCATGGCTGCATCCTCCCGTCGAGGCAGTTCGGAATCGTGTCGCGCCGTGACAAGGATACACCAGCACCGCCCGGACGCGGACCATTTCCGCAAGTTTCGCCGCCGGGTGGGGAAAAGGGCGACGGCAGGCGATTCGCGTTCGTTGCTCGCGGCTTACGGGATCGGCTCGTGCCAGGGCTCGTGGGCGACGAACCGTTCCAGGCGCTTGCGCAACTGCGCCGCCAGGTCATCGTCGCCCCGTGCGCGAGCCGCTTTCAGGGCGCGCCGCGCGGTCTTGATCGCACGATCGTATTCGCCCATTTCGGCGTACGCGCACGCCAGCGTGTCCAGGATGTGGGGGCTGCCGGGTCGTTGGCGGGCCAGCCGGCGGGCGAGCGTCACGGCCTCCTTGCCGTCGCGCAGGTCCGGCTCCGGACAGGTCGCCCGGATGCGGGCGAGCGTGCGCGCGTAGCGCAGGTTGGTTGGTTGCCGTTCGAGCCCTTCGACACACAGCCGCGCCGCCTCCGCGCAGTGACCGGCCCGGTAGAGCGCTTCGGCGAGCTTGTCGAAGGCGCGGAACGCATCGGGGCGGTCACGCTTCGCGGCGCGGTACTGGCCGACGGCTTCCTCCCAGCGCCCCAGTTTGCCCAGCAGGCCGGCGTACACCAACCGGGGCTCGATGCTGAAGGGGGAAAGCGCCATCGCCTTGCGCAAACACCGTTCCGCTTCGACCGGGTCGAAGCGCGCGGATGAGGCGTAGATCGAGCCGAGATTCAGCCACGGCGTCAGCCAGTCGGGCTCGAGCTCCGTCGCCCTCCGCAGCGCTTCGATCGCTTCGTCCAGGCGTCCCAGGCGGGCCAGCGTCGCCCCGAGCTCGCCCCAGCTCTTGGATCGCCGCGGGTCGGCCTCGATCGCCTGACGAAACTTGACGATCGCTCCTTCGGGCCGCCGCAAACGCAGCAGCGCGGTGCCCCAGCTCGAGTACGCTTCGGACCGCGCGGCCGGATAGCGGGCGGTGTGTTCGAAGTACTCGGCGGCCCGTTCGTAATCTCCGGCGCGCGAGGCGAGCATGCCCAGGTTCAGCGAAGCGATCCACGCATCGGGGTTCGCCGCGAGCGTGTCTTCCCAGAGGCGCGAAGCGCTGGCGAAGCTGCGCGCGTGGCGGTGGCTTTGTACCGCCAGCGCCGCCAGCACCACCGCCCCCGTCACGCCGGTGAGCGACCGAACGCTGCCGCCGCGCATCCGGCGCGCCAGCCAGGCGATCGCCGACACGTACAGGATGATGAACCCGAGGCTGCCCTGGTACTGAAAGTGGTCGGCGACCCACGAGAAGCGGTGCGGATAGACCTTGAAGAACCCGAGTGCCGGTGCGAGCGTGACCGCGCTGAACGCCAGAAGCAACAGCGGCCCGAGCCCCACCCGGCGGCGGGCCCACCACGCCGCGCCCGCGGCCACCAGGCATCCGGCCAGGGGAACGTACGCCGACCACGCGTGCGGGTCGATCTGCCAGCGCGGATAGATGAAGATCAGTGGATCGGGCCAGGCGATCTTGCCCGCGTAGAACAGGAAGGCCCGCGGCGCGATCAGCAGCGCGCGTTCCCACAGCGGATAGCTCCAGGCGGCGCCGGCGGCGCCGACGTGCGTGCGTTCGAGGTATGCCGTCAGCAGGCCGGCCGCCAGCCCGAGTGCAAACAGCGGCGTCAGTGCCGTCGCCGCCTGCCAGGTGATTCGCCGGCGGCGGTGGATCAGAATCAGTACGACGACCACCGGGAGCGAGCACGTCACGGTCTTGCTGAGCAACGCGCCGCAAAAACACGCCATGCCGAGCAGATACCACCACGCCGCCCACCGCCGATGGTCGAAAACGCGCAGAATCGCTGCCAGGGCGAGAAAGTACAACACGCCTGAGAGCACGTTCTTGCGTTCGGTGATCCACGCCACCGACTCCACGTGAACCGGATGGAGCGCGAACACGGCCGCCACGAACCAGGGCGCCGGGATTCCGAGCCGTCGGCCGAGTCGCCAAACCAGCAGCGCGCTCAGTGTGTGCAGCAGGACGTTGACGAAGTGGTAGCCGAAGGGATCGAGTCCCCAGAGTCGGTGTTCGATCCAGAACGAGCTGTAGACCAGGGGGTAGTATTGCGGCGTGTTGATCCTCAGGCGGTGACCATCGGGATCGTAGCGGACTTCCCAGACCGCGCGCAGGCCGCCGGGCGTCTGCACGAGCGGGTTTTCGGTGAGGTACTGGTCGTCGTCCCACACGTATCCCGATCGGAGGGCGGGGACGTACGCGGCCACGGTCGCAGCGACGATCAGCAGCGCGCCGCCTGCCGCGCGCCAGCCCGCACGGGGCGCGTGGCCCGGCTTTATCGGTCGTCCGGTCGTGTCCGTGGTTTCGGCCATCGTTTCCCAGCGCATCGGCAGATCGCGCGGCGGGCCGCGCATCGGCGGCCGGCCGGCGCAGCGATTTCGCAACACGTGGCAGCCTAGGAGCTCGCGGCGCAGGCGGCAAGGCTCAGGAATCGGGCAAGGCGTGCCGATAGCAAGAGCGTCGGAACGAGACAGCGGCGACGCCAGCCGCGGATTGTACGGCCGGGCCGAGAGGCCGCCGGCAAGACGAACCTGTCACAAGGAGTGTTCGATGTTCTGGGTGTTCTTTACCGGATTGTTCTTCGCCCTGTTCGCCGCCCTCCAGGCGTACGCGTAACGCCGGGGTGAGGGGGGCGCCGACTTCGGCGATCACGCTCTGCGGTTGCCGCACTTGCGCGTGTCACACGGCGAGGCCCGTGGCGACGGGGCGGGAACGGCTCCGCGCCGCGTGCGGAAGCACGCCGATGGCCT